>CAYJLZ010000006.1:16980-33373 GCA_964371265.1 uncultured Bacteroides sp. | reverse complement strand
ACCAACATTTATTACCGAGTCTTGTACATGAAAAAGCCTGTTAGCTTTTTTAAAAGGTTCACTAACACGCTGAACATTGTCTACGTATGGGTTTGCTAAAACTTGCTTTTCGTCAATTATAGTTGTATCGCCCACAAGTCCAAAAACGTTATAATCGGTACCTTTTATCATAGTTACCGATAAACCTTTTGCTTCAAACTCTTTTATAATTTTGTCAAGTTCCTGTGCAGGGGTGCCTTTTTTGGTGCTTATAATCATAATAAATTTCCTTTTCCATAAAAAATATTTATAATAAATCAAAAGTACATATTTACACATGTTTTAATTTAAATAATAACCGTAATTTTTAATACATTAAAGTGCTAAATGCTCGGCAATAGCATCAATTGCATTTGTGTAGCCGTGCTTTCCTTGTCCTATAAAATGCCAATTACATGCCATGCCTGCATAACTTGTTTGTCTAAAATTTTCGCGCTTTGTTACGTCGCTAATATGTACTTCGGCGCAAGGTAAACCAACAGCCTTTAAAGCGTCTAAAATAGCAATGCTAGTGTGGGTATAAGCTGCGGGGTTAATTACTATACCGTCATATTTTTGGTAAGCGGCCTGTATTTTATCAACTATATCACCCTCGTTATTAGACTGGAAAAATGCGAGTTCTGCGCCAATTTTTTTTCCGTGTTCCAAAATAAAATTAACAAGGTCATTGTAAGTTAAACTTCCATAAATTTCGGGCTCTCGTATACCTAGCATATTTATATTAGGGCCGTTAATAATCAATATTTTCATATAGCTTTTCCTTAATATTTTCAATAGTTTGTGTAATTGCACCGTTGTTATCAATTATGTAATCGGCGGTAGAATTATATATACCTATGCGCTGATTGTAAAGTTTTTGTACATCTTCATTCGATTTAAAAAGTGGCCTTCCACCGCCTGTTTTTAATAACTCAGGGTTGCGATTAATAAAAAACAACTTACCGTTTTGTTTTAAGCATTCTACATTAAATTCGTTTAATACAGCGCCGCCACCGGTGGATATTACCGCACTCGATACTGCACTGAATTTTTTGCACATTTCTGTCTCCAATGCTCGAAAAGCAGCCTCACCGTCTGTTTTAAAAATTTGCTCTATGCTACAACCGGCATAGGCAACAATTTCGCTATCTATATCAATAAATTGCCTGTTTAAAAGTGTAGCAAGCTTTTTGCCAATAACACTCTTACCACACGAGGGCATACCTGTAAGTACTATATTTGTCATGTCTGCAAGCAATTCATTTTTTATTTTAATTATAATATCATCATTTATTATAGTATTTGCAAATAATTCTGCCGCATATTTTGCCTGCGCAACAAGCATTATAATGCCTTGCGAAGTAGCAAGACCTCTCTTTTTTGCATCGGCTATTAGTTTGGTTTGTGTAGGGTTATAAATTACGTCTAACACAGCTTGCAAATTTGGCAATATATAATTACCTTGTAAGTTTGGTGTATAATTATTAGTATCCTCGCAAATAGTTGTAAGTAAATTTAATGGCGAAACACCATTTTCAGGGTACATTCCAACAGGTGTTGTGTTAATTAATATTTCAGTGTTAACTGCGTTTTGTATGCAACAATAATCTATATATTCAATTTTGCAATCACCGTTTTGGTTAACAGTAATTTCACTATTCGAGGTTAAGTCTTTATTTCTGGTAACAATAGTTATGCTTTTTGCACCGCTATTTTTTGCTACACTTAAAACTGTAAGGCCGGTGCCACCTGTACCTAAAATCATAACATGTTTATTTTTAAAACTTATATTTGCATAATTTGCCATAAATTTAAAACCGTCGTAATCGGTGTTATATCCATGTAATTTTCCATTAACATTAACTATTGTATTAATTGCACCAATTTGCTTTGCGCTTTCGCTTATAAAATTGCAGTACGGTATAACTTGTTTTTTATACGGTATAGTAACGTTTATTCCGTTAAAATTTGCGCTTTGCATAAAATTTTCAAAGTGCTGATTAGTGGGCAAGGCTTGCAACTCGTAAGTATAATTGCAAAGTTTTTGGTGTATTATTTTTGAATAGCTGTGCCCAAGTGTTTTACCAATTAACCCAAATTGCATAAAATCCCCTCATAAAAAATTATAAATTATTAATACTATTATTAACTTGCCACGAAGTTCCATAGTTCATATTTAGTAAATCGGCTATGGCAAGGGCCGCAAAGCTATCTTGTACAACCCTTGCTCTGTGCGCTATGCATGGGTCGTGCCTACCTTGAATTTGTAAAGTTGCATTTTGCTTTGCATCGTAATCAACAGTTTGTTGCTGCTTAAATATGCTTGGTGTAGGCTTTACAACAGTGCGAAATATAATCGGCATACCATTACTTATTCCACCATTTATGCCTGCATTATTATTGGTTTTAGTAAGTATTTTATTTTTGCTATCATTTTCTTTTATATAAAACTCATCGTTTGCACTGCTGCCGTTAAGCTGTGCAAATTTAAAACCCAATCCAAATTCTATACCCTTTACAGCAGGTATGCTAAACATGGCCTGAGATATAACGCTTTCAATGCTTGTAAAAAACGGCTCACCTAAACCGGCAGGCAAGCCCAATATACATGTTTGTAGCACTCCGCCAACACTATCGCCATTTTGAGAGGCAAGAAGTGTTGCATCAAACATTTGCTTTCCTTTTTCAGTATCTATTGTGGCAAAATCTTGTTCAATGGCATTTAATGCATCTATCTCAGCACCAAGTTTTTCTAAATTGTCTGAAAAAGGCGTGTCGGTTATATTGGCGCAGCTTAGTAGTTGTGTGCCAATTTTAATGTTGTTTTTTGCGAGTAAATCAAAAAAAATACTGCCGGCTGCTACAACAGGTGCCGTTAGTCTACCGCTAAAATGCCCACCACCACGTGCGTCTTGAAAGCCTTTATATTTTGCGTAAGCTGTAAAATCTGCATGGCCGGGGCGCAACAAACTTTGCGTTTTTTCGTAATCTTTGCTTTTAGTATTGGTATTTAATATTTTAAATGCAATAGCACTACCTGTTGCAAAACCGTTTTTTACACCCGATAAAAATTCTACCTTATCGGCCTCTGTGCGCTTAGTACTTGCCGCCGATTTAGCACGCCTTTTTTCCATTTGAAATGCAATAAAATTTTCATCGATGCGAACACCGGGAGCAATTCCGCTTATAACGCCGCCAATTGCAGCACCGTGGCTTTCGCCAAATATGGTAAACGAAAGTGCATTTCCAAAAGTATCACGCATAAAGGCCTCCTACAAAAATAATATGAAAACTAATTACATATATAAAATAAATTTATATATGTATAACAAATTTTTATAAATATACAATTATATTGGGTTTATCCTACTGCAATATCTGCCCTTGGCTTAACAATTTGAGATTCGGTATTGTTTTTGCTTTTTAAGGTTAGTGAAATTGCCATAGACACGGGACCCACACGCCCCATTAACATGGTAATCATTGTGGCAATTTGTGCAATTGGGTTCATAAACGCTGTAACGCCAACCGACAAGCCGACAGTTGCAAATGCTGATACTGCCTCGAATAAGTTGTTAATAGCGCTAAAAGGAGTAGTGGTGTTAAAATAAATTAAAACAGAGGAAACGAAAACCGCAATTATTGACAGCATAAATATAGCAAGCGCTTTGTATACAAGTTTTTGATGTATTCTTCTGCCAAAAGCCTGTGCGTAATCGCGCCCTTTTATAACGCTGAAAACAGCAACTAATAGTACAGATATTGTTGTTACCTTAATACCGCCGCCGGTACCACCGGGTGCAGCACCTATAAACATCAAAATAACCATAAACAGCTTTGTAATGCTTTGTGTATCAGCAAGGTCTATACTATTAAAGCCGGCGGTTCTCGTTGTAATCGATTGAAAAAATGAATTAATAATTTTATCAAATGTATTTAATTGGCCCAGTGTGTTTGGGTTAAACCACTCCAAAGCTGCAAAACCTATTGTACCTACTGCTATTAAACTGGCTGTCATTAAAAGAACAAGTTTTGTATGCAAACGCAAATGTTTAGTTTTTGAATACGTCATAATATCTTGCCACACCAAAAAGCCAAGGCCGCCACTTATAATTAAAACACAAATAACGCATAAAACATAAGGGTTGTGTACAAAGCTTGTAACGCTACTGTACTCGCCGAGCATACCAAAAATATCAAAACCGGCATTGCAAAAAGCAGATATAGAAGTGAAAATTGATATAAAAATGCCTTTTGGACCAAACTTTGGCACGAACGCAAAACTTAACAAAACTGCACCGATAATTTCACATATTACAGCAACATTTATAACAACGCGCAATAAATTTTTTGCCTTGCTTGCATCCGACAAATTGATGGATTCGCTAGCGAGTTGCAGGCTTTTTAAACCCAAACGTCGGCCAACGGCAATGTTAAAAAAAGTTGTAAGCGTAACAAGGCTAAGCCCGCCAATTTGTATAAGCATAAGAATAATTATTTGACCGAAAATACTAAACTGTGTAAATGTATCGAAAACAACAAGGCCTGTAACACATGTGGCGCTTGTGGCTGTAAACAGTGCGCCCAAAAATGGAATAGACTCGCCGCTTTTTGATGCAACAGGCAACATTAAAAGCAATGTGCCCACAACAATTACAGCAAGAAAACTTATTAGTATTAGCGTGGTTGGATTGGTGCGAAAATTTGTTCGCTCGGATTTTAACAAGGTAGGAAGGGATTGCTGCTTCATAATAAAGCATGTCCTTTCATAAATGGTATTGATTTTAAAATGTTAAGTGGCAAAAATTATTATGTACAACAAAATTAAATTTATTTAGTAACCTAAATTTTCGTTTACTAAAATAACGTTAATTCGTCCTTTTTGTCGTTGATAACGATGTACAACATAAGTGCAGCAAATTCTTTGTGCAGAGAAGCAATTTTCACATTTGCCCGTAGTTTTACATGGTGTTGCACAATTTAGCCTTTTGCTGTTTAACGGTGCAGCATGATTTCTAATTCTTTCAAAGCCCGCCTCTACGTTTTGTACAATTTTATTAACGCCTGCAATTACAATAATTTTTTTAGGGCCAAAGCTCATAGCGGCAACTCTATTGCTGTTGCCGTCAACATTTATTAGGCTGCCGTCTTGTGTAATTGCGTTACTGCTTGTAAAATACGCATCTGCGCTAAAAGAATCTATATATATTTTACGGATGTCCTCACTTGTTAAACCGGGTTTGCCTCTATCTAAAAAATTTAAATCGGCATTACGCAAATATTCTAATATTCCACACTCGCTAAGAGTTACACTGCCGCCTAAACCAACAACGGTGCAATCGCTTAAAAGTGTTGTAACAAGGTCTAATACCTCACTTCTTGAGTTTAAAATATACGCATTCATGTTGTTTTTTCTTAATGCCTGTGCTGTTTTTTCAATAATATCGTTAGAAAACGTGCTCATATTATTATCTCCGTTCAATTTGTATTGACTTGTAGCATATATTAATCTTTAAACTTATATTTCTACTTTTATAGTTTACTTGCGTTTTTCGCCTATAAATGCAAAGGCTACGGCGTTTGGGCCTGTATTTGTGGCAACAGCTGCACCAAGTAAAAACTTGCAAACAGGTTTATATTTTAACTCTTTCATGCACAATTCTTCTAAAATATCACAATTTATCATGTCAGTGGCACCAATCATATAATCTTCTCCAGGGGTTAAATGCTCTTTTAAATACTCTATAAGCCCGGGCATAACAGCATTGTCGCCGCGAACTTTTTTTTCAGTTTTTGTAACACCGTCTATAATAGATATAATAGGCCTAAAACCTAGAAGTTCTCCTGCAAATGCTGCTGCGGCGCTAACTCGGCCACTTTTTTTAATAAATTTAAGGGTATAAACACTAAGTGCAATTTGTGTTTTAGAAAAAGTATCTTTAAGGTACTCGATAACTTCGCCAACGCTTGCACCGTTATTAATTTTTTCGGCAGCGCGGCAAATATACCAGCCATATGTCATAGAATAAGATCGGCTGTCTATTATATGTATGCGCATTTTGCTGTTTGTGCGCTCTTCTTGGGCAAATTCATCGGCAGCCATTTTTGCGGCGTCGTGCGTATTACTTGCGCCCGAATTTATAGATACATAAATAACATCTGTGTACTGCTTGTCGTCATAGTTGCAAAAAACTTCCAAAAAATTCATTGTAGTTATATGCGCAGTAGACGGTATGCCCTCGCATTTTAACAAAATATCGTAATATTCTTCAAAATTAAAGTCTTTACGCTCTACATAACTCTTGCCGTCTACCGTAATTGTAAAAGGCAAAATATCAATATTGTATTTTTCTTGCATATCAAAAGGTATATCACTTGCCGAATCTGTAATTAAAGCTACTTTCCTCATAAATTAAACTCCAATCAAAACCAATATAAAAAACATTATAGCATAAAAAAAGTGTCAATAAAACAAAATTTTATAAAAACTAAATGCCAAAACAGTACTACAACTATTTAGTTACATGTCTAACATAAATCCACTTTGCTGTAACCCCTCAAAATTGTGTTGACGCAAATATTCATATGCGGCAACAGCAACTGCGTTAGATAAATTTAAACTGCGTGCGACAGATATCATAGGAACACGAACACACGTATTTTTATTTGCAAAAAGAAGTTCTTCGCTAAGGCCGGCATCCTCTCTGCCAAAAACCAAGTATGCGCCTTTTTCATATTTTACATCGGTATATTTTTTAGGTGCCTTAGTTGAAAAATAATAATAAACACCGCTTGTTTTGTTAAAAAAATCCTCAGTGTCTTTATAATAAGTTATGTTTAGCATGTGCCAATAATCAAGCCCTGCTCGCTTTAGTTTTTTATCGTCTACCGTAAAACCCATTGGGCCAACAAGGTGTAATGCTGCGCCTGTGGCGGCACACGTGCGTGCAATGTTGCCTGTATTTTGTGGTATTTGCGGCTGTATTAAAACTAAATTTAGCATATATGTTGTCATCTCCGTATGTGTTGTATAAATAATGTTAATTACTATGTAAAGTGTGTAAAAATGGTTCAAAACACACGCCAAACTTTGCCTCGGTGCCAAGATGCATTGTGTGCTTTATTGCTTTTGATATAAAATGCGATGCAGTTTTTACACTTTGTTTTATATTGTTTGTGTAAAGCATACTTCCCATAAGTACGCTTGCAAATAAATCGCCTGTTCCGGGATAATTATTAGGCAATGTTTCGTAAGGTATTAAGCTAATTTCTAATTTTTCGCCTTTAGATTTAGATATTACAGCATTTACAGATTTATTATCAAGCTGTACACCTGTTATTACAATGTGATTGGCTTTTGTATATTTTTTTGATAATTGATGTAGCCGAGTTGAAATTTCTTGTTGCGAAAAACTATTGTCGCATGGTGGTAAATTTAAAAGCACCGCACTTTCGGTAACGTTTGGCGTTAAAATGTGTGCGCACTCGCAAAGCTGTTTCATAGCAGTACACATTTTAGGAGTGCTGTTTTTGTAAAGCCTTCCGTGGTCGGCAAGAACAGGATCGACAAGAACAACTGCCTGGCTATTTTGGGCAATTGCCTGTTTAGCGGTAGCCGCCTTGCTTGCATTGCCTAAATAACCTGTTAGTACTCCGCTAAAACTTATATTTTGCTGCTTAAATGCGCTTAATGTTTCGTTGCAAAATTTTGTTTGGTTGTGGTGAACAACCGGCAAAAACCCTAAAAAATGCGACGACAATAGCGATGTAGGCAAAGGGCACGCCGTTAAACCCATAGAACTTAAAGTGGGAAGAACAACTGTTAAACTGCACCGTCCAATACAAGATATATCTTGTATGCACAGCACTTTCTTTTGAGTGGTTTGATTAAGTGGATGCACTAAAGTCAGCCCTTTACTAAAAAATAAGGCGCAAAACGCCTTTGCAAGTACTTTTTATTGTAATGAATAAAAACACCATAATATGTTAAAAATAGTAACAACAAGTATAGAAAGGATAAGGATTATGAAATTTTCGAGATATGAAAACACTGTAAAATCGGCAGCAATGGGTGTAGTATTGGGGGCGGCTGCAGGAGCTGTGGGCTCGTACATGATACAGCAAAACCCAAAGCAAGTAAAAAAGGCGGTAAAAAAGGTAACAAAAACTGCCGAGCGCGCAATTTGCGGTATTGAAAATATGGTGGGCGGTAAATAGCCGTGCCACTTATTTAAAATACACAAAACATTTTTTTAAAGCATTACTTTAAATTATACCCAAATACCGCAAAACATGTTGTTTGTTGCGGTATTTGGGCTTTGCTTTACTTTGTAAGTTTTTAATTTAGTTTATGTTTTGTTACATACTATTTATTGCAATGTTTTTATACGATAAAAAATATAATACAGCCACCGGTAGGTTATAAATTACACCGCAGCTATTTATATTGTACTTCGTACAATATAAGCTTTATTCTATGGCTTTCGGCTCGCCGCTTGCACGACAACCGCCGAAATATGCCAATAAATAACACTATGTGTTATTTATATTAGCCTTAGCTAATATAAATTGGCATGTGGCTATGCCACGCCATAAAATAAGTTATAAATAATCAAAGCAAAGCGCAGATTATTTATATTATTCTCACCCTAATTACGCCGTCTAATTTCATCAAATCATTTTTGGCTGCTTCGCTTATTTCGCAATTAATATCAATCATAGTATATGCATACTCACCACGAGATTTATTTACCATGTTTTCTATATTTAGCTCGTTGTTGCTGGCAATTTCTGTTAAGCCGGCAAGTATACCCTTAGAATTTTTATGAAGTGCGCAAATTCGGCAAGCTCCGCTTTTGGGCATACTTATACTTGGAAAATTCACGCTGTTTTCGATATTGCCCGTAAGCAAATATTCGCTCAGTTGGTCTACCGCCATAACAGCACAATTTTCTTCGCTCTCGGGGGTAGATGCACCGAGATGAGGAATGCTTATAACACCTTCGGCGTCTATTGTATCTTCGTCGGGAAAGTCGACAACATAGCTAGCAACACGACCTGTTTTAAGTGCTTTTTTAATGTCGTTTACATTAACAAGCTCGGCCCTTGCAAAGTTTAGTACACGCACACCGTGTTTCATTTGACCTATGACAGCATCGTTAATAAAATGCTTTGTATCGGCAGTTACCGGTAAATGCAAGGTTATGTAATCGCACTTTGATATTAAATCGCTTAAATTGACACAGTGCTTTACGCTGCGAGATAAATTCCACGCTGCCTGTATTGATATGTAAGGGTCGTATCCTAAAACTTCCATGCCAAAATGTGTCGCGGCGTTTGCTACTTTTACACCTATTGCACCAAGGCCAATTACTCCAAGTGTTTTGCCATAAAGCTCGGGGCCTGTAAATTGCCCTTTACCTTTCTCTACAAGTTTTGGTATTTCGCTGCCGTTGTCTTTAAGTGTTTTAGCCCAATCGGCTGCTTTTAATACGTTTCTACTGCTAAGTACAAGCGCACAAAGAACAAGTTCCTTAACAGCGTTTGCATTAGCGCCCGGTGTGTTAAAAACAACAATGCCGCTCTGCGAGCATTTATCTACGGGTATGTTGTTAACGCCGGCACCTGCCCTTGCAATTGCAAGGGTGCTATTGCTAAGTGGCATGTCGTGCATGGCAGCACTTCTAACAAGTATGCCATCACAGTTTTCAATCTCGTCATCTACATTAAAAAGGGCAGAAGAAAAGCGCTCAAGCCCCTTGTGCGAAATGCTGTTTAGTGTTTTGATATTGTACATCACTTGTTCTCCTTTTCAAATTTTGCCATAAATTCGATAAGTTTAACTATACCCTCTCGTGGCATTGCGTTGTAAATCGATGCTCTCATGCCGCCAACACTTCTATGCCCTTTAAGGTTAACAAAACCGGCAGCCTCGCTCTCTTTACAAAACTTAGCGTCAAGCTCTGCGCTGGGAGACGTAAAAGTAGCGTTCATTATGCTTCTGTCGCTAACTTTAACGGGGTTTTGGTAAAATTTACTGTCATCTATAAAATTATAAAGCAAAGCGGCTTTTTCATTGTTTATTTTTTCCATTTGCTCAAGGCCGCCAATTTCGCTCTCTATCCATTTTAAAACAAGGCCTGTCATGTAAATTGTATAGCAAGGAGGTGTGTTAAACATGCTATCTGCATCTATAATTTTTTTGTAATCAAGCATATCGGCGCGCACAATGTCTTCTCTTGCGTTTTGCATTAAATCATCGCGAATAATAACAACTGCCATGCCTGCCGGCGCAACATTTTTTTGCACACCAAAATATATTAGTCCATATTTCGATACATCAACAGGTTTGCTTAAAATACAACTGCTCATATCGCTTACAATGGGAACATTGCCGGCATTAGGCAATTTTGTAAAGCGTGTACCGTAAATAGTATTGTTTTCGCATATGTGTACGTAACTTGCGCCGTCACTAAACTTTACGCTATCTACATCGGGAATGTATGTAAAGTTTTTATCTTTGCTGCTTGCAACAGTATTTGCAGTGCCAAATTTTGCACCCTCTTTTTGCGCTTTACCGCTAAACTGGCCCGTAACAATGTAATCGGCTGTACCTGTTGTCATAATGTTCATAGGCACCATTGCAAATTGTGTGCTTGCGCCGCCCTGAATAAACCCTACTTTGTAATTGTCGGGAATGTTTAAAACTTTCCTAAAATCTGCTTGAGTTTGCGATATTATTTCGTCGTAAACCTTACTTCTGTGGCTCATTTCCATAACCGATTGCCCGCTTGTGCCGTATTCTATAAGTTCATTTTGTGCCTTTTGCAAAACCGACAGCGGTAACATAGACGGCCCTGCGCTGAAATTGTATACTCTTGCCATAAAACCACTCCTCTTTATACTTTTCCCCTTTTATTTAAACAATAACATTTATTGTTTTCAATAATTTAATTATAGTATTTTTTATAAACAAGTCAATACTAAACTAACAATAAAATGTGCTTATATTTGTATATAATTACTAGGTTAACTTTTAAGCCTAATTATACTAAATTTGACTAACAAATGCGCATGGTGCTATTATATTAAAAACAATTGGGGGAAAGCACATGACACTTGTAGCGATAATTGCAATAATAGGTGCAGTTGATATAACAGGAAGAATATTGACTTTGCTATATATGATGAACCACAGCGAGGTTAAAACGTGGACATATAAAAACTGGGTTATACTAGTAGCGCTGTTAAATTTTGGATTTGTGGCGTACTGGATAATTAATAACAAAGGCAAATAGCAAAATATTAAAATTGTAAAACATAGTTAGTTTTTAACTGAGTGCATAGGTGCAGGTATGCGCCCACCGCGTGCAATAAAAGTATCGGGGCTAAATTTACTTATAGGCATAATTGGCGCATAGCCCAAAAGGCCACCAAAATTTAGCACGTCGCCCTCTTTAAAACCTATTGCAGGTATTACCCTAACAGCTGTTGTTTTGCCGTTTACCATGCCTATTGCGGCTTCGTCGGCAATAAGTGCGCTAATAACGGCGCTGCTTGTGTCGCCGGGTAATACAACCATATCTATACCAACACTGCAAACAGCCGTCATCGCCTCAAGTTTTTCAATTGTTAAACTTTTGCGCTGTACGGCTTTTATCATGCCATCGTCTTCGCTTACAGGTATAAATGCGCCCGAAAGACCGCCAACGTGGTTGCTTGCCATAACGCCGCCTTTTTTTACTGCGTCGTTTAATAGCGCAAGCGTTGCGGTAGTGCCGCAACAGCCACAGCTCTCAAGGCCTATTTCCTCAAGTATGTTTGCAACGCTGTCGCCTATTGCGGGCGTTGGTGCCAGCGATAAATCCACAATGCCAAAAGGCACATCAAGCTTTTCACTCATAAGTGTGCCCACAAGCTGGCCCATCCTTGTAATTTTAAAAGCGGTGCGTTTAATTAGTTCTGCCACTTCGTCAAGGCTTGCGCTTTTAGGTAGCTTTGCAAGTGCTGCGCGCACCGCCCCGGGCCCCGATACACCTACATGAATAACGCAGTCGGGTTCTCCTACACCATGAAAAGCACCGGCCATAAATGGGTTGTCCTCGGGTGCATTGCAAAATACAACCAGCTTTGCAGCTCCCATACACATGTTGTCTTTTGTAAGTTCGGCTGATTTTACAACCACTTCGCCCATAATTTTAACAGCGTCCATATTAATGCCGCTTTTTGTGCTTGCAACATTAACGCTGCTGCACACAAACTGTGTTTGGCTAAGCGCCTCGGGTATGCTTTTTATAAGCGCCTCGTCGCCCGACGAAAAGCCTTTGTGCACAAGTGCGGAATAGCCACCTATAAAATTTACACCAACATCTTTTGCAGCTCTGTCAAGTGCCTTTGCATAATCAACAGGGTTGGCGTTGGGGCTACTTGCCAAAAGCATAGCAATAGGTGTTACCGATATGCGCTTGTTTACAATAGGCATACCATATGTACTCGAAATTTTATCGGCTGTCTCAACAAGCTTACTTGCACGGCTTGTAATTTTATTGTATATTTTTTCACATGCAGCACTGCTGTTTGGGTCGGCGCAATCAAGCAACGATATTCCCATTGTAACAGTGCGCACATCGAGGTTTTCGTCAGATATCATTTTAATTGTTTGTAAAATTTCATTTTTATTAAGCATTACTTTTCTCCAATTATAATTGTTATATACGGTGCATTGTGTCGTAAAGCTCTTGCCTTGTGCAGGTAATATCTACACCCATTTCATTTCCGGCAATAGTTAAATCTTTTGAAAACTGCGAAAATCTAACGTTGCACTTTGCTATATTAACCATCATAATCATAGCAAAAGTTCCGCCCAGTATGCTTTGAGAAACCTCTTCAACGTTTACATTGGCGTTTGCACAAATGGTGCAAACTTTTGCAAGTATGCCAACTTTGTCTATTCCTACTACAGTAATTACAGCTTGCATATGTATACCTCCGTTTTGCCAAAAGGCTAAGTTATTTTTTTCTACCATGTTAGTATATCAAAAAACGTATACATTTAAAAGCTATTTATGCAAATTTATAAATTTGTTTTGCATATTTTGCATATATAATCAATTAAAATTGTTTTTATTTACTTTCTAAGTAAAACAATATATAATGTGTGTTATATATGTTTGTTAATTTTAAAAAAAATCAAACATAAAATAAAAGCTTTAAAGGGGAGTATAAAATGCACGATGTATTAAATATTATTGAAAAAAACGCCCGATTGAGTATTGAGGACATAGCAATTATGACAAAGCGTACACCACAGCAGGTGGCGCAAATTATAGACGATGCCGAAAAAGATAAGATTATTAACGGATATAGAACATTAATAGACTGGGAAAAAACAGATGCAGGTAATATACAAGCGATAATAGAGCTAAAAGTAACCCCGAGAAGAGATTGCGGATTTGACGAAATAGCTACTCAAATAGCCGAGTTTGAAGAGGTTGACAGGGTGCTTTTAATGAGCGGCGGATACGACTTGTCAATTCTTGTAACGGGCAAGTGTTTTCAAGATGTTGCAATGTTTGTTGCAAAAAGGCTTTCGCCGATAGAGGGCATACTAAGCACCGCAACGCACTTTATTTTGCGCACATACAAAAGGGGTGGAGTGATGTTTGACAGTGAAATTGTAGATGAACGGGAGCGTACGCTGTGATGAATTATGATAATTTAATATCGGTAGGTGCAAAAAAAATGAGGCCTTCGGGCATTCGCAAATTTTTTGATATTGCCGCCGAAATGGAAGACTGTATATCTTTGGGCGTGGGTGAGCCGGATTTTAAAACACCGTGGAGCATAAGAGATGCAGGAATTAAAAGCCTGGAGCGAGGGCACACATGGTATACCGGAAACAGTGGAATAAAACAGCTTAGGCAAGAGATTTGCAATTATTTAAAAAGAAAATTTGAGCTTGAATACGAATACGAGCAAACACTTGTAACAGTGGGTGGCTCGGAGGCAATTGACCTTTGCATAAGGGCGCTTATTGACAGCGGCGATGAAGTTATAATTCCCGAGCCATGTTATGTAAGTTACGATCCTATATCGACAATTACAGGGGGCAAAGTAGTACCAATATGCCTTAAAAGCGAAAACAACTTTAAACTTACAGCACAGGAACTTAAAAACGCTATAACACCAAAAACAAAATTGCTTGTGTTGCCTTTTCCATGTAACCCAACAGGCGGAATTATGACAAGAGAAGACTTAGAGCCGATTGCTCAAATTTTGAGGGGTACCGACATTATGGTGCTATCGGACGAGATATATGCAGAGCTTACATATACAGGAGAAAAACATGTGAGCATAGCAACACTAGATGGCATGAAAGAGCGAACTATTTTGGTGCAGGGTTTCTCTAAGGCATATGCAATGACGGGTTGGCGCCTTGGGTATGCATGTGGGCCAAAACCTATTATTGATGTAATGACGAAGATACATCAGTCTTGCATAATGTGTGCGCCTACAACAAGCCAGCACGCAGCTATAACAGCGCTTAAAAATTGTGATGATGACATTGAGCAAATGAGAAAAACATACGATGAACGCCGCAGATTTATGGTAAAAAAACTAAACGAACTGGGCCTTGAATGTTTTGAACCCGAGGGTGCGTTTTATGTGTTTCCTAGCATAAAAATTACAAACCTTACAAGTGAAGAGTTTTGCGAAAAACTGCTGTTTTCTCAAAAAGTGGCAGTCGTTCCGGGTAATGCATTCGGAGACTCGGGAGAAGGTTACGTGCGTATAAGCTATTCGTACTCTACCGAACATTTAAGAAAAGCGCTTAAAAAAATAGAAGTTTTTTTAAAAGAACTCGGCTGTATTTAAGATAATGGAGAAAAAAATGCAACACAAAAATATAATTGATACAAATTTAAGTAAAAGTACAGATGTTTACTGTTATAAAAATTGTAATTACGAAGATGAAAACAAATTAATGTTAGTTATTGGGCAAATATTTGAAAATTGCGAGTGTACAAAAAAACTTTGCCAAACTTCAAATGTGCTAATAAAGCCTAATTTGCTAGCAAAACATGCGCCAGAGTACGCAGTTACAACGCACCCTGCAATTTTAAAAGCGGTAATATTAACGTGCATTGAGCATGGGGTTTTGCCGCAAAATATTACCGTGGCAGACT
Organism: uncultured Bacteroides sp.; assembly: GCA_964371265.1. Taxonomy (GTDB): domain Bacteria; phylum Bacillota; class Clostridia; order Oscillospirales; family Ruminococcaceae; genus Ruthenibacterium. The sequence continues at coordinate 18,170 of CAYJLZ010000006.1, read as the reverse complement.
CACCCGGTGGACTTTACAACAGGCCGCTTTTGACGGGAATGATTAAAACAGCAGGGTTTGCAAAAGTGTGCGAAGAAACAGGCGTACAGTTTTATACCGAATGCAAAAGTAGCTTTGCCACCGTAAACGGAAGTGTGCTAAACAGCATAAATTTTATAAACCCAGTAAAACAGGCTAACTTTATAATAAATTTACCAAAACTAAAAACACATGTAATGACAGGTATGACATGTGCTGTTAAAAACTTGTTTGGCACAATACCCGGGCTTGAAAAGGCAGAGTTGCATACAAGGTTTGCTAAAAAAGAGCAGTTTGGGCAAATGCTGTGCGATGTATGTGAGGCTGTAAATGCCGATTTGCACATAGTAGATGCTGTATTGGCACATGAGGGAGATGGGCCAAGCGGTGGGACACCTAAAAAACTGGGTTTAATATACGGCGGAGAAAACCCATACAGCACAGATGCCGTAAGTGCCAAAATTATTGGTATAAATGCCGATTTGGTGCCTTATATGCAGGCTGCTAAACAAAGAGGCCTGTGTAACTACGATGCAGAATTTGTGGAAAAAACAATAAAAGGCGAACAAGATGCAGCAAATTGCATTTCAGACTTTAAACTGCCAAGTAGTTTTGGCAGCGTAGATTTTTCATTAAGAGTAGCAAAGCCTTTTAGGCCAATTGCAAATTTTGTAATTAATGCAATAGTAAAAAAACCTGTAATTGAAAAACAAAAATGCATAGGATGTGCAAAGTGCAAAGAGATTTGCCCTGCAAAAACTATTAATATGTACGACAATGGTAAAAAGGCGAAAATTGCACACAAAAAATGCATAAAGTGCTTTTGTTGCCACGAAATGTGCCCCGTAAAGGCTATACATTTAAAGCGAACACTATTTTAATTTATAAATTTACTTGTGCACTAAAAAACTAACACACAAAGCGGTGATATTATTAATAAAGTTACAGTAAAAGCACCTGCAAAATTAAACTTAACACTGGATATAAAAACAACTCTTGCCACAAAGTACCATGTAATGGACATGATAATGCAAGCTGTAAATTTGTACGAAGAGGTGCAAATAACAAAGAGCGATTTAATAAATGTTACTATGCAAAACAGTGATGTACCTGCGAATAACCACAATACAGCGTACAAGGCTGCATTAGAATTTTTTATGCATACAGGGCTG
>CAYJLZ010000006.1:750-16970 GCA_964371265.1 uncultured Bacteroides sp. | reverse complement strand
GGCTGCTTGCAGGGTGCGATATTATAATAAACAAACAAATACCGGTTAGGGCAGGTATGGCAGGAGGAAGTGCAGATGCCGCTGCTGTGCTTGTTGGTTTAAATAAGCTTTACGGTGCAAAATTAAAAACTAAAGAATTGTGCGAAATAGGCGTAAAAATAGGTGCGGATGTACCATTTTGCATTATGGGTGGCACAGCGAGAGTTAACGGAATAGGGGAAATAGTTACACCGATACATCCTTGTCCGCCGTGTTACTTTACTGTTTGTATGCCGCCCGAGGGTGTTTCTACCGCAGTTGCGTTTGCAAAATACGACGAAATAGGAACAATAACTCACCCTAATTCGCAAAAGGCGCAACAGGCAATACAAAACGAAGATTTATACGCCCTTGCAAAAGAAATGGGCAATGCTTTTGAGTACTCAACATCGGGTAAGCATAACAGAATTATATGCCGCATTATGCAAAAAAACAACGCTTTAACATCACTTATGACGGGTAGTGGAGCTGCTGTATTTGGTGTGTTTGACAACGAGGAAGATGCAAAAAAAGCGCAGAGACTAGCAAAAGCAGCGTACGATGATTGCTGGGTTTTGCAGCCTGTTAATCACGGCGCACACGTAGTAGAAAATTATTAGTAAATTTTGGAAATAAATGCATAAGCTATGTTTTTTTAGACAACACTTACAGTACAAAAAAAGTACAGGGAAGTGTTAATATTGAAAAAATGGGAATTGGCAATACTTATGGGTTTGATACTGTCGATATTTATATTACAGTTTACGGCTTTTGCAAATAGCTGCAGTGAAGTTGCGCAGGATACTTTGCGCCTTCATATACTGGCAAACTCTAACAGCGAAGAAGATCAGCAGCTTAAAATAGCTGTGAGAGATGAGATTATTAAAAAGTATTCGCAAAGTTTTAAAGATGTTGAAACTTTGCAAGAGGCAAAAGACGTTGCAAGTGGCCTACTGTATGCTATTGAATACACAGCACAAAGCGTTGTAAACGAGCATGGATTTGATTACGACGTTGATATTGCCCTTGAAAACATTTATTTTGAGCGCAAATTATACGACGGATTTACAATGCCGGCAGGAATATACGAGGCGCTTAGGGTTGAAATTGGCAGTGCTGTCGGCGAAAATTGGTTTTGTGTTTTGTATCCAAAACTATGCATACCTGCCGCAACAAACGATACGGGCGTTCAAATATATTCGCAAAATCAAGTAGAGGCAATAACGAGCCAATACGAGGTAAAATTTGCAATTATTGAATGGATAGATACACTATAATGAGAATTGAGGATAAAAATGGAAAAATCAAAAGTTTATTTTACAAATATGCGAACAAGAATAGGTATGAATTTGCTTAACAAACTTGACAAGTTAATGGTAGATGCGGGGATTGACGATATTGATTTTAAAGACAAGTACGTGGCGATAAAAATTCATTTCGGAGAACCGGGTAATTTATCGTTTTTGCGCCCAAACTTTGCAAAAACGGTGGCAGACGCCATAAAACAAAGAGGAGGTAAGCCTTTTTTAACAGATTGCAACACGCTTTATGTGGGTAGAAGAAAAGATGCGCTTGAGCATATTGAAGCAGCTTATGAAAATGGGTATTCACCTTTTTCAACGGGGTGCAATATAATAATTGGCGACGGCTTAAAAGGTACCGACGATATTGAGGTGCCTATAATAGGAGGCGAGTACTGCAAAACGGCAAAAATAGGTAGGGCAGTAATGGATGCCGATATAATTATATCTTTAAACCACTTTAAAGGCCATGAGCTAACCGGGTTTGGCGGTGCGATTAAAAACCTTGGCATGGGCTGCGGTAGCAGAGCCGGAAAAATGGAGATGCACTGTGATGGAAAACCCGAAGTGGATGAAGATAAATGTGTTAAATGTAAAAAGTGCGCAAAAATGTGTGCAAATAACGGCATAGCTTTTAATAGCGAGGGAAAAGCTTACATAGATACCGACAACTGCGTTGGCTGTGGGCGATGTATTGCCCAGTGCAACTTTGATGCAATATTTAACCCCACAGGCAGTGAAAATGACAAGGTTTGTTACAAAATGGCAGAGTATACAAAAGCCGTTATAGAAGATCGTCCGTCTTTTCACATAAATATAGTAAATCAAGTGTCGCCGTATTGTGATTGCCACGATGAAAACGATGCAGCAATAATACCTGATGTTGGCATGTTTGCAAGTTTTGACTGCGTTGCAATAGATGTTGCAAGTGCTGACGAGTGCAACAAAATGCCGCACATTGAAAACAGCATTTTAGGCGAAAATTTGCGAGAGGGTTCATGCCATAAAGAGCATTTTACCGACTCATCGCCTACAACAAACTGGAGAGCAACTACAATGCACGCGGAAAAAATTGGTGTTGGATGTCAGCAATACGAACTTATAAAATGCGAATATTAACTAAAAAATAAAAAAACGCATATAAAGCAATTTTGCTTTATATGCGTTTTTGTTTATATAAATATATTTTTGTTTAGTTATGCAGTTTTACGGGCGGGGTAAAACATAAATTTCAGTATAAAATGCATGTTATACGCACTGCAAAAACTTTTACATACTCTCGGGAATAGTTACCTTAATGAGGCTAAGCGTGTTGTACAAACACGTTTTTGTTGCATAGCATAGCGCAATTCTGGCTTTTCTTATATCATCCGCTGCGTCTTTTACTCTGCAACTGTTGTAAAATTTGTGGTACTGTGTGGCAAGTTGCTCGGCGTACCTAGTTAGGCGTGCAGGCTCGCAATTTTTTGCGGCAAAAGCAATTTCCTGTGGGAAATACGATATTGTGCGTATTAAACTTTTTTCGGCGGCGTGGGTAAGTAAGCTCAATTCGCAATCGTGAACATCTACAACTCCAAGGCCATCTTCATCAAGTTTTTTTAGTATGCTGCAAATTCTTGCATGCGCATATTGCACATAGTAAACAGGGTTGTCACTGTCTTGCTTTACGGCTAGGTCTAAATCAAAGTCAACAGCGCTACCGGCTTCTCTCATGTTAAACAAAAATCTTGCCGAATCTATGGGCACTTCATTTAATAGCGAGGACAGTGTTATTGCTTTTCCTGTTCTTTTAGACATTCGCACAGGCTCGCCATCTTGCAAAAGTCGGACAAACTGCATTAAAACAATAGTAAGTTTTTCACCGTTTAGGCCAAGTGCATCCATTGCTCCTTTTATTCGAGCAACGTGTCCGTGGTGGTCGGCACCCCAAATGTTTATGCAAGTGTCGAAGCCTCTTGTGGCAAATTTGTTGTAGTGATATGCAATGTCGGCAGCAAAATATGTGGGTATGCCGTTTGCCCTAACAAGAACTTCGTCCTTTTCCTGCTCGTTTACTTTACCGTCGGCACCTTTGCGTGCGTTTTTATTGGCGCCATATTTTTCGCTGTACTGTGCACTTTTATACCATATTGCACCGTCTTTTTCATACGTTGCGCCTGTGGCTTTAAGTTTTTGTAAAATTTCTTGCACGCTACCACTGTCGTAAAGGCTTTGCTCGCTAAACCATACATCGTACTCTATACGGTATTTTTGCAAGTCGCTCTTTAACTCGGATATATTTTTTGGCAGTGCGTACATCACTATGTTTTTTTCAAGGTCTTCTTCACCGGTGTTCATATACTTATCACCGTTTAAATCGGCAAAGCTTTGTGCAAGCTTTGTAATATCTTCACCTTGATAACCATCCTCGGGGAAAGGCACTGCGCCTTCTCCTTTGTAAATTTGCTTGTAGCGTGCGGCAAGGCTTTTGCCAAACTTTACTATTTGGTTACCTGCGTCGTTAACGTAAAATTCGCGTGTTGCGTTATAACCGGCCCACTGCAGTGCGGCGGCAAGGCAGTCTCCCATGGCTCCACCTCGTGCGTTACCAAGGTGCATTGGCCCTGTTGGGTTTGCCGATACAAACTCTACGTTTACCTTTTTGCCGTCTCCAACATTCGATTTACCGTAATTTTCACCCAGCTGCCAAACAGTTTTAATAACAGCAGCGTAAAAGTTTTGTGAAAAAAATAAATTTATAAATCCGGGCCCGGCTATTTCGATTTTTTCAAATATATCACCCGAAAGCGGTGCAATGTTACCTACAATAGCGTTTGCAATATCTAAAGGTTTTTGTTTAAAACTGCGTGCGCCTACCATTGCAATGTTGCTTGCTAAATCTCCGTTGTTAAAATCAGCGGGTATTTCAACTACAAAATCAGGTATGTCGCAACTAGGTAAATTGCCGTTATCCATCGCTTTTTTTATCGCCTGTGTCAAAATTGTTTTTGCACGGTTAATTGCAAAATCTATTGGGTTGCTGTCTTTGTACATATTTGTCATTTCAATCTACTTTCTGCCGCTATTTGTCGTATAAATAGCACAAACCCTTTGCTTTGCGGCACGCCAAGGGCCAAGTTATGCCAGTATACCACACAATAAATCATGCGATACATCAATATTTTATGTAAATTTTAAATTGTGATTACACTACTTTATTTAAACCTAACAAACCACGCGCTTAACAGTGATGTTAACAAAATTTTTACTTATACACTGAGCATCAACATCAAGCATATAGCTAAACTTTAAGCTTCCGCCTGCATTTGTAAGTTTGCTGTTAATCTCGTCCGCCGAAACACCTAAAGTAAGTGCACCAACGCCGGTATCGTAGTGGCAAACATGCCGTCTACCCTTTTCAATAACAAGCTGGCTTGGCGCATTTCCGTATCTAATCATGCTAACCCTGTTTTGTCCCTCAACTTTAACGGTCGTTGTGTTGCCATCAAAGCCTGTTGTTTGTGTTTCGGTGTAGGTAATAAAGTAGTTGCCGTTTTTTTGTACAAAGTTTCCCTTTGTTGTTAACTTAACGTGGTCGGTGTCGGCGTCACCTGTGTCGTCAAGCTCAATACTTCCCTGTATTGTAATTAAATAGTCTTCTTTCATATGTTTCTCCGCTTTGCCGCATAATTATGCAGCATATTTATTTAATTTTGTAAGAGTCTACGGAAATTTGACTAACAGTGCCCTCGCCGTAACTCCCCAAAAATAAATTCGCTAAATTTTCAAAATTTTCTGTGGAATCGCTTACAAAAAAACTTGTTGTTCCTATTTTTTTATCATCGTTTAACATATTTGTACTTGTTAAGTACTCCATTGTATCTTTGCTAGTTTGTGCGCCGGGGTCAATTAAAACAACATTATTGCCCATTACCTGCCTTATAACGGGAGCAAGTATTGGGTAGTGCGTACAGCCCAAAATAAGCACATCTATATTATACTGCTTAATTTGCGCTAAATAATCGTTTGCAACCATTAGTGCAACAGTGTTGTCCTCGCCAAAATAACCGTTTTCAACTAAAGGAACAAACAGCGGGCAACTTACGGCTTTAATATGTGCTGTGGGTAAAAGTTTTTTAACAGCGGCATTATAGCTGCCGCTTTTTATTGTGGCAGTTGTTCCTATTACGCCTATGCGGTTTGTTATTGTGGCATTTACCGCAGCTTTTACAGCGCTTTCCACTACGCCTGTATATGGCACAGAAAGTGTATTTGTGTACTCGATTGGCAATATACTGCTAACAGTGCCACATGCCGCCATTATGTACTTAACATCTTGCTCTATTAAAAAGGCGATGTCTTGCTTTGAATACTGTATTATTGTATCTCTCGAGCGTGTTCCGTACGGTACACGGCCTGTATCACCGAAGTAAACAATATTTTCGTGCGGTAAAATTTTTCGCAGTTCTCTTACTGCGGTAAGGCCGCCAAGCCCCGAGTCAAATACTCCGATAGGTGAATTTTTATTTGGCATATAACTTTGCTCCGTTCTAAGCACAAATTATTGTTACTGTTTTTTACTGTAATTTAAAGCCAAATCAATAAGGCTGTCAAGCAATGTGCTGTAAGTATCACCGTTTGCAATCATCATTTTTGGGTACATGCTAATGTCGGTAAAACCGGGCAGTGTGTTTATTTCGTTTAAAAGCACGTTTCCCGTTTGCTTTTCAACAAAAAAATCTACACGAGAAAACCCACGGCAGCAAAGAGCCTTGTAAGCTTTAACGGCCGCAGTTTGCACTTGCTTTAGTTTGTCTTCGCTTAAAAGTGCCGGTATTTGTGTTTTGCTTTGGCCCGAATAATATTTGTCGTCAAAATCGTAAAAATCTTTGCTGGCCAAAATCTCTCCGGGGTATGTGCTTGTAACAACATCGTTGCCACGCACAGCACATTCAACTTCTTGCCCATCTACAAATTGCTCGAAAAGCACTCTGTCGTCGTGTTTCAGGGCGTTTTTTGTACTATCAAGCAATTCGGCCTTATTGTGCGCTTTTGTAACGCCAAGGCTACTGCCTGCATTTGCCGGCTTTACAAATATAGGGTAGTTTAACTTTTGAGCCACCCTTTTTTCAATGCTGTCAAAATCAGCTATTTCACAGCCTAGCATATAGTCCCACTCGCATTTTTGTATGCCGCATGCGTCCATAACGCTGTTGGCAATTATTTTGTCCATGCAAACAGCACTGCCCAAAACGCCGCTGCCAACATATGGTATGCCTGCCATTTCAAGTAATCCTTGTAAAGTGCCGTCCTCGCCATTTTTGCCGTGGATAATGGGAAAAACAACATCTACGTTAAGCACACTTATTTTATCGTCGTTAAAAAGTATTAGTCCGTTTTTGCCACTTCCCGGGCAAAACGCACATGGAGTACAATTGTTATTTTGCCATGTACCGTCCTTTACTTTATTAATATCTCCACTGTAAAAATACCACAAACCCTCTTTTGTAACGCCAACAGGTAAAGCTTCGTATTTTTCGGTATTTAAATTTTTTAAAATCGATGTTGCACTCAACAGCGATATATCATGCTCGCTACTGTTTCCTCCAAATAAAACAGCAACTTTTAACTTATTCATTGCAAACTCCAATCTGCCGCAATTATTGTGTTATTTAATAAAAAACACAAAGCAACATCAATAAATTATATGTAAACATACTTATTGTATATTATATACAAACAATACACTATATAATACCACATAAATAAACAAAATAAAAGTCATAATCCACAAAAAAATTTGGAATAATATTTGGTATATGATATAATGTACCGATAATAAATGAAATAACTTGAAAAAAATAATTTGTGTATATTTTAAGAAAATTAGCGGAGTTTTTTATGAGAATTGACAAATATATATGTGACTGCTGCAATATAAGCCGCACACAGGCAAAAGAGCATATAAAAAGTGGTGTGGTGAAAATTAACGATAAGCAATGCAAAAAAAGTGATATACACGTTGAGGAAAGCGATATAATAACATTAAAAGGGCAAAGGCTGTTGTATAAAAAATATGTATATATTATGCTAAACAAGCCCGAAAATGTTGTGTGTGCAACAAAAGATAAAAAAGACAAAACAGTACTTGATTTATTACAAGAAGAGGACAAGGCAAAAAATTTATTTATAGCGGGAAGACTTGATAAAAATAGTACAGGGTTTGTGCTATTAACCAACAACGGAAACTTTGCCCACGAAATATTGGCGCCTAAAAAACACGTTGCAAAGCATTACTATGTTAAAATAGATATACCGGTTACAAAACAAATGGAGCAGGGCTTTGCAAAGGGAATTGTACTTGTAGACGGCACAAAACTAAAGAGTGCAACGCTTGCACTTTGTAAAAACGACAAAACTTGCGCACATGTAGTGTTGCACCAGGGCGTGTTTCACCAAATAAAGCGCATGTTTGCAGTATACGGTGCAAAGGTTTTACAATTGCACCGCTACTGCATAGGCAACTTACAACTGGATAATACCCTCAACCCGGGTGAGTACAGGCAGATATCTGAGCAGGAATTAAACATGATAATAGGAAATATTTAAAATGTATTGTGAAAATTTACCAAAAAATTTACCAAAAATTATTTTTGTAAAAAAAGTTGAAATACCGATAAAAATTAGGCGTACACTACATATTTATAACTTTGATGCAATTCGAAAACACACAAAATACATATAATATACAATAAAATGTAACTTTTTTTGTTAAAATATGTTGCAAAAGCCATAATAATTGTGTAAAATGGAAACGTGATTAAATTTTATTTGTATAAAATAACGGCAAGTGTCGTAAAAATTCAAAGAGAGGTTACGTTATGGCAAACAGGGTATTTCAAGGCGTAGTTCATCAAATGAAAGATGCCATCGGAAGAACAGTTGGAGTTGTTGACGAAACGGGATCGGTAATATCGTGCTCTAACTTAAATTTTATAGGCGAAGTGAGAAATGGTATATTGCCGGACAGGCTATCTTCGGAGTGCTTTGTTACAGAGGGATATACGTACAATGCGTTTTCTTCTAATTTAGGAAACGATTATGCCGTTTTTGTAGAGGGTACAGATGAATCTGCTAGAAACTATTGTAAGCTTTTATCAATTTCTTTGCAAAATATAAAGCAGTATCACGATGAGAAGTTTGACAAAAGTAGCTTTATTAAAAACGTTGTGTTAGATAACATTTTGCCCGGAGATATTTACGCTAAGGCAAGAGAACTTCACTTTGCAACAGATGTTTTTAGAGTGGTTTTGCTTATTAGAGTTACAAGCGGCAACGATATTTCGGCATACGATGTTGTAAGCGGGCTTTTTCCCGACAAACAAAAAGATTTTGTGTTTAACATAAGCGAATACGACACGGTGCTTGTAAAAGAAATTAAACGCAACATTGACCCTGAGCATATAACTAAACTTGCAACAAGCATAGTAGATACGCTTAACAGCGAACACTATATAAAATCGGTAATTGGCATTGGCACACCTATACCAAATGTTAAAGACCTTGCAACAAGCTTTAAAGAGGCGCAGATAGCCTTAGAGGTAGGCAAGGTGTTTGATACAGAGCAGCCAATTATTAACTACGATAATTTAGGTATAGCAAGGCTTATATATCAGTTGCCAACAACCCTTTGTGAAATGTTTTTGCGCGAAGTGTTTAAACAGGGTAGCATAGAGAGCCTTGATTCGGAAACGCTTTTCACAATACAACGCTTTTTCGAAAACAATTTAAACGTTTCGGAAACGAGCAGAGGCCTTTTTGTACACCGAAATACACTTGTTTACAGGCTGGAAAAAATTAAAAAACTTACAGGCCTTGATTTGCGAGGGTTTGACGATGCAATAGTATTTAAAGTGGCGTTAATGGTTAAAAAATATTTGAGCGCAAACCCTGCAAAATATTAAAAAATACCGCTGTCCTGTGCTTTTTAATTGGGACAGCGGTTTGGCGTTGTGCGCTTTAAATTTTGCGCCTTTTAATTAACAACTTGTACACATGCTTATCACAAAGGCATGGTATAATATAATAAGTTGCGCACAATTATATTTTACTGCGCCTATTAACAAAACTTGGCAATAAAATTGTTACATTATTTATTTTTTGTATTGTAATAAATATGCTAATAACACGAAACGGAGAACAAGCATGATTAGATTTGAGGGTGTAAACAAGGTGTTTACCGGCGCAAACGGTAAGCAAGTTGCCGCACTAAAAGACTTGAATTTAAGTATTGAAAAAGGCGAATTTGTTTTTATCTTGGGCCATTCCGGAGCGGGCAAAAGTACATTTTTAAAGCTAATTTTAAGAGAAGATGTGCCTACAACGGGTAAAGTTTATGTAAATGGCAAAGATTTGGGTAAACTTAAACAAAGGCACATACCAATGTTAAGAAGAGGCCTTGGCGTTGTTTTTCAAGACTTTAGGCTTATTCCCACAATGACTGCATACGAAAATGTTGCGTTTGCAATGAGGGCAACAAACATATCCGAAAGGCATATAAAAAGAAGAGTGCCTTATGTACTTAATTTAGTAGGCTTATCAAAAAGAGCTCACAATTACCCCTCGCAAATGTCTGGCGGCGAGCAACAGCGTGTTGCGCTTGCACGTGCGCTTGTTCATTCGCCGTCTATAATAATAGCCGACGAGCCCACAGGAAATATCGACCCTGAGTTGAGCATGGAAATTATGGAGCTTTTGCAGGCTATTAATTCAGTTGGCACAACAATAGTTGTTGTAACACACGAAAAAGAGCTTGCTATGCAGTTTAATAAACGAGTTATAACTATCGACCACGGTCAGGTTATTCACGATATTGCCCCTGGGGAGGTTTCGTACATATGAAAATAACTAGTTTTGGATACCTTATAGCTCAGGGATGGCGCAATATGATTAGCAATAAGCTTATGACGATTGCCTCGATAGGTGTTTTAACTGCGTGCCTTTTTATTACAGGTGTTGCAGCGCTTTTAAGTTTAAATGTTACAAACTATGTTGAATACCTAAGTGCACAAAACACCGTGGAAATATATTTGGTAGACGAACTGACCGAAGATCAAATTATAGATTTGCGCGTTAGGGTAGAAACACTGGAAAACATTTCGTCTTGTGAGTATATATCGAAGGCGATGGCAATAGAAGAGATGAAATTGCTTATGGGCGAGGATGCCGACTTACTTAGTGCGTACGAGGGAGAGGGAAATTTGGAAAATCCACTTCCCGCATCGCTTCGAGCACAGGTAATAAACTTAGAATTTTTAACAAGCACAGTAAATGAAATTGAAAATATTATGGGCGCGGCAACGTATAGAATAAATGTGCCTGAAAATTTAACACAAATATTGCTTACAATTCAGCAAACAGTTACATATGTAGGCTGGGGCCTTGTTGGAGTTTTGGGAATTGTTTCGGTTGTAATTATAAGTAACACAATAAGGTTAACTGTGTTTTCTCGCCGAAAAGAAATAAATATTATGAAGTACGTTGGTGCGACAAATGCGTTTATTCGCCTACCGTTTTTTATAGAGGGTATGACCGTTGGCGCAATAAGCGGAATACTTGCAACATCACTTGTTGGCGGCGGCTACTATGCGCTGCTTTACACGGCAACAAGCCCTGAAAGTTTTTGGCACGAAAGCATTGTTGAACACTTGTTGCCAATAGAGCTTTTAGCACCGTATTTTGCAATAGGATTTATAGCGTTTGGTATAATTATTGGCGGCATTGGCTGTGCCTCCAGTATAAGAAAACATTTAAAAGTGTAAATGTAGTTGCATTTGCATAACACATATTAAAAAATTTGCATTTTTAGTGTTTAAGTGCACTAAAAAAGCATTAACGGTACAATAAAGGAGAACTTTATGTCGAAAAATGTTATACGTGTTGCTTGTTGGCTTTTAGCTGTTATAATGATGATTAGCATTATAGTGCCAAGTGTAATAACTGTTTTTGCAACAGATACAAGTGCGACATCGCAAACCGGCGACACACAGCAAGATGAGCAGGCCGATGAAAGTGAAGAGCAAGAGGAGCAGATGTCGCAATCTGAGGCGCTAAACCAAATGAATGAGCTTGAAGATCAGCTTAAAGAGGTTAAAGACAGCATAGAGAATCTTGAGGGTGATATTGCCGAAAAGGAAAATGTACAGGCGTATTACGAGCAAGAGGTAAGCATAATTGCAAACCAAATAGAGCTTTTAAAAACAGATATAGCAACGCAAGAAACATCTTTGGAGCAAAAGCAAGTTGAACTTGAGACAAAAGTGTTGCAACTTGCAGATACAAAAAAACTGTTTGAAGACAGGCTTGCCGCTATGTATATGATGAGGGATGACAGTGAGCTGTCGACACTGCTTGGGGCAACAGATTACTCGCAGGCAATGAGATACAGCGAAAATTTACAACAAATTTCGATAAGCGATACAGACCTTATGGATCAGCTGAGGGTAGAACAAGCAGACCTTGAAACACAAGCAGCAGACATACAAATAAGAATTGACGAGTTAAATGCCACAAGGGCTACGCTTGACTCGAAGAGCACTGAATATGCAAATGCGCTTCAAAATGTAAATACAGAGCTCACTCAGTCGCAGGCAACACTTCAATCGCAAGAAACAGCCTACGGAGAACTTACAGAGCTATTTAAACAGGCTCAAGAAACGTGGCTTAGCTTTGCCGCACCCGGCAATGTTGATTTTGTTTACGACGGCGGTGTGTTCTCGTGGCCGCTTCCCGGATACTTTAGAATAAGCAGCGACTATAACGTAGAGCGCTGGATTTACGGCGTGTACGATGTGCACAGGGGCATAGATATGCCGGCACCGGCAGGTACACCTGTATACGCCTCTGCCGACGGTGTTGTTTCAACAGACGCGCACTGGAGCTATGGCACTGTTGTTAAAATTGACCATGGCTCAGGGCTTGTATCGCTTTATGCGCATTTATCGGCAAGGTATGTTAACGCAGGTGACTATGTGCAAAAGGGCGATGTTATAGGTGCCGTTGGCAGCACAGGAAATTCGACGGGAAATCACCTTCACTATGAGGTAAACTTAAATAGTGCAACGGTAAACCCTCGTGTTTACCTCGATCCAAGTGTTGTGGCACAATTGTATTACTAATGCCACTGAGCTTTTTCTGAAAGGGTATACTAAAACATGAATCGTAAAATTTCAATTAACCTGGCACTTGCAATTGCAATTATAGCAATGACTGTAACGTTTTCGGTAACTATGATATTCTCTCAAAGCATATTTGAAGATACCGTTGCGAGTGTAAGACAAAAAGAAATTCAATATGAAAAAATAGCGGAAATAGATAAAAACGTGCGAGATAACTCGTACTATGACATAACAGATGAAGTGCTGTATGACATGCTTGCCACAGGGTATATGGCAGGAATACAAGACGAGAACGCAAGATACTATACATCGGCACAATACTTAAACTACTTAAACGAGCAGTCGGGTACAAGCATAGGTATAGGTATTGACTTTGCCGTACAAACTGATGAGTATCCTCTTGTTACTCGTACATACATAAACTCTCCTGCGTTCGACTTGGGAATTGATAAAGGGTATTCTATAATAAAAATCGGAGATACAGACCTTCGTAATTTAAGTGCAAGCTCTATAAATGCGCTACTTAGAGGCAGCGAGGGCAGCTCGCTTACAATTGTGTACGAAGATACAAATAATCAAGCCTCCGAGCCCACTACACTTCAAAGGCGCATGTACGAAACTCCAACCATAGAGTGGCAGCAAAATGAAAACGAAGTTATAGGTTATGTTAAAATTATAGACTTTAAAATAGAAACACCTAATGAACTTTCAACTGCAATTGATATAATGAAAAACTCGCAGCAGGGTTTGCAGGGGCTTATTGTAGATTTAAGAGATAACGATGCGGATAATATGGAAAACGTTTTAAATACGCTCGACACTTTACTGCCCGCAGGTGCAATGGGATACAGCTTGTCGAAGGACGGCACAAGTGAGGTTTTGGGCATATCCGACAATGCAAACCAAATTGGTGTTCCCGTTGTGGTACTTGTCAATTCAAGAACATCCGGTGGAGCAGAACTGTTTGCATCTTCTATAAGAGATTTTGGCCTTGGACAAGTTGTTGGCGAAACAACAGCAGGAAACGGGCACATTCAATGCACTCCAGTTCGAATGTCTGATGGTTCAGCAATTAGTTATACCATAGGTATAATATTAACAAGTTTAAATGAAACGTATAATGACGTAGGAGTAGTACCGGATGTTGAGGCAACATTAAGGGAAGATGAACTTGAAAATTATTATAGCTTAATTGCAAGTATGGATTCGCAAGTATTGAGAGCAAAAGAAGTAGTTTTAAGGCTTGCGAATTTGGGCGAAACAACAAATGAACAACCGGTTGTAAGCCAGCCACAGGAAGATGTAACACAAAGTGAAACACAAACTAGCGAAAGTATACCGCAAAGCGAAGCACAGCCGGAACAAGAGAGCGCCGAGTAAACTGTAAAAAGCAAATATTTTGTGGACATCGGTTAAAAGAAAGAAGAAGTATGCAACTTACAAATATATCCACCATAAAACAGCTATGTGCAAAACATGGGTTTTCTTTAAGCAAGGGGTTTGGGCAAAACTTTATAGTAAACGAAAGTGTTTGCCCCGCAATAGCCGACTATTGCGAGATTGACAAAACATATGGTGTGCTTGAAATTGGACCGGGAATAGGCGTATTAACAAAAGAACTGGCAAAAAAAGCAGCTAAAGTTGTGGCAATAGAGGTAGACGAGAGATTGCCTGCACTTTTAAATGAAACACTTGCAGAATTTGACAATGTAAAAGTAATTTTGCAAGACGTACTTAAAACTGATATAAACAAAATAATAAACGAAGAGTTTGAAAATTTAAAAGTGGTAGTTTGTGCAAACTTGCCATATTATATAACAAGCCCAATTATTATGAAGTTGCTAGAGGATAGACTTGACATAGAACATATAACAGTAATGGTGCAAAAAGAAGTGGCCGACAGAGTTTGTGCAAAAACAGGTACAAGGCAGTGTGGCGCCATTACATACGCAGTAAATTACTTTGCACAGGCCCAAACACTTTTTAACGTACAGCCGGGAAGTTTTTTTCCGCCTCCAAAAGTAACAAGTACGGTTATGCAAATGCGTTTGCATAAAAATGCGCCTGTAAGCGTAAAAAATGAAAAACTTATGATGAAAATTATAAGGGCAGCATTTAATCAGCGCAGAAAAACCGCAGTTAATGCCATAAGCGCAGGGCTGGGTATGCAAAAAGAAAATGTAGCAAATGCAATGCAAAAGCTTGGATTTTCCCTTACAGCAAGGGGTGAACAGCTTACCCTTGAAAATTTTGCAAGCCTTGCAAATGAACTTGGTTAATTTAACAACTTAAAATATAATTTAAAATACCGCCTTGTAATTTATTGTTTAAATTACAAGGCGGTATTTATTTGTGCTAATATATACAGCTTATATTTTTAAAATATTAACTGACATAAAACAATATTAAATATTTTTATCAGTATAAACAACAAGGTCGCCTGTGTCGTTAAAACCGATGGGCTGTGCTGTGTTTTTTGTGTACCTTAGCATATCTTTTACACGCCGTACTTCGTCTTTTATATATAAAATATAAGCCTCGCCCTCTTTTTGCGCACGGCCTGTGCGGCCTATTCTGTGTGTATAGTTTTCGTTGCTCTGTGGCACATCATAGTTAAATACGGCATCTACGTCCTCAACATCTATACCCCTTGCGGCAACGTCGGTAGCACACAGTACGGCCAAATTGCCGCTTTTAAATTGCGCCATTATTGCGTTGCGCTCGTTTTGCGACAAGTCTCCATGTAGGCAATCTACCGAAAAATTAAGCTCGGCCAGTTTGTTTGCAATTACAGCTGTGGTGTACTTTGTATTGCAAAATACCATAACTCGTTTATAGTCTTTAAAAAGTATAATAGACGTTAAATCGGCCATTTTATTTCTTCCTGTTGTTAAAACGGCAAACTGCTTAATTTTTGGCAAACTTTGAAGTTGTGGCACAACTGTTATTTCTTCGGCATCATTTTGGTAAAGCCAGCCAATGTCCATTACCTCTCTACTTATTGTTGCACTAAACATTGCAAGCATTTTTTTGCTTTTTACAATGTCAAGTATCTTTCGCACATCTTTATAAAAACCCATGTTAAGCATTTCGTCAGCTTCGTCTAGCACAAACGTGCTTATTTTAGATATATTTACCGTTTTCCTGTTGATATGGTCTAGAAATCTACCCGGTGTTGCAACTATAATTTGAACGCCTGTTTTTAACTTATCTATTTGGCGCTGCATATTGCTGCCACCGTAAAGGGTTACAATTTTTATTAAAGGGTAATAGTGCGCAATGCTTTTTAAGTCTTGTGTTATTTGCTGAGCAAGCTCTCTTGTTGGGGCAAGTATTACAGCCTGTGGTGCTTTTAAATTTTCATCTATTCCCATTATTATAGGAATACCAAATGCGCAAGTTTTGCCTGTACCCGTCGGTGCCTTGGCAATAATATCTTTGCCATCTAGCATTATGGGTATAGCCTTTTCTTGTATTTCGGTCATTTGTGTAAAACCCATACGCTCTATCGATTTTTGTATGTTAACTGGTAAACTCAACTCGTTGTAATTCATTATGTACTCCTAATTATTACTATTTGTATAAAAATGTAAAACATTAACATTTGTATATTATTTAAGAAAATATATTATTAGTTTAGCACACAAGACAAAATAATGCAAAAGTTTGATTTTTATGATACCTTTGTAGTTGTTGCGATTTACAAGGGCTTATGATATAATTTTATATGATTTAAAAAAGGCAA
>CAYJLZ010000006.1:0-740 GCA_964371265.1 uncultured Bacteroides sp. | reverse complement strand
TTGCCTGCATAAACGGAGGACGCAATGACGATTGAAAAGAAGAAACGAATTTTAAGCGGAATACAACCGAGTGGGGTTTCTTTTACACTGGGAAATTATGTGGGTGCGGTACGAAACTGGCAAAAGTTGCAAGATGATTATGACTGCTTTTATATGATAGCAAACATGCATGCAATTACACTGCGCCAAGTGCCGGCACAACTTAGACAAAGAACAAGAGAAACATCGGCGTTGCTTCTTGCTTGCGGCATATCGCCCGAAAAAAGTGTTGTATTTGTACAAAGCAGTGTGCCTGCACATGCGCAACTTAATTGGGTGCTAAACTGCATTACTCCGTTTGGAGAATTAACGCGTATGCACCAATTTAAAGAGAAAAGTGCCAAAAACGCAAGCGATATAAATTCGGGGCTTTTTACATATCCTGTGCTTATGGCGGCAGATATTTTGCTTTACAGCGCCGATCTTGTACCCGTTGGCATTGACCAAAAACAGCACTTGGAACTTGCACGAAACACAGCGCAGCGATTTAATACAATGTACAGCGATACATTTGTTGTACCGGACGGATACATACCAAAAACCGGTGCAAAAATTATGAGCTTGCAAGAACCCGAGAAAAAAATGAGCAAGAGCGATGAAAATTCGGGTAGCTATATACTTATGCTAGACGACGAAGATACTATAATTCGAAAGCTAAAGCGTGCTGTGACGGACTCGGATGGACGTGTGTGTGCCAGAGA
>CAYJLZ010000005.1:44841-45123 GCA_964371265.1 uncultured Bacteroides sp. | reverse complement strand
GTTGCGCCGTGTTTTTGGGCAAGGTCAATTCCAAGCTGTACAGCCTGTTTAATTTCGGGGTTTGGGTATGGGCATGTAGGAAAGTTGCCATCAGGCATTTCTTGCTCGGGCACAATATTTACGTCGCTTACACCTATATCGGCAAGTATTCTTCGCACAGGCTCGTTGCCTGCACCGTTTAGCGGCGTGTACACCACTTTTAAACCGGCATCAAAGCAAACACCTTTACGCACACTTTGAGCTTTAATGTTGTCGTAAAGCTTTTCGGTTACATCGTTTTGT
>CAYJLZ010000005.1:36221-44831 GCA_964371265.1 uncultured Bacteroides sp. | reverse complement strand
ATTAGCTTCATTTTCCGTCATTTGGCATCCGTCCGGTCCATATTCTTTGTATCAGTTGTATTTTGACGTGTTGTTTCTTGCAGTTACCATTATGCCTGCGTCGCACTTAAGTTGCCTTGTTGCAAAGCTTAGTGCCGGCACAGGCATTAACCTGTTGTATATATGCACTTTTATACCGTTTGCCGCCAATACACACGCTGCTTTTTTAGCAAAAACATCGCTTTTTATTCGGCTGTCGTACGCTATGGCAACGCTTTTTTGCTCACCCTGTGCTTTTTGCGAGTTTAAAAAATTTGCAAGGCCCTGTGTTGCCTTTCTAACCATATAAACGTTCATACGGTTTGTACCTACTCCCAGCACGCCCCTAAGCCCCGCAGTACCAAACGTTAGCGTGGCCGCAAATCTATCTTTTATCTCATCGTCATCTGTTTGTATTTCTTCAAGTTCTTTAATTAAGTCCTCATCTTCTAAGTTTGTGCTTTTCCACAATTCGTATTCTTGTATATACATTTAATGCTCCATTCCGCCGATGTTTAGCCGGCTTATTTGTATTATTGGTTTTCACTGTTTACAGCATTTTTGTTTTGCTGTATACCGATGGCAAAAGCAACGGTTGTTAGCTGTTTTGGCAATTGTAGCCCTATTTTGGCTAACAATTAGTTGCTTTTTTTGTTTGCATATAAAATTGTGTTTTGGTAGGCAAAACCGAAAACTGCAAATAACTACTAAATTTCAATATTTATTGAATTTATATTTCGCATTTAAATTTTTACATATATTATTATATTTTACAACTCTTATAACAATGTGTCAAACAAACGCCGCTATTTTTTATTTTGCTTGTATTATTTTATATATTACATTATACTAAAAGCATAAAACTATAAAAAATAACCAAAACAAGCGTTAAAAATACGTTTATGTGAGGTGCAAAAATTGTTTGTTAATATTAACAGCCTTGGTGTAAGCGGTTTGCATGGATTTTGTGTATGCGTAGAGGTAGATATTAGCGGAGGACTGCCACACATGCAAATAGTTGGTTTGCCCGACAATGCAGTGCGAGAGAGTGCCGACAGGGTAAAAAGCGCAATAAAAAATTGTGGTTTTAGCAGTATTTCAAGCCGCATAACAATTAATTTAGCCCCTGCGGATATTAAAAAAACAGGCCCCGTGTACGATTTGCCAATATTTATTGGCATTTTAGCGGCAAGCGAGCAAATATGTAAAATACAAAGCGATATGTGTTTTATAGGCGAGTTATCTCTTGATGGGACGCTTAGGGAAATAAACGGCACCTTGCCTATGGTACTTGCGGCAAAACACGCGGGCATAAAACATATATTTGTGCCGCAATTTAATGCCAAAGAGGCAGCAGTAGTAGACGATGTAAAAATATACGGCGCTAACAGTGTGCAGCAAGTAATTAGCCACATAAGCGGCAAGCAAAAAATAAACCCCGAGCAAAGTGTTGTTTTTACACCGCAAACAGCAAACCTTGCCGAGGATTTTGCCGACGTTAAGGGGCAAACAGAGGCTAAGCGTGCGTTTGAAATTGCCGCCGCAGGAGGACACAACGTTTTGCTGTGTGGCCCACCCGGCACAGGCAAAAGTATGCTTGCAAAACGCCTATGCGGCATATTGCCACCCCTTACAAAACAACAGGCTATTGAAACCACAACAATATATAGTGTGGCAGGCCTTACAAACCACACCGAGGGGCTTATAAATTTGCGGCCGTTTCGCTACCCGCACCACAGTACAAGCGCAGCAGGCCTTGCAGGCGGCGGCACAAACCCACGCCCCGGAGAAATTAGCCTAGCGCACAACGGTGTGCTTTTTTTAGACGAGTTGCCCGAATTTAAACGAAATGTACTGGAAATATTGCGCCAGCCTATGGAGAGTGGAGAAGTAACAATTAGCAGGGCACAGGCAAACGCAACTTACCCAAGCAGCTTTATGCTTGTTGCGGCAATGAACCCGTGCCCATGCGGAAATTTTGGACATCCAAAAAACAAATGCACATGCACACAAGGCGCAATAGAGCGATACTTAAACCATATTTCGGCGCCATTGCTAGATAGAATAGACCTGCAGTGCGTTGTGTCGCCCGTAGGTTTTGACGATATATCGAGCGAACAGAGTAGCGAGAGCACCGCACAAATTTTGCGGCGAGTAATTGCTGCAAGAGAAGTTCAAACGCGGCGGTATGGGGACAACATAGCTTGCAACGCCAAAATACCCAGTAACATAATTAAACAAACATGCCCTTTAACGCCAAATGCAAGCAAGGTGCTAAAGGCTGCGTTCGAGCGCATGGGCCTTTCGGCACGTGCGTACGACAGAGTGCTGAAAGTAAGCCGCACAATAGCCGATTTACAATGCAGCGAGCATATTCACTCGCACCATGTAAGCGAGGCCGTGCAATACCGCAATTTTGACAGGGCGTTTAGTTTTTCAAGGTAGTTTTTGCGCGTTTTAACACTTATATAACAATGCAAAACGCACGCATTGCCTGAGCTATAATTTTATGCAAAGTTTTTACAGTTGTACTTTTTACAATTGACACCGCAAAACATTTTGTATTATTTTTAAAATAGGTTATTTTAAGTAAGCGCACATATTGCTTTTAACACAGCGCCTGTGTTACCCTTCACTTTAAAGGCAAAACAAGCGCTGTGTTAGTTAACATTTTGTTGTGTGCAAAAGTTTATTGTTTTTTATATAACTTTTTATTTTGCCTCAAAGTTTTTGCAAAAATGTGGTGTTTCTACCATGTCCGCTCCGGCATACTGGTGTGTAACTTTAATCGAAGATAAATTACATTTGCAATTATCTACATTGTGGCAGCATTCGCATACATCACATATTACTCCTGTGTTGTTCATATATGTCACCTCCTTGTTTATTTGTATTATTATTGCCTTTGCTTTGCTTAATATACACTTATTTTGTAAAAATCACATTTACAAATGCTAGGTGTAAATTGGCTGATTTTTAAAGCTATGGTAGGCTGTTTAAAAAATCATGTTTAGCAACAAAATACAAATAACACCGGGCGCACCCAGCACTACGCTTACAAAGCTTGTAAAAAAATTAACCGATATAGATACCCCCGTATAAAGTGCTAAAAAGTTTACAGCACACAGCGCACATATACCGCAGCTAGCACTTAAAAAAGCAGTTTTTAACGGTTTTTCGCTTTTTTTAACGGCTTTACACACACAAACAAAACACAACAAACCAAAAATTATTATAACAATTAACATTGCATCCATATTAACATCCCCCGCCGCAAAGGCACTTAAATTTATAGTACTCTTTTATTTTTATGCCTGCTTTGTTTTGTTTATTCTTTTATTAAAATTAACTTGTGGGAGATAAGTTATGACAACACCAATTTTACATACACAGCGCCTAACGTTAAGGCCGCTTAAAGTTAGCGATGCAGCGCATATATTTATTAGCTGGGGCAGCGACGAAAATGTATCGAAATATGTGAGATGGACAACCCACAAAACACAGCAAGAAACAAAGCAATGGCTTTTAGCCGAGCAAAACAGTGTTGATGACGATAATTATACGTGGGGGTTTGAGCTTAAAAGCACAGGTAAGCTTATTGGTTCGGGCGGTATTGTTTTTAACAACCAAAAAAAATGTTACGAACTGGGATACAATTTAATGCAGGCCGAATGGGGCAAAGGTTTCGCTTTTGAGGCATCGAAAAAAATACTGGAGTTTGCAAAAACAAACTTGCATCAAAACCAAATATATTGCTGCCATGCACTTGAAAACCTCGCCTCGCAAAGTGTAATAAACAAGCTTGGGTTTAAATATTGCGGCAATTCTCATTATACTAAGTTTGACGGCACATCGTGCGAATGTAAAGAATACTATTTAAATTTGGTATAACATAATTTGGCACGTGGGCTGTTAGGCGCCTGCACCAATACCGGCGAAGTGCTTTTGTATAGTTTAAAATAAAATAAATAGCCCGATGTGAAAATTCACATCGGGCTATAATGTTTGTGCAAAAGCTAATGCCTTATAATGTTTTTAACCTAGCGCTATGCTTAAAACGCCAACTGCTATTGCTAGCACAAAAAACACAATAGCTGCAATTTTTGTGTACTTTGCAAGCAATGTTTTTGGCGAATTTGCGTTGCCTTCCATCATATCTCCGCCGCCAATTACTCCCGATAAACCCTTGCCCTTCGACTCTTGCGATAAAACAAGTATTATTATTGCTATTCCGCATAATATTAGCAAAGCGCCGCCAACTATTTCTAAAATTGTCATTTTTAACCTCCGATTTATGTTGCATAAATTTATTATTTTATATTGTTCATCTGTTTTACAACGCACATCTATAATTTCGGTGCATTACACATAATACCACAAACACTTACTAAAATCAAGGTTTATATGTTTTATTGTAAAAAAAATATGTGTTTGCACAGGGTGCTTTTTTGTTTTGCACAAAGCTTTTGTACAAAGCAAAAATATGTGCCTAAAGTAGCGCAATAAGGCTTTGTACATCGCACTTTTTTGTTGCCCAGCTCGTGGCAATTCTTACAGCTGTTTCGGTGCTGTTTACCTGTTGCCACACTTGTAATTTTGCGCTTTTACTTATGCTTTCAAGTTTTGTGTTTTTCATAATTACAAAAATTTGATTTGTTGTATTGTCGCACAGCATTTTATAATTTTTTTGTTTCAGTGCCTCTCTTATTTCGTTTGCGCAATCTATTGCGTTTTTGGCAAGCTTTGTATAAAGCATGTTTGTAAACAACTCGTCAAATTGTATTCCAAGCACAAAACCCTTTGCCAAAAGCGCCCCGTGCTGCTTTGTAAGTGTAAAAAAGTTTTTGCACAAATTGCTGTTTGCATACACAATTGCCTCGCCAAAAAGCGCCCCTACCTTTGTTGCACCTATGTAAAATATATCGCACATATTAGCAAGTGTTTCTAGCGTTACATCGTTGTTTTTTGCCGCAAGCGCATAGCCTAGCCTCGCTCCGTCGGCAAACAGTTTTAGGCCAAACTCATCGCACACTTTGCGCAGTGCCAAAAGCTCGCTTTTTGTGTACACAAAGCCGTGCTCTGTTGGTTGAGATATGTAAACCGCCTCGGGCTGCGGCATATGAAGCGCTGTTTCGTCTTGCAAAAAAGTTTGCATATATTTTTGTACTTGCTTTGCATACAGTTTGCCGCTTATGTCGGTATTTATAGCAAGCACTTTATGCCCACCGGCCTCTATGGCGCCTGCCTCGTGCACATTTATGTGGCCAGTGTGGGCGCTTATTACAGCGCCGCACTTGCTTAATATAGCACTTAGCACAAGTGCATTTGCCTGTGTTCCCGCACTTACAAGCTGCACGTTTGCTGTTTGTAAATTGCAGGCATGCCTTATTTTTTGCACCGCCTGTTTTGTTATTTCATCGGTGCCGTATCCTGTGTGTGCAACAGAGTTTTCGGCAATTAGCCTTTGCAGTATTTGCTCGCAGGCACAATTTGTATAATCGCAACTAAAGTTTAACATTTTTATATTCCTTTTTATGTTATTTTTTTATATTATTGTTTTTTAAGCCGTTGTGTTAATCTACTTTTTCGCTTAAAAGTAAGCTTTTATGCAGTGTTAACAAACTACAAAAAATTTTTTAATATCTCAATATCACTTTTTGTAAGCGTAATATTAATCTCCTCTGCTTTGCCCTCGGGCCCTGTTACACTTACATGCAAACTGCTGCCTATCTTTGCATTTTTAAGTGCCTTTTTAAAAAAAGGTATTGCGTCGGGGTGCTGTTTTTCAAATTTTTGCTTATAATTTTTTATATTAAATATAAATTTTGCATTTAGCATTTTATGCCCCCTATTAAATTTACTGTACAATACAATTATATGCAATAAAAAATAAAAAACAACATAAACTTCTGTAATATTTATTTTTTTTAACACATATATTTTTTTATGCACAGCAGTTATTTAATCAGCGCTACAATAAAGGGGGCCTATTATGTTCTCTGCAATTTTTGCCTTTGTGGCCGGGCATATATTATACCTGGCATTACACTTACAGGCAGGCAGTTTTCCCTCTCCTTTAAGTAAACAGCAAGAAGAGCAAGCTTTTATCGACTTTAAAAACGGAGATAAATTTGCTAAAGATTTACTTATACGCCACAATTTACGCCTTGTTGCACACGTTATTAAAAAGTACTACAAAAATTCTCACGACCATGAAGACCTTATTAGCATAGGCACAATAGGCCTTATAAAAGCTGTAAACAGTTTTGAATACGACAAGGGCGCTAGGTTTAGCACATATGCCGCAAGATGCATTGAAAACGAAGTGCTAATGTACTATCGACAAAACAAAAAAGAACATAATACGGTATATATTTATGATGAACTGGATAATGACGGCGGTAAAAACAGTTTAACAATTTGCGACAGTTTGGCCGATAAATTTGACATGTCTGCAGATTTTGAAAATAAAGAATATATTAAAAAACTTTATGAAATTATTAAAACACTTGATCCCAGAAGCCGGCAAATAATTATTTTGCGCTATGGCCTTTGCGGCACAAAGCCACTAACACAACAAAAAGTAAGCAAACTTTTAAAAATAAGCCGCAGTTATGTAAGCCGTATTGAAAAACGAGTTATTGATAAACTAAAAAACAATATAGATTTATAGCTTTTAAAAAAGCGCTGGGTCGACAATGTTATTAAACATTATCGACCCAATATGTTGTTTTGTAAATCGGCGCAGTTTGCTTTTATTGCTTATGTCGCCCTTACTAAGGCGGCAAAATATTACTTTGGCTATATGGTTAATTGCTTTTTATAATAAAGTGTGTTTTAAACGCCGATTTTAATTTAAATTTGCTTATTTGCAGTTTTTGCTGTTAGATGAGCTTTTATCTTGTGAATTAGAAGATTGATTGCTTGTTGTTTTGTTAGAGCTTTGCTTGTTTTGTGAATTAGATGTGTTTTTAGATTGTTTGTTATCCATGTTATTCACCTCCCTGTATTTAAAGTATGTGCATATATATTTGAATTAATACATTTTTTATGATATAATTTAATTGTTGTGTATTATTTTTGCGCTTACCTTTATATTTTTACATATAAATAAGGTATATAAACAAATAAAGCGCATTAATAAGCGGCAATAATTGGTTAAATAAATAAACTTTTTTGTTTATAATAATAAACACGCACAGGTTTAGGGGGAAGTAGATGTCCGGTCACAGTAAGTGGAGTACAATTAAACGAAAAAAAGAAAAAACAGATGCGCAACGCGCAAAATTGTTTACAAAAATAGGCCGAGAAATAAGCGTATGTGTGCGCGAGGGCGGCGCTGATGTTGCAAGCAACTATAAGTTGAAAGACGCAATTGCAAAGGCAAAAAGTTTTAATGTGCCAAACGATAATATACAGCGCATAATTAAAAAGGCCGAGGGCAGCCAAAAAGACGATTACGAGAGCATAACATACGAGGGATACGGCCCCGGTGGCGTTGCTGTAATTATTAATACGCTTACCGATAACCGAAACAGAACAGCTGCAAATATACGATATTATTTTGACAAATACGGCGGTAACCTTGGCAATATGGGGTGTGTGTCGTACATGTTTAGCGAAAAAGGCGTTATTATAGTAGACACCGAGGGCAAAACCGAAGAGCAAATAATGGAAGATTGCTTTGAAGCAGGCGCAGACGACTTTGAGATGGCCGATGACGTTGCGAGAATATTAACTTCTCCCGAACAGTTTAGCAGCGTTAGAGATGAGCTTGATAAGAAAAATTACGTTATACTCTCGGGTGAAAAAGAACTGCTTGCAAATACACAAGTGGCGCTAACAAAACCCGAAGATTTGAAAAATATTGCAACACTTTTTACCATGCTTGATAACGACGACGATGTGCAAAGTGTTTACAACAGCATGGAAAACGAGGACGATTTAGATATTTAAGTTACTAATCAGCATTTAAGCTTTGTTGCCAAATTTTATGGCGCAGCATATAAACATGCCAATTTATATTGCTGCGGTTGTGCCGTAAGGTACGAGCCGAAAGCCATAAAATAATCAGTTAAATGTACAAAGTGCAATGCATATAATAATTATAAATTAACAATGGCAAATCATGCTTAAATACAAAATATTACGAAAGGCGGATATTTTACAGTGCATGAAAATCAAACAATATGTCACGGGTGTTTGTCGCACATATCAATAAACTCTACTGCTTGCCCTTATTGCGGGCGCAAATTTGTTAACAACAACCCAAAGGGCACACTAAGCGCAAGAACAGTTATTGACTCTAGATACATACTTGACAAGTGTGTTGCACTAGACGGCGAGGGCGTATCTTACATGGCAGTAGACATTCGCCTTGCAAGGCGAGTGCTTATAAAGGAATATGTACCGGTAACAATGTGCTCGCACCGAACAAACTCCGGCAGTGTAGTGCCTCGTCAAGAGAGAGAAGTGCTTTATAAAACTACGCTGCTTGATTTTATAGACCTTTATAAAGCTCTTATGAGCATTGAAAAAACGTTGGGTATTTGCAAAGTTTACGATTTGGTGCAGTACAACAACACAGCGTAT
>CAYJLZ010000005.1:0-36211 GCA_964371265.1 uncultured Bacteroides sp. | reverse complement strand
CGTGCAAGAAGTGCCCACAGGAACAACGCTTGCAACATATTTGCAAACAAGAAAACAGCGCCTTACACATAAACAAGCGCTTACGCTTTTGCGCCCTGTGTTTAACGCTGTGGAGGTAATGCACAGCAAAGGGCTTTTACACAGAGGAATAAGCCCCGAAACTATTTTTATAAGTAGCGATGGCAGGGCAAAACTTACAGGCTTTGCCACAATTGGCCTGCGTACTAAGGACAGTGAAATACGCAGCCAAATATTTGAGGGGTATGCCGCACCCGAGCAGTACAGTGTTGCCGAGTTTGATGGAAAGTACACCGATATATACGGGCTTGGAGCTGTGTTTTACAAGGTAATAACAAGCGCAACACCGCCGGGGGCAAATAAACGCCGTTTAAGCGATACTCTTGTGTCGCCAAAAAACTTTTTGCCAGATTTACCTGCGTACGTTTCGGTGTCGCTAATGCGCTCGTTGCGCTTAACCGGTGTAGAGCGCATGAAAAGTGCTTACGAGCTTTTCGAATGCCTTACAGAACCTAGAAAAAGTGCCGAAAAACCGTTTGTTTTTAATAAACAGCGCGTTGGTTTGTTGGCGGCAATAGCCGCAGGTGCAATTGTTGTTGTAATTGCAATTATACTTATTTTTTCAAGTATAACCGGTAATCCTCAAAGCGAAGTTTTACCCTCAACATCTGTTTCGCAAGCGTCCTCTCAAATACCGCAAGTGCAAGAGATAAAAGTGCCAAACTTCGTAAACGAGGTATACGCAGAAGTTCAGCAAAACGAATTTAACATACAGCACTTTTTGTTTAGCGTAACCGAGGATTACTCTTCGGTTTTTGAAGTAGGTAAAATTATAGAGCAAAATCCAAGGGCAGGCCAAAGCGTTGTAAGTGGGTCTACAATTGAAATAGTTGTTAGTCGTGGCCCACAAACCGTTGTTATGCCCACAGTTGTTGGTAGCACACGTGTTCAGGCAAAGGCCGACCTTGAGGCACTTGGCATTACCTACAATATATTTGAGCGAGCAAATAACGGGCAGCTTGTGCCCGACACAGTTGTTGATTGTGATGTTGCCGCAGGCACAGCAATAGACCCCGAAAACGTTACCGTAACTTTGTACGTTGCACAGCAGCCGCCCGAAGGGGTAAGTTTAGTTACGTCGCAAAGCAGCAGTTCTCAGCCTTAGCGCAAAAATTATACCGCGATTTTATTAAGCAACAAGCCATAAAACATGGATGTATGCTGTAAAATAAATTACATTAATTAAAAAGGATAAAACTAAAACATGATTAAAATTTTAACCGATTCTACCTCTGACATCGACAGGCAATTTGCTGCCGACAACGACATTGCAGTAGTACCGCTTAACGTAAATTTTGATGGCGATATTTACCTTGATGGCGACGATATGACTGCACAAGAATTTTTTGTTAAGCTTGCAAACAGCGAAAAGCTGCCCACAACAAGCCAGCCAAGCCCGCAACAATTTTTAACGCATTTTGAAACCGCAAAACAAAACGGCGACAGCGTTGTTTGTATTTTAATAAGCAGTGCTCTTAGCGGCACAGTGCAAAGTGCACAGCTTGCAAAGGCAGAAGTTGAGTACGATGACATTTATATTGTAGACAGTAAAAACGCAACTATGGCGCAAATATTGCTTGTTTACAGGGCAATGGACTTAGTAAAAGCAGGAAAAACCGCAACCGAAATTTACGACGATTTATGCGTTGCAAGAGAGCATTTACACCTTTTTGCAATTATAGATGATTTGACATATTTGAGAAAAGGCGGAAGACTTTCGGGCGTGGCGGCATTTGCAGGCGGTTTGCTTGGCATTAAACCTGTTGTTGGCATTAACTCTCAGCCTTACGAAACAAGAGACGAACAGCACGACGGCAAGCTTGGCCTTGTTAGCAAAGCAAGGGGTTTGCCCGGCGCATACGTAAACGTATTTAAGCTTATAGGCCAAGTTGGCGGCATTAACGAAAACATGCCAATAGTTGTTGGCGGCTCGGGCGAGCGCCATTTGTACGAGCCTTTTATTAGATACGTAACGCAAAACCTAAAGCTTGCAAAACCCACTGTTGGAGAGATTGGTGCAGTTATAGGCACACATGCAGGCCCCGGCGCTTCCGGCATCGGATTTTTCGATAACGAATTTAATCCCGAATAATGCGAGAAGTGTAAATATTAACTAAATAAAACAAAGCCCCTTATGCAAACAAATTACTGTTTACATAAGGGGCTTTTATGTTTTAATTTTTTGCGGTAATACCTTTGCGGCTTATTGCAAAAACTATAAAAATTTATTTGTTGTTCTCGTTTTTCTCTTGTTCACTAACTTCACTGCTAACGTTTGCACCCACTTGCTCTTGCTGTGGCATTCTGCCATCGTGTGGCACGTATACTACTTTATTGTTTTGGTACGGGTTTTGCATATTCATTGCGTCGTTTTGTTTTTGCCTTCTTTTTTTAATACTTTTTTTAACTATTATAAATATTACAATAGCTATTATTGCAAGTACTATAAGCGACGGCAACGCATAAATAAAGTCTATTACAAAGTCACCTAATCCGTATATAAAATTGTTAGCACTGCCTTGTATTGCCGATAATACCTGCGATAAGTACGACTCGTTTACAGGTGTGTAAACTTTAACTTCGTATATGTACATATTAACTGTGCAGTAGTCAATCAAATCGTCAAGTGTTCGTTGCTGTGCTGTGTAGCTTTCTATTTCGTACTGTACTTGTGCAAGCGTGTCGTATATTAAAATAGACGTTTCAACATCGACGGACTCGGCTAGCATATCTAATAAGTTCTGTTCTTGTACACGCAAACTTTTCAATCTCGATTCTATATCTACATATTGCAGCGTTACGTCCTCGGTGTACTCATCAAACATTGTTACGTTGCCAATATCGTTTACCGTTTGCACAAACTGCCTGTAATTATCGGCAGGTATGCGCAGTGTGTACGAGGCATACCTCGTTTCATCGTATGAATACTGCTCGGTGTATGTAGACGATATGTACCCGTTTGCCTGTGTTAAATTAGTGTTTAAGCTGTTTATTGTTTCGTCAAAATTCTCCGATTCAACATCTATATTAGATGTGTATATAATTTTGCGGTTTTGCGGCGCTGTGGGTGCTGTGCTTTGTGCTCCGCCCGCCGTGTTTGCTACATATCCTGCTTCGTCACTTGCGGCCATATCGTATTCTTCAACGCTTTCGCCTGTCATTTCGGCATCGTACATTGCAGGTGCCTCGGGGTATGCTACTGCCTCGGTTGCTACGGCGCTATCGTTGCCGCTGCCACACCCTACAAAAAATACGGCAAGCGCAATTGTTAGTGTTACAAGTAAAATATTCCTCATCAATACCTTTTTCATGCTCATACTCCAATCTGCCGCACTTTTAAGCGGCGCATGTTTTGTGCCGGTTACTTGCTTGGCACATTTTTTACTTTTATATTTTGTGGCTCCTCTACTTTGTATACGCCTTACGTTTTAAAATTATTGCATTTGTAAATATTTTTTTATTACAAATAATAATACAATAAGTCAACAACTTTTGCAAATATCTCGCTTGCGCCCTCGCTTGTATTTGTTTCCGAATCGAGCAGTACCGTTACTGTGTATTTAGGGTCGTACGCAGGGTAAAATCCAACAAACCATGCGTCGGTTATTTCCTCGCCATCTTCGTTGTATCGGCCTGTTTGCGCTGTGCCTGTTTTACCGCCTGCGCCGCCTAGGTTTGGTTTTGCCGGCATTCCAAGGCCCATGTTAACAGTGTTTATTAACATTAGTTGCAGTGTGCTTGCGCTCTCTGGCGATATCCATTGCCTTACAACAGGGTTGTACAGGTTTTGTGTAACTTCCATATTGTACTCGTTTACATATGCTTGTACAAGCGTGGGAGATATATAAACGCCGTCGTTTGCTATTGCGTTAAAGTATGCAGTTACTTGAAGCGGTGCTGCCGTTAGTTTGCCCTGGCCAAAGCTCAACGTTGCAAGCTCTCCTAAGTTTTCCAGTTGCTGGGCAGTTGGCACGTTGCCTTTTGCCGTAACTAGGCTTTGCCCCACAACGGTGCTTTGGCCAAAACCTGTTTCGCTCATTGCGTTTGCAAGTTCTTGTCCGCCCAGTTGCAGGCCAAGGTATATAAAATAAGTGTTACAACTCTCTTCAAGCGCTTTGCTCATGTTTATTTCGCCGTGGCCTATACTTCGAGCACAGCTATACGTGTGGCCGCCAATTTCTATTCTGCCTGTGCAGTTATATGTTTGCTCTTTGTCGTAGCCGTTTTCAAGCGCAATTGCCGCAAGTAGCGGTTTAAATACGCTGCCCACGTTATAGCTACTTATTACCCTGTTTGTAAATGGCGAGCCCTCGCTGTATAGGCTTGCTTGCACATCGTTTGGGTTAAATGTGGGCATACTTACGCTTGCTTTTACTTTGCCTGTGTCTGTTTCCATAACAATTATTGCGCCCTGCGTCATGTTTTCTTGTGCCACAACCTCGCACATGCGCTGTATTGCGGCATCTATTGTTAGCATAATTCCAAATCCTGTTCCGGGCTCTTGGGTTATATAGTTTTCATTTACGTCTATAAATTCTCCGCCGGCACTTACCGAGCAAAATATTTCTTCTTTTGTTGCGCCTTCTGCCAACAATTCGTCGTACGCAGCCTCAAGGCCCGATACTCCCCCATCTTCGTTTACGTATCCAATTAAATGCGGCGCAATTGCGTTTGGCAAGTATCTTTGCGAGAGCATAAATAATGAGTAGTCATCTTGTTCGTTTGCGGGCATCTCTACTAAAAACGGAGTGCTTTTTTGTATACTGCTGTAAAACTCGGCTCTGTCGTCTTCGTTAATATATTCAAAAAGGGTGCGGTAGCTGTTTTCGGTTGGCGCTACCAGCCCATAGCTTTGGTACGTACTTCCCGTAAGTTTTGTAAATTCACAGTCGTAAAAGTTTCCTCTGCCGTTTTCAATTTCAATGTAATGCCCCGATTGATTTTGCGTACTGCTGGCATATGCTGTGTTTTTAGATAAAAACGACAGCCTGTATGTTAGTATGCTAAACACCGTTAGCGTTACAAAAAATAAAACGCAAAACCTTTTTGCCATTTACCGCACCTCTTTCTTTAAATAGTTTATATTACTATTTTTAAAAGTATGCGCAAAAAGTTTGCGTTTTACACATTAATTTGCCTTTGTAGGGCATATAAATGCTGTTTTTTGGTTTTAGTACTGTATATTGGTATTAGTTGTTTTGTTGCCATGCGCTTGCTACTGCGTTTGCTACGGCGCTTGCTACACCTTCTTGCATTGCATCCGGTACAATTTTCTCAGCGCAAAGCTCGTTTTCACTAACGCAATTTGCTATTGCATATGCCGCAGCTGTTTTCATTTTTGGTGTTATGCGCTTTGCACGTGCTGCAAGTGCACCTTTAAATATGCCGGGAAATGCCAATACGTTGTTTATTTGGTTTTTAAAGTCACTTCTGCCTGTGCCCACTATGGCTGCGCCTGCACTTAGTGCGTCGCTTGGCATAATTTCGGGTTCGGGGTTTGCCATTGCCAGTACAATTGCGCCATCGTTCATGCTTTTTACGTATTGTTTTGTTACAACACCGGGGGCGCTAACGCCTATAAAAGCATCGGCGTTTTGCATTGCGTTTTCAAGTGTGCCTGTTATTTTTCGTGGGTTTGTATCTGTGGCAAGCTTTGCCATTGCACTGTTTAGGTTTTGTGTGTTTGTGCAAAGTATGCCTTGTTTGTCGCACATTACAATGTCGTTTATGCCAATGCTTAAAAGCATATATGCTATTGCTGTGCCTGCACTGCCTGATCCATTTACTACAACGCGCATGTTTTGCAGTTGTTTGCCAACTACTTTTGCGGCGTTTATTATTGCCGCACAAACTACAATTGCCGTGCCGTGCTGGTCATCGTGAAACACAGGTATGTCTACTGCGTCTTGCACACGTTTTTCTATTTCAAAACATCTTGGAGCCGATATGTCTTCTAAGTTTATGCCGCCATATGTAGGTGATATTGCAGTTATTATTTTTACAAGTTCTTCTGTGTCTTGCGTTCCAAGGCATACAGGTACTGCATCTACTCCGCCAAATTGTTTAAACAGTACCGCTTTGCCTTCCATTACAGGCATTGCAGCTAGCGGGCCTATGTTGCCAAGGCCAAGTACTGCACTTCCGTCGGTTACTACTGCTACAGTGTTGCTTTTTGTTGTGTATACGTATGCATCGTCGGGGTTTTTGGCTATTTCTCTGCATGGCTGCGCTACACCCGGGGTATATATTGTAGATAAATCTTCTTTTGTCCTCAAAGGTATTTTGCTTTCTACGCTGAGTTTGCCCTTGTACTGTTTGTGTATCTCAAGTGATTTTTGATAGTAATCCATTTGCTTTATCCTTTCCGCTTTTTTGAAAAAAAGCTCGGCAAAAAACTTCTCGTTTTAGGTTTGCTGCCTTGGTTGTTTTTTTTTTGCGTTTGCACTCGGCGCTTTTTTTAGCTCGGCAAAAAACTTCTCGTTTTAAATTTGCTGCCTTAGTTGTTTGCATTTAATATTCTTTTTTCAATATTTTATGTTATTGCTCACTGTGTTTTAATTGTATATTATTTTTATGCTACTTTCAATTTTTTTCTATTAATTTTTGTATTATTTTTAAATTGGGCATATAAAAAGTGATGCTGCATACCGCAACATCACTTTTAAATTGCAAATAATAATTTTAACGTTTGCTAAATTGCGGTGCCCTACGTGCAGCTTTAAGACCGTATTTCTTACGCTCTTTCATACGTGGGTCTCTAGTTAAAAATCCTGCCTTTTTAAGTTCGGGGCGCAAACTTTCGTCGTACACTAAAAGTGCGCGTGCTAAACCGTGGCGTATTGCGCCTGCTTGGCCCGATACTCCGCCGCCTGCTACTCTTACAACTATGTCAAACTTACCGTCTGTTCCTGTTGTATTAAGCGGTTGGCGTACTATTAATTTTAATGTTTCTAAACCAAAAAAGTCGTCAATGTCCCTGTCGTTAATTGTAATTTTGCCTGTGCCGGAATATACCCTTACACGTGCAACAGAACTTTTACGACGACCTGTGCCGTAATAATATTGTTTTGTCTCGTACATAATTCTTATGCCTCCTTATAAAGTATATTCAACAGGTTTTTGCCCTGCGTTGTTGTGTTGCTCGCCCTTATAAACCCTTAAGCGTTTTAGTGCGCTTGCACCAAGCACGTTGCTTGGCAACATGCCTTTAACCGCAAGCATCATTGCTTTATCGCTTTTTTGCTCCATTAAGGTTCGATATTTAACGGCTTTCATTCCGCCTACCCATCCGCTGTGGTGGTAGTAAAATTTCTTGTCTAATTTCGACCCTGTTAATACAGCTTTGTCGCAATTAATTACTATTACATGGTCGCCGCAATCAACGTTGGGTGTAAATGTAACTTTGTTTTTGCCGCGCAACAGTGTTGCTACCGTTGCCGCTGTACGGCCCATAGGCTTGCCGGCTGCATCTATTATATACCATTTACGGTCAACACTTGTGGGCTTTGCTAATGTTGTGCTCATAGTTTCCTCCTAATTATTTATGCCCGATAATTTTTGTGTGTTTTTATCAAGCTTTATTTGCTTTTGCCTAGTAATTATATACCACCAATGTTGCAATGTCAATATGTTTTTTTCATTTTTTTAATTTATATCTTTATATCTTTAAAATTCTCTTGTTTCCTCGTTTATACTCACTAATACTCGCTTGCTATTTTTTATTTTTTGTTAATACTTTTTTCTTTTTTCGGTTTTTTATGTTTTTTAGTATCTTTATTTAATTAATAATTGTACATTTTAATATATTAGTTAAACTACTTTTTACTATATGCACAAAAACTGTGTGTTCGCTTTACAATAAGCTATACTTGTTGTATAATATACTATACATGTACAATTTTAATAGTTAAAAGGGGTTTTTAATCGGTGGCTGTTTTTTTATCAAGCAGCGAGGAGCAAACAATACAAATTGGAAAAGATTTTGGCAAAAGTTTGCACAGCGGCGCACTTGTATTGTTTACAGGCGGCCTTGGCAGTGGTAAAACCACTTTTTGCAAGGGTTTAGCTTTGGGGCTTGATATATTAGACAATGTTAACAGCCCAACTTTTGCTATAATTAATGAATATAAAGGGCGCCTTGTTTTTGCACATTTTGACTTATATCGCATAAACAGCCTTGAAGATTTGCACACCGCAGGTTTTTTTGATTATATAGACGAGGGTGCAGTAGTTTGCGCTGAGTGGAGCGAAAATGCAAAGAAGTACTTACAAGGTTACAGCGTAATTACAATAGATATACAAATTACAAACGATGAACAAAGGCGCATAACTATTAATAGAGAGGGCCGGCTTTGAATATTTTTGCAATAGACAGCGCAAAGCAAACGCTTGGAATAGCTATACGGCAAAACAATAAACTTATATACGAGAGCTATGCGGCACTGTCGGTAACTCACAGCCAAACTTTGTTACCGCTTTGCGAAGCTGCTTTTTTAGCAACAGGCCTTACGCCCAAGTTAATTGATTTATATGCCATAACAAAAGGGCCTGGCAGTTTTACCGGGTTGCGAATAGGTATAGGGTTAATTAAAGGGCTTGCATTTGCGCAAAATACGCCATGTGTGGGTATAAGCACCCTAAAAGCACTGGCACAAAGCATAAGTGGCACAGGCTATATAGCTGCAACGCTAAATGCACGAAGAAACAACGTTTATTGTGCACTTTTTTACAAATGCGATGGCAAATTAACACGTATTACAAGCGATGAGCTGTTACATAAAGATGAATTTTACGACAAAGTATTGCAAATATGCAAAAGCCGCAACTGCACACAGCGTGTTACTTGCGTGGGCGATGGCGCTTTAATGTTTGAGGGCGACATGTTTTTACCGGTTGATGATGACTACATAATGGGTAAGGCGGGCGCAATTACACAGCTTGCACAAATTGCAAGCCAAAACTCAAAAACTGTTTTGCCGCAAAACCTTGCTGCCGATTATTTGCTTTTAACACAAGCCGAAAGAGCGTTACTTGGCGAAGATTAGGCATTTTGCGTTTATTAATTTATTTAAATACTTACAATTTTATTATTTTAAATACAAGCATATTGTTTTAATGCGAAAGGAAATTTTTATATGATAAAAGTAGTTTCGCTTGCATGTGACCATGCTGCGTACGAGCTTAAAGAGCAAGTTAAAGAGTATTTGGTGCAAAACGGCACACAGGTAATAGATTGTGGCGCAAATAGTAGCGACAGTGTAGATTACCCCGACATGGCAAAACTTGGTTGCGACAACGTACTCAGCGGCAAAGCACAGGCCGCTATATTGCTGTGCGGCACCGGTGTTGGCATAAGCATAGCCGCAAATAAAATAAAAGGCATACGAGCTTGTTGTTGTAGCGACGTTTTCAGCGCTAAGCACTCTAGGCTTCACAACAACGCAAATGCGCTTTGCATTGGAGCTAGGGTAGTTGGTTTTGGCACAGCTTGCAATTTGGTAGATGCTTTTTTAAGCGCCGAATTTGAGGGCGGACGCCATGCAAATCGTGTCGACAAAATGATGAATTTTGAGGACATGTAGGTACATATAATTAGCAACAGGGCAAACTTTTTTAAGTTTGGTAAAGCACTTTTATACAATTAGCAATACATGTTTTAACCTTATTAAATTAATTTTTATATAGCAATAGCAATTGTTTACGCTTAGCTATATATTTTAAAATAATAAAAATGTTTGCATAACATTATATATAAATGCCAAAAACGGCAGAACGGAGCTATAAATGAACAAACAACCTATTATAATGAATCACCCGCTTGTACAACACAAGGTTAGCCTTTTAAGGAATAAAAATACAGGAACAAAGGAATTTAAGGAACTTGTAAGCGAAATTGCGATGTTGCTTTGCTACGAGGCAACAAGAGATTTGCCTACGGAAGAAGTTGAAATTACAACGCCTGTTGCCGTGGCAAAAACACAAATGCTAAGCGGACGCAAACTTGCACTTGTACCAATTTTGCGAGCCGGCCTTGGTATGGTAGACGGTATGCTAAAACTTTTACCTGCCGCAAAAGTTGGCCACATAGGCATGTATCGCAACGAGCAAACACTTATGCCCGTAGAGTACTACTGTAAACTGCCCGACGACATTGCCGAAAGAGAAGTATTTGTGCTTGACCCAATGCTTGCAACAGGAGGCAGTGCTGTTGATGCAATAACGCAAATTAAAAAAAGAGGTGCAAAAAGCGTAAGGTTTATATCTATAATAGCAGCACCGGAGGGCATACAAAAATTGAGTGAAAACCACCCCGATGTTATAATTTACGTAGCCGCAAAAGATGAAAGACTTAACGAAAACGGCTACATAATACCCGGCCTTGGAGATGCGGGAGATCGTATTTTTGGCACGAAATAATATTTGGAGTTGAGCATATATAATGGAACAGCAAGAACTTAAAAGAAAAATCGCAGCCACAATTGCAGCAACAGTTACACTTTGTGTATTGCTTGGTGCTTCGGTGTTATTGCTTGCCACAACACAGGTATTTACAACACAAGTTAAAATATTAATGCTTGTTTGTTGTGCTGTTTTGGCAATTGCAATTATCGGCTTTTTACGCAACAAAATTATCGAAATAAGAACGTTACGCCTTTGCATAAGCACAGGTGTTACAAACGATGTACCCAGCAATGATTTTGTTTCGCAAGACCAGCAAGATAGCAATGAAACGTACGAAAATAACGAACCTGTGCAGCAAAGCGATTTTGAAAATTTATCAGACACAAAACAGGATAACGCAAACCCGGAGAGTGACGCAGATTTTTTTATGAACATTATGCAATATGAAAATGTTAGCGCACCCAATGCACCGCAAACAGACAACGAAAGTTTTACCACAGACACACAAAGCGACCATATACAGCAAAATACAGCTTATATAAATACAGACAATTATGCTCAGCAAGATTTTGCACAGCCGCAAACTCAGCCACCTGTGCAACAGTATGCTCAGCAAGATTTTGCACAGCCGCAAACTCAGCCACCTGTGCAAAGCAAGCAGACTGCACCGCTACCGTTTAGCACCGGGCAAAACATGTATAATAATATAAAAAATTCAAATAATACACAAAAACCCAAGGGCACTAAAATCGACTATGCAGAGCAGTTAAAACAGTATTCGGCGCAAACTGCAATGTCGCACACACAGCAGCGCAATGCCTCGGTTGAAAGGGCTCAGCAACGAGCCGCCGAAATAAAAAACAACTATGAAAACGCATATGGTAAAGGCGGTGCAAGGCAAACGGTGCCGGCTGGTTCTATGCCAATTGTTGGCTTACCAACAGCGCCTGCTGTAGGTATTACTGCAAAGCCGGTTGCAAAGGCGCAAAACACCCCAACCGCTTTTGCCTCGCCATATGCTAAGGCAAGGCAAATTTACGGCAATTTGCAAAACTCTCAAAATGCACAGCCACAGCAAAACATACCTGCCGTACCCGATATATCGCGCCAAGAAATTGAAAACGAGCTAAAACGCCGCAGCGAAGAAGATCAAAAACACAAGGCAAGCGCAAACGAGGCAATGGTTAATGCAAAGCAAGCAGCCGAAAGGCAAAAAGAGGCCGCCTTAAAGGCCGAGGCAAGGCTTCGCGCACTTATTGGTGTAAGCGACGATAACTCCACAGCACCTGTAAATGTTAACACAGCTAAAGGCGATATTATGTGGGAAAAGCAATAGTATAGTTTTTATTACGGCACAATTTTTTTAATAGCTTTTACTATATTTTTACAAGCGTATATGCACATACTTACAATAGCATTATAAAAAAACAAACCCGCCCAAAATTTTGGGGCGGGTTTATTTTTTAATACTACTTGACACATAATACTATGCAATGTATAATATACGTTGAACGGAGGTATCGTATGGATATTCAATTAAAAAAAGGCTTGGTGGAAATATGCGTATTAAAAGCCCTAACTTACGGCGATTCGTACGGATACAGGCTTATAAAAGATTTAGACGAGCATATACAAATATCGGAGTCGACATTGTACCCTATACTTAAGCGCCTTGAAAACAACAATTATTTAACGGTGTATTCGCAAGAAAATAACGGCAGACTTAGAAAATATTACAAAATAACACCGTATGGCAAAGCACACATAGAGGTATTTATTGATCAATGGCATAGCGTTATAAAAGTATACAACTATATTATAAGTAATAAAGGAGGTGCAAAAACCAATGGATAAACAGCAATTTTTATACGAATTGGCGCAAAAATTACAAAGTTTGCCGCCCAGTGAAACAGATAAAATAATTGCGTTTTACTCAGAGAGCATCTTTGATAGGACTGAGGGAGGCATTACAGAACAACAAGCTGTGCAAGAGCTTGGTAGCATTGATAAAATAGCTAGTGAAATTTTAGATGATATTTCAGTAGAGTGCGAAAATGTTTTAGGTGGCCTTAATGGGGCAAGCGCTAATGCAGAAGGCACAAATACAAGCGGCAACCCCGGCGAGGGCGCACAGCAAAGCAACTTTACAAACCCACACTTTAATAATAATATAAACGGCGCAAATACCCAAAATGGTAATTACGCTAATTATAACACCGCACAAACGCCCAATGGCAGCACATATGCACAGCAACATTTTGCAAACGCACCTTACCAAAATGCACCTTATCAAAACACAACCTATCCAAACGGCGAGGGCGCACAGCAAAGCACTAAATCAAACACACTTTTTATAGTTTTAGCTGTGGTTTTGTTTCCTATTTGGGTGCCTCTTTTGTTTGCGGCCACAGCAATAGTTTTTTCATTTTTTATAACAGTTTGGTCGTTTGTTGTTGCCATGTACTCGCTTCCCTTAGCATTTGCATTATCGGCTTTTATGTTAATTTTTATTGGCATAAATGTGGCAAGTATAAACATATTAACGTGTTTTATGTCAATAGGTATGTGTATATTATTATCAGGTTTATTTTTGCTCTCTTTGGTATTTGTTGTTGCTTTAACAAAGGGTGCTATAAAAATATCAAGTGCAACGGTAAAATTTATTGTTAGCTTAGTTAATAACTGTTGGAGGGCAATTAGATGAAAAAAATTACGAAAATTGGGGCTATTTTAACAGCTATCGGCATTATTTTTTGCTTTGCCGTTTATGCTGCCTCGGGTTTTAGTGTCAATGCTATATCCATTAACGGCACTTTACAGCAAAATTCGCAAAACATAAGCAAAACATCGCAAAATATTGTTATAAATAATACATGGGGAGAAATTGACATAGCCACAGCTCCGGGAGATGAAATTGTAATTGTATATTACGAAGATAATTATCAAACATACGATATAAGCGAAAAAGGCGACACGCTTTATATTACAAAAAATTATATACAAAAAAAATGGTACGAAAACGTAAGCTTTACGGGTTTTGGATTTAATATAAATAATAACGAAGATGTTTTGCAGTTGCTTATACCCCAAAATTTTGCACACGATATTAGTATAGCAGGCAGTGTGTGCGATGTTGAACTGCAAAAAATATCGGCAAACAGCATTGACATTGACATTGCAAATTGCTCGCTAGATTTTGATAGCGTAGACGCAAACGCTATAACAGCACAAATTATAAACGGCGTAATAGATTTTGACAGCCTAAAAAGCGATGATATAGAAGTTAATTGCGTTAACGGCGTAATCGAAGGCACCATAGATGGCGATGTCGAGGATTACACGATATCTTCCTCCATAACATTTGGCAGCAACAATTTGCCTGAAAATAGCACAGGCATAACCGACAAAACACTTAGCGCAACTTGTGTTAACGGCAGTATTGAAGTTACGTTTAGTAATTGACAATTTTATTTATTTTTTAATTTTTGCTTGCAAATACTATATATTTTATTACACCAAAGCACAAAAAAGCCCCGGCACAGCTTAACAAAAATTTGTTTTGCTGTGTGGGGGCTATATTATGGCTTTTTACCGTTTTTATTGTTTTGCTTTTTTAATTTATGTCGCTCTCGCTGTCGGGGTTCATTTCGCCCTCGCTTGAGTCTATACATATTTCTTTTGCTGTATTGCTGTTCGCCGGCAAGTGTTTAGATGAAGATGTTTTTTGATTTTTATCGCCATTTTTGGCGCTTTTATCTTTGCTAACTTTTGGCAGTGTAAAGCTAAAGGTACAGTCCTTACCGTAATTACTGCTCGCCCAAATATGGCCGCCGTTCATTTTTACAAGCACCTTGCATATGTGCAGGCCAAGGCCGCTACCCGTAGTGTTAAGGCCACGGCTTTCGTCCTCTTTATAAAAGCGCTCAAAAACATACTTTAGCCCATCCTCGCTTATCCCCTCGCCTGTGTTGCGTATGTTTATCGTTACCTCATCTTTTGAAGATATAACGCTAAATTCTATTGTTCCGCCCTCGTTTGTAAACTTAAGCGCATTGTCGAATATATTATATATAACCTGATACACCAAATCCCAATCGGCATACACAAGTGTACATACAGGTGTAAAACCTACAAGTTTTATTTTTTGCTGCGCAATGCGCTGTTCGCTGGCAAATACTACTCCGGTTATGCTCTCCCAAATATCGTAATACTGCGCATTAACGGTAAAATCTCCGCTCTCCAGCCTTGTAATGTCCAGCATATTTTTTATTAGGCGTGTAAGCCTACCCGCCTCTTGCGATACAATTTCCAAATAATGTTCGTTGTTTTCAGCAGGTATTGTGCCGTCCAGCATTCCATCTACAAAGCCTTTTATAGTGGTCATCGGGGTGCGTAGCTCGTGCGCTATGTTGCCCATAAAACTTGCGCGCGACGAATCAATTTTTTGCAAGCTGTCTGCCATAGCATTAAAGCTTTTACTCAGCTGTACAATCTCATCGTCTCCGTTTTCGCTTACCCTTACCGAAAAATCGCCCTTACCAAACTTCTTTGCTGCATCGGCCATGCTTTTAAGCGGCGTTGTCATTCTTGCCGTTAGCCATATCGACAATATGCTTGAAATAACAAGCATTAGCCCTGCCGAAATTATAAATATAGACAGTATGCTTGACAAGTAAGCAAGTAGCGCCCCAGTGTCGGACAGAGCAAAAGCATAGCCTATAATCTCTCCGCTCGATAGTGTTATTGCTTGCCCAACATAATAAAATGGCTCGTCCAGCATATTTTTAAACGTTCCCATACCGCTTGTTTTACCGCTATGTTTTATCTCG
This sequence comes from uncultured Bacteroides sp., assembly GCA_964371265.1. Lineage (GTDB taxonomy): Bacteria > Bacillota > Clostridia > Oscillospirales > Ruminococcaceae > Ruthenibacterium. The sequence continues at coordinate 20,903 of CAYJLZ010000005.1, read as the reverse complement.
CTAATCATTTCATCGGGTATGTTTACGCCCATATAGTCAATATTAAGCTGCGTGCTGTTGCTAAACAGTATCTTGCCGTTTTCGTTTGTAAGCATCACAAAATTATCGGTTGCTTTACTGGTTATCAGCATTTCTCTGGCTACTCCCAAAGTTCTTGCCGCAAAACCCATGTCTCCGGTTGTTGTTTCGTATTCTTCAAAAATATTAACTGTTATGTCCAGTGTATTTTCAAGCGCACGTCTTCGCTCGGTGCCAAAATAACCTATGCTTAAATACATGTGCATAAAGCCCATAACTGTAATTCCTGCAATTAACAGTATCGACGATGAATAAAAAAACCTTGTAGATATACTTTTTCGCATTTTAAATTACTCTTTTACTTCAAACTTATATCCCTTGCTCCAAACTGTTTTCAAGCTCCAATCATCGCTTGCGCCATCCAGTTTTTCTCTCAGGCGTTTAACGTGCACGTCTATTGTTCTCGAGTCTCCGTAATAATCAAACCCCCACACTTCGTCAAGCAGTTGATCTCTTGTAAAAACCCTGTTTGGGTGGCTTGATAAATAGTAAAGCAGCTCTAGCTCTTTTGGCGGTGTTGGTACAACCACACCGTTTATTCTCATCTCATATCTCGACAAATCTATTGATAAATTGTCGAAAGTAATAAGGCCTGTACCTTGTTTATCCTCGGCTTCTTTTACAGTTGTTCGGCGTAAAACAGCCTTAATGCGTGCCACAACTTCTTTTGCGTCAAACGGCTTTACCATATAGTCGTCTGCGCCAAGCTCCAGGCCAAGCACTTTGTCAAACACTTCGCCCTTTGCCGTTAACATTATTATGGGAGTATCGCCCTTTGCACGTATTTTTCGGCACGCTTCCCACCCGTCAACTTTTGGCATCATAACGTCCATAAGTATAATGTCGGGTTTTTCCTTGTCGTAAAGCTCTATTGCCTTTTCGCCGTCGTTTGCAATAACAGTTGTAAATCCCTCTTTTTGCAAGTACAATCTCAATAATTCGCATATGTTTTTATCGTCATCTGTTATAAGCACCTTTTCGTTAGGCATTTATTTTTCCCCCATTTTATATTTGTTAAAATTTGTATAAAACTATTATAATGGTAAATTGTGTATAAAAAAAGTATTTTGTGTAACTTGTAAAAGAATATATTGATATTTTGTTTATATATTGTTAATACAGATTTTTATAATTGGCGGCAAAACTTTATATTTTTGTAATACAAACGTAAATTTTGTACACGCTTTTGCAGGGCCGGCCTTGTTATGCTACATACTTAAAAGCTCGCACAAAATTGTGTTTTGTATTAGCATGCCCTTTACTGTAAGCGATAAACTGTCTTTATTAAAGTTTGCAAGGCCGTTGTTTTTTAACATATTGCAAAATTCTGTTTGCTTTTTTGTAAGCTCTATGTTGTGTTCGGCTTTTAACCATTTTAAATTTATGCCTTTTGTAAGTCGCAGTGCAAGCATTATATAATCGTCGTTTGTTAATTTTCCCTCGTTTACATATTGCACGCCTTTTATGTAGCTGTTTACGCCCTTTTTTACGCTGTATCGCTGTTTGTTTACACAGCTGTGTGCAGTTGGGCCAAAACCTATATAGTCCTCACACATCCAGTACACAAGGTTGTGCTTACTCTCATATCCTTTTTTTGCAAAGTTAGATATCTCGTACTGCATATACCCATAGAATTCAAGCTGTTTTACACAGTTTATATAAAAATCCGCACTCTCGTCGTCATTTGGCAAACTTTGGGGTGTATTTTGAAAAAACAGCGTTTGTTTTTCTATTTTTAACATGTACGCACTAATATGCGTGCAGTTGCACTGTGCAAGAACATCTATTGTACTGTTCATTTCTTCGTTTGTGTAATTAGGCAAATTTAACATAATATCGGCAGATATGTTAGTAAACCCTGCATTTTGCGCCGCTTTTATGGCACTTATTGCCTGCTGTTTTGTGTGCAACCTGCCAAGCGTTTTTAAGCTTGTTTCGTTTACTGTTTGCACCCCAAAACTAAGCCTGTTTACACCTGCGTTTAAGTATCCTTGCGCTTGTTTTTGCGTTAAGCTCTCGGGGTTTGCCTCTAGGGTAATTTCGGCATTTGGTGCAGGGCAAAGCGCCGATATTATGCTACGCACCTGAAGTGGCTGCAACAAACTTGGCGTACCACCGCCAAAATATATTGTACTTGGCCTAATAGGGCTACAACCGCCGGTTGCCTGTATGTCTCGCAACACAGCATTAATGTACTGCTCGGGTACGCTTTGCGCCACATTAGAGTAAAAATTGCAATAGTTGCATTTTTGCTTGCAATACGGTATGTGTATATAAACTGCCGCCATTAATACCCCCTTGTGTTGTTGCGTTTTTTGTTTTGTGCATGTTGTTTGCTTAATTATATTTATACTATTATTGTAGTTATTTTTTGCAAAAAGTGCAATACATAATTGCACTTTAATTTTAAGTTTTGCGCCACCCTAAAGCGAAAATATTTTACTTTGTTTGTGGCTAGTATTTTTAAAGTACTTATTATAAAAATTATGCAACAATTATTGTAAACTTTTTTTGACAATTAGTTTACAATATGATATAATACATAAAACGCCTATATAGTGATATTAATTGGAGCACAAAAAATGACAACAAAAGAGAACATAATTTATATATTAGAGCAAAACAAAGGCAGCGCTGTTTCGGGCCAAGCGCTTGCAACGCAACTTGGCATATCCCGAGCCGCTGTATGGAAAGCTATAAAAGAACTTCAAAAAAGTAATTACGATATAACAGCAAATACAAATGTTGGGTACACGCTTAATGCCAACAGCGATATTTTATCTACACAGGCAATAAGCAGTAACTTGCACAATAAAAATGCAAGCGTAGTTGTGCATAAAAGCATTAACAGCACAAACACGCTTGCAAAACAGCTTGCCGCACAGGGAGCAAGCCACGCAAGCCTAGTAGTTGCCGAACAGCAAACACAGGGCAAAGGGCGATTGGGGCGGCAGTTTAAATCTCCGGGTGGCACAGGCCTTTACATGAGCGTAATACTGCGCGGCAATTTAAACTCACAAAGCAATATGTATGTAACAAGCGCAGCTGCAGTGGCGGTAGTGCGCAGTTTAAAAAGCCAGTGCGACATTGATAATGTGCGCATTAAATGGGTAAACGACCTTTACATAAACACAAAAAAATGCGGCGGCATATTGTGCGAGGCTGTAACCGATATGCAAACAGGCAACTCGGGCTATATAATAGTAGGCATAGGTTTAAATTTGCACACTCCCTGCGGCGGGTTTGAAAAAGACATACAAAACATAGCTACAAGTATACTGCAACCCGGGCAAAAAATTTCTCGCAGCCGGCTAGCCGCCGCTATAACAAACGAGCTTGTTTTGCTGTACAACAACCTACCCTGTACCGATTTTATGAGCGAGTACAAAAGCTTAAACATAGTGCCCGGCAAAAAAATAACTGTTTACCAAAACGCAAACGAATACGTTGCGCATGCGCTTAGCATTACAAACGAGGGTTACTTAAGGGTACGCCTTGATGATAACACCGAAAGGGATTTAAGCTTTGGCGAGGTTAGCATAAAAATGTAGGTTTTGATACTAATTAAGCTTAACCCTACTGTTACAAATTTGCGTGTACAAATAAATTTTAAGCAATAGTTTATAATGCTTTTTGCTTTAGTTTTGAAAGGATTGTAAAAAACATATGACACATAACACAAGAAAAAACAACGTTAAACACCTTGTAACGGCGGCACTTTTTGCGGCTATTATTGCCGTACTTTCACAAATTCAAATACCTGTACAGCCCATACCCTTTAATTTGGCGGTACTTGGTGTTTTTTTGTCCGGGGTAATGCTAACACCTGTTTACAGCGCCGTTAGCGTACTAATATATATAATGTTAGGGTTTATAGGCATACCTGTTTTTGCCGGGTTTATGTCGGGGCCGGGCGCTATTTTTGGCATGACGGGCGGCTACATTTGGGGTTATTTATTAATTGCACTTTTTACTAGCATAGGCGCTAATAAGTTTAAAAATATATTTGCCGCGGTACTATTTATGGGCCTTGGGCTAGCTTTGTGCTATGCTTGCGGCACAGCTTGGTTTATGTTTGTTAGCAAAAACAATCTTGCCGCTTCGCTTGCGGCGTGTGTTTTTCCTTTTATTTTGCCCGATATCGGCAAGGCTATTTTTGCATATACAGTGGGTAAAGCAATAAAATTACAGCTTATTAAGGCTAGGCTGTATTAACATTGGTTAAGCGTACTTGCTTTAAAAAAATTTATAACTGCATAGTAATTAATAATGCATTGCACAGGTTAAGCCTTGCTTGCAATAAAATTAAACATAACAAAAAGCAGCGTACTATTTTAATAGCACGCTGCTTTTTTTAGTTACACAAGATGTTTTAATTTTTTAGTGCTTACATCTTTCCTGTGCTTTATACTAAAACTGTTTATTTAACGCGTTATTTTGCGTCTTTTTTAAGCTCAATCATTTTATTATCAGCTATAATAGCCGCATTTGTAAAGCTGTTATTTTTCCACCATGCCACGCACGATGCAGCCGTTGTTAGCAGTGTGCTAACAGCAAGGTCTATTTCGCTTGTTTCAAAGGGCAACGGGCTTATGTTAAATAAAGCCAGCACTTGGTTTACAAGTGCAAACATAAGGGCAATTGTTCGGGCTATTGTACCGGCCGACACCTGTGTGGTAGTTTGGTTTTTATTGTTTTCTTCATTGCTACTGTTCATAATTTTTCTCCTTCGTATAGTTAATGTTTACCGCTACTTTGCTTTTTGTTTATTTCGTTTATTTTTTCGCTCATGCTTTTGCTGTGCTCTTCAAGCGAATAAATACGCTCTATCACATTATTGTGCTTGTCCATTTTTTGCTCTAGGTTTTTTAACCTAATTGTGGTTGTACCGTAAAACACGCCAAAGCTAAGCGAATATATTAGCATTTGTACTAAAAACTGAGTATCTACACTCATTGCACCGCCCGTCCTTTCTTACATAGTACGCTTGCACAAAAAATATGACTATAATTTTAAGCTTACAATGCAACAAATTTTACTTTGATAGCGCTTTTTAATTAGTAAGTTTTTTTAATTTACTCTATGCTTACTTGTAGGCTTGCCTGTATTGTTTTGCCGGGCTCGTAAATAATTTTTACAGCAATAAGCCTTGCTGCTACGCACATTTTTTTTGGATAATTAATAACAACTGGCAAAACATCTCCTACATCGTAGTCGACACCAAACAGTAACGCGGCTTGTTTTAACTGGGCATTTATTGTTATGGTTTGCTTTTTGTCTTGCAGTAGTTGTACGGCTCGCTCGTAAAGTAGCTCGTCTATTTCGGCACTCGTTCGCACAAAGCTTTGCATATCTCCGTTTGCATTTTCGCTAGTGTAGTTCTTTTTTATATCCGAGGCATAAAAATAAGCCTCCTTTAAATCTTCTTCACCGCTTAAATCCACATATACTGTGCGCATGTTCTCATCGTCGTCGCCGCTTTGTATAACTGCATAGTTGCAGTAGTCCTCACAGCTGTCTGTAAATTCCAATGTGTCTATATTCCCTGCCGACACCGCAAAGTATCCAATATAGTTATCGCTGTGCTCGCTATATCTGTCAATGCCGCTGTAAACTGTAAATATTTCTTCTAAGTTACTGTTTACAGCGTGCTGTATGCCCAAGTTTGACGCACTCGCTATATCTACCATTGCAGTTAAAGCACTTGCCTTTTCGTACTCGCACTCTATTTGCTGTACAAAGCCTTTTGGGGTATCAATTTCACAATTTAACCCACGTTTGCATTTGTTTGCTATGTGGTATAGCGCTTGCTCGGCATTTTTTACACTGGGAAAGTTATTGTTTAACAGCACCCTAAACTGCCAATCGTTTATTGTAAATTTTGCCCTTACGGTAATTAGCTCGCCCTCGCTTTGCGAATTTGTATATTGCACGCTATCTACTCTTGCCAATAAGTGCGCCCTGTCGGTATTATGCATTAACACGTTATTTTTTAATAGTTCTACGTTGCTTTTAGTTTTTGCACACACAAGTTTAACATCGCCTGCATCGGCGTATTCTTCAAGCCATTGCAGGCTTTTTATGCCCGTAACGTTTCCCATAAGTTCTTTTTCATTGTTGTATATCAAAAGCTTATATGCTATGGTACTCACCCCCGGCAGTTATCAGTGTGCAGTTTAAATTTGTTTTGTTTTCGTCGGCATCAGCCATAAATATATTGTGCGAGGGTAAAATTAACATGTCTAAATCGCTTTCGGGGTTTATGTACTTAAACCCATTTTGCATACTTTGCCCACTTTGTGTAAAAACAGTTGCTATGCCTGCGTTTTTATCAGTTTCGTGCGTGGATATAAAAAACTTATCGCCTTTTTCAAGCACTTTATTAATTTTAATAAAGCTGTTTTGTGTAACGTTGTGTATTACCGGGTTTGTTACTTGCTCTTGTGCATAAATATTAATTGTAAATGCCTGGCTTACATTTCCGCTGTTAAATATGTCTACAAACATATTTTCGCTGTATTTTGATATGTAAAAATTTTCTTGCATATGAAAAGGAGTTTGCCAAAGTGGGTTTATACCCGATAATGTATACACTTTGTTGCTTTGCGTTTTAAAGTATGGATATGGTGCAAAAAATTCAAATTGAAACACCTGTATACCGGCGCCCGGCTCTATGTACGGAGTTTTTGCCACATAACCTTGTATAATATAAGCGCCGTCGTCGGTTATTAGTGTAATTTCAGCGTTTTCAAACGGCAGCACAGCGTTAATTAATTTTTTTCGGTTTATTTGCAAATCTCCACAAATTGCACCTGTAAACGTCATATTTCTACCACTAACCGCCATGCTTGTAACACTTTGCCCTGCCATTTCTTTGTTTTGCGATGTGTTAATATCCACTTGCATTTCAAGGCCGGTTATATCGGTAAGCCAAAAGTCCGATTCAACTGAAAAAGTAATTTCGCCGCCTTTACTTTTATAAATTACAATTGTGCTGTCTGTCACGGCAATTTCCTCCTTGTGCGTGTTAAAAAGTCTTCGGCCTGCCTTGTAAGCTCGCTTTCGCTAAGGCTGTCGTGGGTATTAACTGTCATGTACAAATTTGTAACACCGGCGCCATTTTGGCCGTTTTGCGCCAAGCTTTTTGTGCTATTATTAACAAAACTTGCGTTTGCAAGGCGCTTTGCATTGTTTAATACACTAGATTGCATTAAATTAATTAGCCCTGTTGCACCGGCCTTAAAAGCGTTGTTAATTGCTAAATTTTGTATGCTATTGTTCGCACTAGCGCTGTTTAATTTGGCAATGCCACCCATTGCGCTATCGGCAAGCATAATTTTTTGCGAGTATTTTTTTGCGTTTTTTACAATGCCATATAGGCTTTGTTCCATAGTGCTTTGCACATCTTTTGCGCCGTTTAAAACACCACTCTCTATACCTTTCATAAGCATACGCCCCACTTGCACATCAAAAATGCGCGAGGGCGAATGTATTTGCGCTGCCGATTTTGCTGCATTAACGGCCGAAGAAATAACGTTTACCATTGCACTTGTAACGCTGCTTGCACCGGCATGTATGCCGGTGGCAATGCCCTGTACCATTTGTATGCCCACGCTGTAAAATCCGGCCGAGGCCGCACTTGCCCCGGCTGCATTTGCCGCATTAACAACATTTGCGGTAAGTGCGCTTGCCAGCATAGGGTTTGCCTGCACACCGCTTGCCGCACCTGTAACAATGGCATTGCCAATGCCTGCAGCACTAGCCAAACTTTGCGCCGATACAACACCAACAGCGGTATTTATTGCCGTTTGCAAAGGCGCAACTAAGGTTTCGGCGTTAATATTGCCAAAAATTGACGCAGTGTTAAATCCATGCAATTGCACCTGTGCCAAGCTTGCAAAAGCTTTGTTTGCCGCACCGGACAAGCTAAGCAATTTATTGCTAAGCTCGCTTACAACTGCAAGCGAGCCCGATAGCGATGTAAGCGAATTTAGCGAGTTTTCAAACCCGTCGGTGTTAAGCTCGGTGTTAAAAACCAAACTGCCGTCGTAGGCCATAATATCACCTCTTATATTTGTTTATTGCTGTGTTTTTATTTTTTGCGCTAAGTTTAATTACGCATTATAAATTGCAATTAAACACTTTTTATCTGTGCGTTTTTTGCCTGCTCAAAACGTTTTTGCACTTTGTTTAAATTTTGCTGTGTTATGCTGTGCAAGCTTTTTATTTTGTTTAGGTTAACGTGCTTTTTAATTGCATACTGTTTTTTCATATTTTCAATGTGCTGTTTTTGTGCTTTGTCTTTAATTGTGCTTGTGTCGGTTAACCTATATGCCATGCGCTGTGCAAGTGGCGTTGTTTGCGGTAAGTTTTCAAGCATTGCACAAAACTTCCACCAGTGTAAATATTCACTGCTTGTTAAATCTACATTATACGCCTGCAAAAACGATGCATATATACAAAGTGCGTCTTGTGCAAAATCATACGCTCGCACATTGTTTTTTTTGCCGTGTTGCGCCGTTGGTTGCCCTTGCGGCACCTGTGCTTTTGTATTTTGCAAAAAGTGCCGGCTCTCGTAGTTTCCATTTGCCATGCTTTTGTATAATGTATCTCCGCTTTGGCCACAGCTGTAAAACCACACTAAAATGTCGGTATACTGTTGCAATTCATCTTCGTTTTTTGGTAATTTATTAAATAGTTGCATTAAACCTACTACGGCTTTTTGCTGTGTGCTAAGCTCGTCGTCGTATAGCGCTGTTTCAAATCTTATCATATTTCTAAAATCAGTATAAAGCGTAATATCGTTACATTTTTGCGGCAAATTATTTTCAAGCAGTATGTTGTGCATTACTTTCTCCGTTTCGTATTTTCGGTTTTTGTGTTTGGCTTATATAGCTCAAACAGTGCTTGTGCTTTTTTTGTTTGCTGGTTTATTTGCTGCAACAAATCCTCGCACAAATTAAAAAGTTGCACTAGGCTTACCTTATTGCCAAGTAGTAAGTTACACGTGCCGTTGCCAAAAACTTCGTCGATAAAATTAGTAACAAGCGTACACTCGGTTTGTATAAATTGTGTGTACTGTTCAAGCGCATTGCTGTTTTGTATCGATATATCGCTATTTTGTGTTTTTTCTACGGCATTTTGCTGCAACATGTTGCTGCTTTGTTCGCTTTTGCTTTTTTCAAGTTTTTTTAAAGCGGCAGTATACCTCTTCATGCACTCGGGCGATGTTATATCAAAATCCAGTTCTACATTATTTAAAACTATCATAAAAAAACGACCATCCTCTCGTAAATGTTAAGCACAATTTTGCCATAAAAGAATGGTCATTTGTGCATTGTTTTAAATTATTTATAATTACACTTTATTTGGCATTAAACTTTTAAACAAATATATACGCTTTTGTTTAACTGTAAACAAACTCAACAGGTGTACCTCTTGCTGTTAGCGTTGCGCTTATTCCAGCGTTTTCACCTGCCGCACCGGAGGGATCGCTTTCTACCGCAATAGATATCGAGCCTTTTTCTCCCACACCTGTAAGAATATTAAAATAAACATACGGCCTTATAACGCTTTGCCCTGTGCCATATTTCATGTTGTGCGCCATAATTGCATCTTGAAATTCATCACCTATAAATCTCTCGCCGGTAAGCGTAAAACTTCTTTGTGTTCCTGTTTTAACTGTTTGCTTGCCACCCCTTAGGTACTGGCTCTCCTGAGTAATTGTTTCCAGTTCTCCGCTAAGTTCTGTCATTCCCTCTTGTGCAACAACATAGTCGCCCTCGGTTGTTGCGCTCTCGCTAAAGTCTACGGCAAGTACAAAATCGTCTGCCGTTGTAATTCCCTCAAAATTTATGTTGGGTGTGTTATCCTGCATTAATTCTTTTAGTTTCATGTCCTTGCTCCTCTCGCCGATAATTGGCATTGATATATTTATTTGTTTACTAATTGTATTTTTTTAATATAATTAACATATAGTAAACAACAATTTGGTTGTGGCGTTTTATTTTTTTAAGTAAATAAGCCTACACTGCATAACATAAATGCGAGTATCGTTTTGCTCGGTATCAAAATACCCGCCCGATATTGCCTCTATTTTAAGCGGTGTGCAACCGTTTGGCATTTGGGGTAAGTTTTTTGCTTTGGTGTTTGTGTAAAGCCAATCGCTCAGTTTTTCAAAAAACGCTATATTTTGTGCATTTTGAGTTTGGCTTTCGCTGTTTGTGTAAGCTGCGCTTATTTCAAACACATATTGCCTTTTTGTGCTTTTATCAATGTATGTTTTTATTGATTCGTCCTGTGGCATTGTGCCTATTGCAAAAGCGTTTTGGTTTGGCGCAAGTCCGTCAATGTTAATATTTTTACCCTCAAACAAGTTGCACGTTAAAAAGTAATTTCTAACACAATTAATTATGCTGTTTGGCAAGTTGCTATTTAAATCGCTCATAAAGCCACCGCCTTTGCACCAACAGTGTTTGCTGCATTTTGCAGTATTGTATTTTTGTGGCGCATTTTCATGCGCTCAAACCATAAAGCGCCCTTTTGCTTGTTATACAAGCGGTATGTTTTTGTACCATAGTACTGCATGCGAGCATAAGGTGCACCGTATGTTATTTTTCCGCCATTGCCGGATACTGTTGCACTGTTTATAAGGGCTCCTGTTTTTTTAGGCGCATAAATGGCACAATAATTTATAACGCTTGCGTCAATATCGTTTTGAGCCGTTTTAAGTAACTTTAGCTTGTTTGCAAAAGTGTTATTGTTAACTATAAGCCTTGCACTTACAACCATTAAAGCCCCCCTATCTTCCAGTGGTGCATATATCGTGTACCAAATCTGTTGTCGGCAAGCGAAACAACTTTAAAGCTCTCGTACACCGGCACACTTTGCCTTGCCTGCCACACCGAGTTAATATTTAATGCGCCTTTTATAACAACATCTTCTTCGTTAATAATAAGCCTCGCCTTTTCGTCAAAAATATAAAAGCCTTTGCTGTCTTTCATATTTTCGGTTAAAAGCAAATTTTTCTCGTAAAAATTTTCGGCATACATTTTTTGCACAAACGTATTTATTAAGCTTTGCACCGGTATGCGCACAATAAACTTGTCGTATTTGCTGCTTGTTAATGCACTTTTTTGTCCGCTAAACCAGTTTACACCGTGCAGCACAAAGTATGCCCAAATGTCGTCTTTTAACGTTTCGTCGTAAAATTTTCGGTAAACAGTAATGCTGGTATCACCTATCATTGTTGCCCCTTTCCCCTATACCTTAAAGGATGATAGGCCGGCAAATAAATTTCTATTGCCTCGTACACTTTTTTTATAAGCGAGCTAGCCGCTCCGCTTGCACTGTCGTAGTCCACACGGTAGCCGTCGGTAGTTTCGCTTTTAACGGCCGGCATACCTACTGTATCACCGCCCACACCGTCCCAAACATACAAAACATCGGCACATGCACAAGTTGCCATGCGCACACTGTCTGTAACATCGTCGGTTGTTTTTATGCGGCCAAAAACTATGTTGTCTATATACGCACTTGCCCTTACGCCAAAATGCGCATAGTCGCTCTCTTTTATTGTATTTCCGCCGTAATTTGCATTGTAATATGTATAATCTGCATACATCATTAGTGTAGGGCCCCCTTTTTGCGCTTAGTTTTCACTTTTAATTTTGTGCAAAGCGCACATCATCGCTAAAAAAGCGAAGGCCGTACCCGGCACAGCCTTCGCAATTAGCGTCAATTAAAACTGCGCTATAACGCTTTTATTTATTTAAAGCTACGGCTATGCTAACAGCCGCAGATGCAACTGTTGTGTAGTTTGTTTGGGTAATATATCCATCTTTTTTAACGGTGTATGGGTAACTACCGGATGTAAGTGTAAACTCACACGTGCCGCTACTGTTTGTTTTTTTGCGTGCCCCGTTTACGTTTATTACAACATCTTTAACGGCTGTTTCGCCATCTTTAACTGTAAAAGTTACTTTTTGTGTTGTAATCGCCGTAGATGGCTCTAAGTAAGCAAACGGAACATATGTGCGTCCCTCGTTCATTCGAGTTGCCGGATTTGGCAGTGCCCAGCCCATTCTAAACACAACGCGTATTGCTATCATGTCTTGCTGTGCAAGTGCATAAACAATGTCTTTTGTTGTGGGGTCAATAATAGTGGCTTGGTCTAGTATTTTAACAGTTACATCTTGGCGTATTGCGTATACAGCTTTGCTAAAGTCGCCAGCTACCATTTGTGCTACGCTTGTATCAAAGCTGCCGTTTTGAGGAAAATACATTGGCGCACCGCCAAGTGCATAAGGGGTATCGCCCTGCATACTGCTTACAAAAACATGACTGTCGTCACCGTCTTTAATGCCACGCAATTTTGCACGTGTGTTCATTGCGGCAACTACCGCCGTCACAGGGTATCCGCCATCCTCTACCTTTGCAAGCAGCCCGTTTTCCTCCATAAGCAATGCGTAAGTAATGTCTCCGCCTGTACAAGGTATGTTGTTGCCCGCTTGCCTTGCAAGTGTTACAAGGTCACTTTGCCACTCGGCAGGGCGGTTTACGCCAAAAATAGCGGCACTGTCTATGCGCTGTGCAATTGCCTCGGTAACCCTTGGTGTTACTTCACCCACTATGTCAAACGATGCATCGTCTAGCACAGCCTCGGGCAATGGCACTATAACGGCTAGCTCGGCCGCTGTAAGGTACACGTTTTCCCATGCTTGGCGGCTTGTTTGCTTAATGCCGTTGTCGCCGTTAACCCAATATGCCATCGGTAGCATGTCAAGTACAGGCAACCTTGTTTGTTTGCTCGTCATATTTGGCAGGCGCCTTGCTAAACGCAAAAACACACTTTCCTTTGGCGCTTCTTGAAAAACCGTGCTCTGTACTTGGTCTTGTATAAGGGCCTCAGCGGCCTCTCTCGATATCATATCACGCATAAAAAATCTCCTATCTAATATTGTTTTTTTCACTTACAGCACAGTATTATTGTATTAACATTTTGTATTTTTTACCATTATTATACAATTTGTTAATTGTATTGCTGACTACAAATTCATATTAACTGCCCGCAAGTGCCGTTAAAGTTAATAATCTTTTCCAAAAAAAGCTCTTATAGCGCTGTTTGCCTCGCTGTTTTGCGCCGGCCTTATTTTTGTGGCACCTTGTGCGCTAGTGCAAAACGTGGGCATAAAATCGGTTTCGTCAAACAAAAATGCCTTGTTAGCTTTTACTGTATCAATTTGGTTTTCAAGGCCTAAAATTTCTCCCGATTCTTCGTTGTATTTAAGCTCTTCAAAGTTTAAATGCGCCTTTACGGCCTTAACGTCTTTTACTTGGTGCTGTTTTAAACGCTCGTTAAGCGTGTGCTCAAAGCAAAAATCGTACACTTTTTTGTCGGCAACAGCATTAGCTTGTACCATGCTATCAATTTGCTCGCTTTCCATTTTAAACAGTTTGTTACCCGTTTCGTTCAGCTCGCTTTTTAACTGATTAATTGCACCAAGCTGTTTTTCAATAATGTCTTTATGGCGCTCTATATCTTTACCGTTTATTGCCATTACTGCATCAATTTGTTCGCCGCTCATTTTCAGTTTTGTTAGGTCATCACGTTTCATACTCTCTCCGTTTCGTTGGCACGTTTATAGGTGCCTTTTAAAATTTTTCGTACGCTTTTACAAAAAGCCGCTTTTAAAATTATTACAGCTTTTATACGGGGTCGCCTCCCATGCTATTGCCTTTTTACGCCCGGCAATGGGCAAAAAAGTTTGCACTTCTTTACTGCATATACTATTGCATTGTTGGGGCATAGTTACTTACAAGTTTTTTATTTGGCTTTTTAATTGTGTAACTTGCAAAAAAAAACTTGCAAAAACTGTGCTTTTATTATAAATTTATTGTTTTTTATAAATAAACTGCTTATTTACTTGAACTTTGCTTGTAAAGTTGATAAAATTAAATACATATATGATTAAATTTAAATGCATGTTTTTAGGTATTTAAGGTAAACGTTTAATCTACAAATAATGTTTAAATAAAGAACGGAGAATTTTATGTCGATAATGGTAGAAACATCAGCTCGCCACGTGCATGTTAGCGAGCAAGACCTGCAAACACTTTTTGGCAAAGGCTACAAACTAACAGAGAAAAAGGCGTTGTCGCAGCCGGGACAGTTTGCATGTGAAGAGAGGGTAACAGTAGTAGGCCCTAAAAAAGAACTGGCAAACGTAAGCATACTTGGCCCATGCCGAAATGACACACAGGTAGAAATAAGCCTAACCGACGCAAGAAGTATAGGCATAAGCGCACCTGTAAGAGAGAGCGGCGACCTTGGTGGTTCGGCGCCGTGCAAACTTGTGGGCCCTGCCGGCAGTGTAGAGCTTAGCGAGGGTGTAATAGTAGCAAAGCGCCATATACATATTACGCCGGAAGATGCACAAAAGCTTAATGTAAGTGATAAACAAAACGTATGTGTAAAGGTACAAACCGATGGACGCAGCCTTGTTTTTGATGATGTTGTTGTGAGGGTAAGCGAAAGTTATGCAACAGCAATGCATATAGATACAGACGAGAGCAATGCGGCCGGCGGCCCAAAAAGCGGAGAAATTATATAGCCGCATTATTTTTAACAAAAGCAAATATGCACACATGGCAAAATTTTTTATAAGTATTTTATATAAATGCGATTTTTTATACAAAAATTTAATATTATTACTGTGTTGCAAATAACAAAATAATAAAGGAGCGAAAAATGAACGAAACACTACAAAAAATTTACGAAATAGGCATAGTGCCCGTAATAGCCATTAACGATGCCGAAAAAGCAGTACCGCTTGCTAAAGCACTTGTTGCCGGCGGATTACCTGTGGCCGAGGTTACTTTTAGAACAGAGGCTGCAGAGCAAGCAATTAAAAATATAGTAAAAGAAGTACCTGATATGCTTGTTGGCGCAGGCACAGTTCTTACTAAAGATCAAGTAGACAGAGCCCACGCAGCGGGATGTACATTTATGGTAAGCCCGGGCTTTAACCCCGAGATACTTAAATATGCCCTGGACAAAGGCATAAACTTTATGCCCGGCACAGCAACTGCAGGCGAAATGGAACAAGCAATGAGCATGGGCCTTGACGCAGTTAAGTTTTTTCCTGCCGAGCAAAATGGTGGCGTTGCCAAGTTAAAGGCACTTGCAGGCCCATACAAAAACTTGCGCTGGATGCCAACAGGCGGAGTAAATGCAAAAAATTTATCCGATTATTTATCGTTTGATAAAATAATTGCATGTGGCGGAACATGGATGGTGCCGGCTAACTTAATAGACGATGGCAACTGGGAAGAAATAACACGCCTAACAAAAGAGGCTGTTACAAACATGCTTGGCTTTAGTGTTCTTCATTTAGGTATAAATACAAATAGCGAAACCGACGCAGTTAAAGCGGCAAAAATGTTTGAAACGCTTTTTGGTATGCAGTATGCAGTTGGCAACAGCAGCGTATTTAGCGGTAAAAAAGAAATTGAAATAATGAAAAGCCAAGGCAGGGGTAAAAACGGCCATATAGCTATGGGAACACTAACAATAGACAGAGCAATTGCCCACTTAAAAGCCAGTGGAGTTGAGTTTGACGAGAGCACACGAGTAGTAAAAAACAACAAAACAATAGCAATTTATATGAAAGAAGAAATTTGTGGTTTTGCTGTACACCTACTGCAAAAATAAAACCTAATTAAATAATTGTTTTTCAACAAATAAAATTTATTGAAAGGCAAAGTATAAATAGCCAATAATATTTTGGTTATTAAAATGAAAGGAATTGTTATAATAATGAAAGTAGTTACATTTGGAGAAATTATGTTGCGCTTGCAACCATACGATTATTTGCGTTTTGTTCAAGCCGACAGCTTTGAGGCAACATTTGGCGGCGGCGAGGCAAACGTTGCTGTATCACTTGCAAATTACGGAGCAGACGTTAATTTTGTTTCAAAACTTCCAAAACACGCAATTGGCCAAATGGCAGTTAACAGCTTGCGTAAATATGGCGTAGGCACAGGCAAAATTACACGTGGAGGCGACAGAGTAGGTATTTACTTCCTTGAGAAAGGCGCATCGCAACGCGGCAGTGTTTGCATATACGATAGAGCAAACAGCGCAATAGCAACTGCACAAAGCAGCGATTTTAATTGGGAAGATATTTTTAATGGCGTAGATTGGTTTCACTTTACAGGCATTACGCCGGCGCTTGGCCAGGGTTGTGTAAACCTATGCATAGAGGCATGCAAAGCTGCGAAAAAAGCAGGCGCAAAAATTAGTTGCGATTTAAATTACAGGGGCAAATTGTGGACAAGAGACGAGGCGAAAGCCGCAATGACAACAATTTGTGAATACGTAGACGTTTGCATAAGCAACGAAGAAGACGCAAAAGACGTTTTTGGTATAGAGGCAGCCGATACCGACATTACAGGCGGACACCTAAATAAAGAGGGCTACAAAAGCGTTGCAAAACAACTTGCCGACAAATTTGGATTTGAAAAAGTTGCAATTACACTTCGCGAGAGCATTTCGGCCTTTGACAACGACTGGAGCGCAATGCTGTACGATGTAAGCGCAAATGAATACCACTTCTCTAAACTTTACCACTTGCATATAGTTGACCGCGTGGGCGGCGGCGATAGTTTTGGCGCAGGGCTAATATACTCGCTGTTAAGCGGTAAATCAAGCGCCGACGCAGTTGAGTTTGCAGTTGCCGCAAGTGCGCTAAAACACAGCATTGAAAGCGACTTTAACTTTGTTACAGTAGACGAAGTTGAAAAACTTGCAGCAGGCAACGCCAGCGGACGTGTACAGCGCTAGTTTTGTTTGGTTAATTTTTATAGTTAAAAATTTAAATATAAAAGCCCCGTGCATAATGCACGGGGCTTTTATTTGTTTTATACTTAAATTCGGCTTTTATTTAGTTGTTATATCATTTTTAAGTTCTGTTTCGCTGCCGCTAATATTCACTTCTATTGTATTTGTTTTAGCTATCCTTTTTCTCACATTCTTAATATCGTCTTTATTTTTATACATTTTCTTGTCGGCAATTTTAAAGTACTCTTCAAATTGCTCAATATTCGTTCCCGAAAACTTTTCGTATCCGTGCGCCAGTCCAAACTTAATATCTTTATTTCTATTCGCCTCATCAATTTTAACATTCATTAATTCAATGCTTTTAACTATGTCTTCTTCGCCACAATTTGTTGCAATAACAACAAATTCATCTCCTCCAACCCTAAAGGTTTTTCCAATTGTTTCAAAACTTTTTACAAGTATATTGTGTGCTGCTTTTATTGCCTCGTCGCCCTCTACATGCCCCAGTGTATCGTTAATTATTTTAAGGTTGTTCATGTCAAACACGCACACCCAAAAACTTCTCTCATACGTTTCTTCCATCAGGCGTTTACTGTCAAAAATTACTGCAAGTTCATCGTAATACGCCGCCGAGTTAAGCCCGCCTGTCAATGAATCTTTAAAGCTGTAATCAAGCAATAATCTGCGCAGTTTGTCAACAACTTTGGCAATAAGGCCCAGCTCGTCTTTTGTAAAAAGGTGCGGTGGTATTGGTTTTTTAAGATTGTTTGTATTTGCAATTGTCAATACACTTTCTTCTAGGCTAATTAAGCTTTTGCTCATAACTTTTGCAAATGCAGAATAAAGTACTAATATTAAAATTGCCGCCACTATGTTAGACACAATAACAGTAACAAATACAATTATAACAATTGTATCGTTTTGGTGCATGGCGGTGTCCATCGCCTCTTTTTCAGCTTGCAAAAAGTCATCTAAACTTCCAAAAAACTCGTTTGCCACGGGCGTAACCGATTGCAAAACCTCAAGTGCCTTTTCAAACTCTCCGCCCTGCAAATGTATATCGGCCGAAAGTATCATGTTAAGTTTATATATATCTTTTTGCTCAATAATTTTCTCAAAAGATTCTTTCTTTTCTTGTGATACATACTGTAAAAAACTGTCCATTTGCTCATCAAGGTTGTTAAACTCTACGTTGTATTCTCCATAAAGTTGCAGCTGTGCATCCACATTTTCCTCAAACAAAATATCTCTTCCAAGTACACGGCACTTATACATTGTTTGAATAATTTCATTTAATCTCTCTGTCTTTTCAACATTTTTTGAAAAAATTGTTTGCGACATATTATTTAATGTTATTACACTTAATATAGAAATAACACCAATAGTTAAAATTATAATAATGCTTATTATTTGCATTGGTATAAATTTATTTTTAATTGGTGTGTTTAAAAACCATTTGTTGTATCTTTTAAGCACGTTACCACTCCCACCCTCTTTTTGCACAATATCGGTTTATTTTAACACACCCAATATTAAAAAACAATGCTTTTTGCAAAAAAAGTTACATGCAAGTTACATAGTAATGTTTTTGCACAAAAAAAAGCTGTAAAATATTTACAGCTTTTTTATAGTTACTAAACCTTCATTTTTAGTTTGCCTATACCCGAAAACACACCAAATACAACTAAATTTACACAAACAATGGTGCTACCTACGGGCGTTGAATAAAATATTGAAATTATTATGCCGCTAAAAGCACATACCACCGATATAATACCCGAAGAAATAATTACCGCCCTAAAGTTTTTAAACACCCGCATAGAGGCCAGCGCAGGAAAAACCACAAGAGCGCTTATTAATAGCGAGCCTACTAAGTTCATAGCAACAACAATTACTGCTGCAATGGTAATGGCAATAATTAAATTATACATGTCGGCTTTAATGCCCGTAGCCTTTGCAAAATTTTCATCAAAAGTAACCGAAAATATTTTATTGTAAAACATCAAAAATATTATAATAACCGATACCGATAATATAACACTTGTAATAACGTCTACTTCGGTAAGTGTTAAAATAGACGTTGAGCCGAATAAAGTTGTGCAAACGTCGCCTGCAAGGTTAGTAGATACATCAAAAACATTCATCATTAAATAACCTACCGCCAAAGAGCCCACACTCATCATAGCTATTGCGGCATCTCCGTTAATTTTGGTGTTTTGGCCTATTCGCAACAGCAATACAGCGCTAAGTGCTGTAATGGGAAAAACAAGTGCCTCTTGGTTTGCAATATCCAGCACCGAGGCAACCGAAATTGCGCCAAATGCAATGTGGCTTAACCCGTCGCCTATGTACGACAGCCGCTTAAGCACAAGTGTTGCACCAAGTAGCGACGAGCAAAATGCAATTAAAATGCCCACAATAAATGCATATATTACAAACGAGTAAGAAAAATATTGTATAAAAGTAGGAGACATTATTTATTTCCCTCCTTATACGCCTGTGCTGTCATGCAGTTAACGCCGCAGTTGTTAAGGCACAAAACATAGTCGGCATCGGCAATAACTTCGCTTAAATTATGTGTTATCATAATAATTGTTATGCCCTCATTGTTTAAATTTTTTATTAGCTTATAAAAATCGTTTGTGGTTGCTATGTCAAGGCCCGCTGTGGGTTCGTCCATTAGCAAAATTTTATTCGTTGCGCAAAGCGCCCTAGCTAGCAGCGTTCGCTGCTGTTGCCCGCCCGATAACTCACTGTAACTTCTTTTTCTTAAATCGTAAATGTTTAGCTTTTTTAGTGTTTCGTTTGCCAAATTTTTTTCGGCTTTGTTGTAAAATGGCCGCATGCCCAGTTTATTTAAACACCCCGATATTACCACCTCGTATACAGACGCCGGAAAGTCTTTTTGAACTTGCGTTTGTTGTGGCAAGTACCCAACGTCCATAGGTGTTAACCCTTTGCCCATAGATATGCTACCCTCTATCGGCGGTAAAAGCCCTAACATTGTTTTTATAAATGTGCTTTTTCCGGCACCGTTTTCTCCCACTACACAAACGTATTTTCCAAGCTCAATTGTTAAATCAATATTGCTGTGCAATGGTACGCCGTTATAACCTACCGATAAATTTTTACATACTATTTCCATATAAATGCTCCGATCAGGGCTATTTTTTGCACAAGTTATGTGCTTATTTTGGTTTGTTTTAAATCACAAATGTCATCGGCAAATTGTTTGCTTACAATTAAAACACTATATAATACACACCTAATTATTGAAAAAAGTTTTATTGTAGGCAAACATAATTATACCGGCAAATTTGCTTGTATTTTTACTTAATTTAAATTTATTATTGACTAAGCGCAGTTTTTAAAGTTTCTAAATTTTCTGCCATAATGCTGTAATAGGTAGCGCCGCTGTCTATTTGCTCTTGAGACACCGATTGCATACTGTGCAAAACAAGCACTTCGCTGTCTTTATCGTTGCTGTTATTATTTACTGTTTGCGCTAGTTCTGTAAGGCCGTTATCAAGCACAAGCAAACTGTTAATATCCAGTTCGTTTACCTTTTCGGTTAAAAACGATATTGTCTCAATGCTAGCCTCTGTTTCAGCCGAGCAGCCCTGAAACGCCGCATAATAGTTAACATCGTAATCTTTCATCATATACAAAAACGGAAATCTATCGGCAAAAATCAGTGTATCTCTGTCAGCCTGTTCTATTGCAGTCTCAAAGTCCTCATCCAGCATTTGCAGTGTTTCAATATAACTTTGTGTGTTTGCTGCATATACTTCGCTGTTGTCGGCATCTAGTGTAGATATTGCCTCGCTTATAATTTCACACGCTGCCATAGCATTGTTAAGCGATAGCCATATATGCTCGTCCGCATGAGCATCTTCTTCCGCGTGGTCGTGAGCATCTTCTTCCGCATGGTCGTGCGCATCTTCTTCCGCGTGGTCGTGTGCATCTTCTTCCTCGTGGTCGTGTG
>CAYJLZ010000004.1:48943-50157 GCA_964371265.1 uncultured Bacteroides sp. | reverse complement strand
CGGCTTGACGAAAACTCTCTTAACGCCTCGGCATAGCTTGTCATGTCTGTCATAACAACAAGTATGTGCATATTTTGCTCGTATGCAAGGTATTCTGCGGCTGTTAAGGCACAGCGCGGCGTTAAAATGCGCTCTACAATAGGGTCGCTTGAAAGGTTTAAAAACATTGTAACACGAGATAGTGCGCCGCTTTGCTCGAAGCTACGTGTGAAATAACTTGCAACGTCCTTTGTAACGCCCATTGCACAAAACACAATGGCAAAATTAGCGCCCTCATCATCGCTTATTTTTGCCTGGCGCACTATTTGTGCTGCAAGTTTGTTGTGGCTCATACCGTTTCCGCTAAAAATGGGTAATTTTTGCCCACGTATAAGCGTAACAAGCGTATCAATGCTCGACACGCCCGTTCTAATATAGTTTCTTGGGTAATTGCGGCTTACAGGGTTAATTGCACTACCGTTTATGTTAGCATATTTTTCGGGGTAAACATCGCCAAGGCCGTCAATAGGTTCGCCCGCGCCGTTAAAAATTCTTCCTACAATTTCGCCGCCCACAGGCAGTTGCATTGGCTGGCCTTTAAATTTTACGCTCGTTTGGCTCATCGATAAACCGCTTGTTCCGTCAAAAACTTGTATAATTGCTTTGTCGCCGCTAAGTGCCACAACACGCCCAAGCCTTGTGCCGCTTTGTGTTTGTATTTCTGCCATTTCTTCAAAGCCCACGTCTTGCACGCCCGAAACTGCCACAAGTGGCCCGTTAATTGACGACAAGCCGAGATATTCTGTTGACATTCTATACCCTTTCCAACGATAAACTTTTGCAAAAGTTAACCGCTATTGTAATTTAATAAAAAAATGTTTTAATTTTTTTGCCCTGTGCGCAAAGTTTACTGCCATATTAAGCAAAAACAATAAATTGTCCTATATTAACCTTACGCAACACATTTATGTTTGTTTGTATTCGTTTAAAAGTTCTGCGCAAATTTCGTCTGTATTTTCCATATACGTGCCAAACATCTCGGGTTTATCGTTTGGCACTTCGTACTTTATTTTTACTAGGTTTTTAAACAACATTTTGTCGGCCATTGCGCTAACAGGTACACCGCTTTGTGTTAAATTTTGTGCTTTTTCGTACACATATACTATTGCCCTCATCATCCAGCGCTGTTTTTCAAGTGGCACATAGGTGTCGTTTTGCACAAAAGCGTTCTGCTG
>CAYJLZ010000004.1:41315-48933 GCA_964371265.1 uncultured Bacteroides sp. | reverse complement strand
CTGCAAAAATCCTGTTCGTATTATATTTGCAACCTCCAGCGTTACCTTTTGCGAGTCCGGCAGCACGTCACTTCCAATAAGTTTTACAATTTCCATAAGCCTATTTTCTTCGCTTAAAAGGGCAAGTATTTTTGTGCGCAGTGTGCAAAATTCTTCGCCCATGTTTTCAATGTAATAGGGGTCTAAGTCCTCATAGTACTCGCTGTAACTGTTTGTCCAGTTAATAGCCGGGTAGTGGCGTGCATACGCCAAAGATTTATCCAGCGCTAAAAAGCAGCGAACAAACCTTTTTGTGTTTTGCGTAACGGGTTCGGAAAAGTCGCTTCCCTGCGGGGATACCGCGCCTATAAGCGTTACACTTGCACTTTTGCCCGACAGCGTGTTTACACATCCTGCCCTCTCGTAAAAAGCACTTAATCTACTTGGCAAATATGCCGGAAAACCCTCTTCAGCCGGCATTTCCTCTAGCCTGCCGCTTATTTCGCGCAGTGCCTCTGCCCATCTGGATGTCGAGTCGGCCATCATTGCAACGTCGTAGCCCATATCTCTGTAATATTCGGCAAGCGTTACGCCTGTATAAACGCTTGCCTCACGCGCAGCAACGGGCATATTGCTTGTGTTAGCAATTAAAACTGTGCGCTCCATCATCATTTTACCGTTTTTAGGGTCTTCAAGTTTTTTAAATTCCTCTAAAACGTCTGTCATTTCGTTGCCACGTTCACCACAGCCAACGTACACAATTAAATCTGCATCGCACCATTTTGCAAGCTGGTGTTGCGTCATTGTTTTGCCTGTTCCAAATCCGCCGGGTATTGCCGTTGCACCACCCTTTGCTATTGGAAAAAGCGAATCTATTACCCTTTGCCCCGTAATAAGCGGCTGATAAATAGCTTTGCGCTCACTTATTGGCCTTGGTGTTCTTATTGGCCATTTTTGCGCAAGGCAAACAGATATTTCCTCTCCGTTTGCGGTTTTTACCTTAATTATTGGTTGCGTAACGTTGTATTGCCCACTTTGTGCCACCCAGCATACTGTACCTTTAATATTAGGTGGCACCATGCTTTTGTGGGTTATTATGCTTGTTTCGGGGCATGTGGCTATAATTTCGCCGCCTTTTACACTATCTCCAACTTTTGCAATTACACTAACGTCCCACAACTTGTCAATATCTATACCGTTTGCACTTGCACCCGTAGGTATAAACACACCCTCAGTTTTTGCTATTTCGCCTAGGGGGCGCTGTACACCGTCATAAATATTAGTCATTATTCCCGGGCCTAAAGTTGCGCAAAGTGGCGCACCGCTACCCTTAACAGGCTCTCCAGGTTTTATACCCGTTGTATCTTCGTACACTTGAATTGTCGTGCATTTCTCCTCTACACGTATAACCTCACCCAAAAGGCCATTGTTTCCTACATAAACCATTTCAAGCATTGAAAAATCGCTTGTATTTGCTACGGTTACAACCGGCCCGTTTATTGAGTACACGCAATTTTTACTGCTCATTGTCTATCTCCGTTTCCTGTGCGCTAACATGTAAGTTCGAGCGCTGCACAAACAATTCTCGCTCGTCTTCAAGGCGCCTGTCCAGTGTTTCGTTGTATAAAATATTGTTATAGCGCACTTTTACACCGCCTATTTTTATACTACTGTCGGTTTGCAGTAAAGCGGCAGGCCATTGCTTTTGTATTTGCTCTATGGGCAATGTATCTTCTTGCTTTAACAAAACTGTATGGTTTGCTCCATCGTTTTTAATATGCTTAGCTATGCAATTTATACAAAAGCTTATATATTCTTGTGTTGCGGCAAATTGCTCAAGGCTCTCTTTACACTGTGCAAAAAGCCCGTTTACAAGTTGTTTTCGGTAAACAAGCAATTTTTTCATATTCTCTTGCTTTTCACTGGCAACTTTGCGCCTAAGCGACGCCTCTATCTCGGTTTTGTGTGCCGCCACAACGTCTGCCTTATCGTTTTTTATAAGCGCCTCGTACTCTTTTGTTCCCTCTTCTTTTGCGTCTTGCAAAATTTTTTGAGCGTGCCTTGTTGCAGCATCTAGTACAACAGCCTCAAAATTACTTGCGCTGTCTTGTTTTAAATTTTCAGTTTCGCTATTGCTTGTTTGCGTGTTTTGTAAGTTCTCGATCAATGCATGTCACCTCAAATTTTTATACCCACTACCTCGGATATATACTTTTTAATGCCGTCGCCCGGATTTTTTGTGCTGTGCCTATCGGGCATTTCAACTATAAGCGGGCTTTTATACTTTAGTTTGTAATCAAAAATTATAGCAGAATACTGCGATATCAATTTTTCTGTTACTAATATCAGCCCTATTTCTTTGCTGTCAAACGCATTTTCCAATGCTTTGCGCACCTCGTTTTCCTCGTGTACAACAACTCCGCTTACGCCTACAAGTTGCATACCCGCAAGAGTGTCTACATTGTCGCTTATTAAAAAATATTTCATTTTCGTTACCTTTAATAAATAAAACTTTTTATAGTATGCCGGTAGTTAAAACAAGCAAATATCAAGTAATTTTTTGCTCTGCAAGGATGAAAACTAAACACTACACTCCCCGCCAAAATGCAAATTTTAATTACGACTTA
Source organism: uncultured Bacteroides sp. (assembly GCA_964371265.1). Taxonomy (GTDB): domain Bacteria; phylum Bacillota; class Clostridia; order Oscillospirales; family Ruminococcaceae; genus Ruthenibacterium. The sequence continues at coordinate 46,327 of CAYJLZ010000004.1, read as the reverse complement.
AATCTCAAAATAGCCAAAACCGGCTGCCAATACTATTGTATATACTATTTAGCAATTTAAAAAACTATTTTTTTACATATTACTTAGTATTAAAATTGAAATTAACATACCGTAAAGTGCCATACCCTCGCTAAGTGCAACAAAAACTATCGATTTACCAAAAGTTGTTTCGTCCTCTGTTAAAGCTCCAATTGCCGCAGGCGCTGCTGCCGCAACAGCAATACCACTGCCTATACCGGCAAGGCCAACGCTAAGCGCCGCTGCAATATAGCCAAGGCCATTTGCCAAACCCTGCGATTGTACAACTTGTTCTATAACTTCTTGCTCTTGTGCCTCGCTTGCAAACGATATTATTGACATTGCGCTAAAAATTACGCTTACAAGTGCAACAACCAAAAGCATTCGCATTATTGTTCTATTTTTTTTGTTCATAATAATAACTCCATTCTAATTTAAAAAATATTTTAATTTATATATTACTGTACGCTCGTGCTTATTTTAATAGGTTTAAACGGTATACCCTTGCCCTCAAAAAATCTACTAAACACTTCGTAAAATTCTAGCCTTAAAACTTGTATAGATACAAATAGGCCCTCTATTCCAATAACCACAATATTTCCTATTATATATATAATCACGGTAATAACCGTGTTTGTTGTAAGTGCAGCCAGTGTGTGCACTACGCTCATCATTCCGGCGTGAACAAGTATAAACCCGCCCACACGCAAAAAGCTCATTGTGTTACTGGCATAGCTTAAAAACACGTGGAACAGTTCAAAAAATCCATTTAGTAACATTTCTCCAAAAGTTTCGTGCACTTTTTTACCGCGCAAAACCTCGCACAGGGGCTCGCTAAAATAAATAATTAAAATAGGCAATATTATGCAAAACACGTAAAACGCAATGCTGCCAACAAACACAAGTTCAACGCCAAGGCCCATTTGTGCAACAACCGCTATTATAGAAACATAGCACAAAAGCCCCGCAACACCGTTTGCATTAAATACAGCGCCTACTATATCTCTCGCTTTAATTTTTCCGTAAATGCCTGTGGCCATTGCAGCGCTAATTATAAAAATGCCAGCTGCAATTGTGCCAATTAATATACCGTTAATGTTTGCCGGTGCCAGCGGCACAATTGGCAACAAGTAAAAATGTAGCACGTCGTGAAAAAACACTTCCATAATGTGTTCAAAGCCAAACAAACTGCCAAATATAAAGCCAAAAAATATGCTAAATACGCTACACCTTGCAAGAATAAGGCCTACGTCCATTTTAAGTTTTTTATACATTACAAAGTATCCAATAATTCCAAGCACCAGGCCTTGTCCTATATCGGCAAACATTGCACCAAAAAGCACAGCGTAAGTTATTGCAACAAAATTTGTTGGGTCTACATCTCCGTAAGTTGGCAAGCCGTACATTTTTACATAGCTTTCAAACGGTGCGGCAAATTTGCTGTTTTTTAATTTTACCGGCCTATTTTCGTGTTTTGCCCGTTTTTCCTCGGGGTCTGTTATCATTACAAGCTCATTTTGTTCATCTGTTTTGTTTTGTATGTCAATTTGTTTTTGCAAAGTTGCCATACTGTCTTCGCTTACAAAACCGCTTATCGAGTAGCTTTGCTCCAGCACCGTTACGTAACAGTTTAAATCGAAAATTTGCTTTTGCATATTTAGCCACGACGCTATTTGTTGCAGGTGTTTTATATCGCTCTCACTTGCAACTTGCGAAGGGTCCGATACATCTTTAAGCTCTTCTTCAAGCTCTTTTTGCTCAGCAATTAATTTTTCAAGCGCATCTTGTGGTGTGCCGTGCACAAAATCGGGTACCCAAAGCCTTTCAAAGTAAAGAGATGCAAATATTGCATCAACTTCACCTGCATCTATTTCGGGCGTAAAATAAACACCCCAGTAAAAATCGTCATCTAAATCGAAATTTAAAAATGTAAATGCCTTGTCCTCGTAATAGCTAAGTTTTGCAAAACTATCTTTAGGCAGCCTGCCAAATCGCACCTTTAAATACTTAAATGCAAATATCTCGTCAATATTTGTATGCAGGTTTGTTAAGTGCTTAAGCTGAGTTTTTGTTTGCTCATAAGTGGCAATTTTCGTTTCAATTTCGGCTTTTCGCCCTCGCTTTTGTGCCAACTTTTGCACAAATGCATCTACCGTATTTTTAACAGTGTTTATTGCAAAAACATTGTTTTCATCTGCCGTTAAACTTATTTTTGCATTTAAATCTTTTAACAGTCCGGTAGTTCGCATAAAAAGTGTTTCATACGGGTTATCTTGCAAATTTTTTATTTGCCCATGCTCTTTTGCAGTGTTGTTTGGGTGAAAACACTCAAGCTTAGTTAAAAGCAATAGCGCCGCGCTTGCATCATTTCCCATGCCATATATAGTAACATGTTTCATCTCTACCATGCCCAATATATATCACCTGCCTTAAAATTTAATATCATAGTTTTAAAAATCTCTCTATTTTTTCGGGTTCAAGGTTATACCTCACACCCTCCACAACTGTAATTAAGTTGCTTTTTTCTATATCGGCAAGGCATAAAAGCGCCGCCAAAACCGTTTGTGCATTTATAGAAAAATGAAGTAGGTGAAGTGCTTTATTGCGCAGAGTTTTATACGGGCCTACTCCTGTATGCTGTGCATAATCTGCGGGCATTACACCATATATTTTAGCCGCTTTGCTTTTGTTAAACAAAGTTAAAAACTGTTCAACATCGTGCGATTTTGCCAGGCTTATCAATTTATTTTTTGTTAAACTACCGTATATAGGCAGCAAAAGTTGCTGTATTTTATCTTCGCTAAGTTGCTGCGTATAAAACGCCTTTGCCCTAAATATTAAATCTACGTTGTAAATTTCCGCCATCATGCAAAACAGTTCTTTTATTTGCTTTGCATCGGTGCTATTCATGTTTTCGTCTATTTTATTTAATACATAATTATAGTATAAAGTTTCAAATACTTTTTCGCATTGTAAATAGTCTAAATTTTCATCTTGGCTGTGCATTACACTTTTTATAGCGGCGCTATACTTTGTTTTGGAAAATATTCGGCTCATGTCGTGCATATTTTTTGCCCCGGCCATTTCCATTAGGTTTATTTTTGTTCTATTTACCAAAAAACCCGGCATCCCGGATATATACCTATCGGGATATCCCACGCTTATAAGCCTTAATTTGTGAAGTATTTCGTTTATTTCACTTCTCACCACAAAGTACGAGCTCACACCGTCTTTACTTAAACAGTATCGCACCAGTTGCTCGTATTTGTAAAACAAATCTCTGTTTAGGGCTTGTTCTATTTGCTCTCGGTGTGGGTTTGTTTGCGCAAGGCCGCTTAGCGTTTGCGTAAAGTACGGATGATTTTGTAGCGTTAGTACTACTTCAAGCACGCTTCGCCTGCGCATAAGGGCACGGTACTCTTCAATTGTAAGGCGCTGCGATGCCATTTTTTTTGCTTTTGGCACCATTGCCATTGTACTAAGCTCCATACAACTTCACCCTCTCTTTATTTTTTATAGCTTTTTTAGTTGCGTTTTGCTATTGCGCCACTAGTAAAATAGTTAATAATTATTTATAACATTATTAACTATTTCCTCGCTCCATGCGTCTGCACTTAAGTTAAATAACTCGTCAAGTTTATGCTTTGCTCCAATATACTCTTCATACGTAATTCTCATCAGTTGCTCTTGCTCACCTATTAGCTGTGTATCTTGTTGCTTTATTTGTTTTTGCTGAGCGGTTTGTCTTAACTTTAAATCTCTTTTTGCCTCTTCTATTGCACGCTGTTTTATATGCTCACGCTCTTTTTTTGCAACATTTATTATTTCATGCGCTTGTTTATCCGCTCTAATAATACTTTCCATCAACTGTTCCATTATATTTCTCCGTCCTATGGCTGTAAAGTTTTTAGCATCATAATTACCAAAAAAACCGCAAAGATATTGTGTAACTTTAATGGTACACCTTTCGCCACATATTTACAAGATAAATTTGTACAAAAAGTTATTGACATATTAGGTGTTTTTTAGTTTATGACAACAAAATTTAGCAAAATACGTATTGACATATTATAAATATTTTATATAATTAAATATGTAATATGAAAAAGCTTGGAACGGGCCCTTGCGGCAAGGCTGTGATTAGAGAGAAAATGCGTGTGGTTTGATAGTATTATGCACTTTTAAATTGCATATAAACCGCATGAGCTGAAACATTTTTACATATGTCGCCACAATAGCTACCCGGGAGCTTAGGGTATAAACTGCCCTACGTACTGCTGCGTTAAAGCAACCTTAAAGCGGCATGTTTATACATGCAATTTGGGTGGTACCACGGAGAATGCCTTCGTCCCTTATTTTTGGGGCGGAGGTTTATTATTTTATGGTAAATTTTATACCGGCAACGCTAACAATTACACCTAATGCATTTATGGTTATATTTTGCGCAATTTTTTAACACAATAACTGTGCTAGGTTTATATTTTATTATTTTTAAGGAGCAAAAAATGGTTTATACATCGCTTAACGAATTGAGAGAAAAATATTTAAAGTTTTTTGAGAGCAAAGGGCATTTGAGACTAGACAGCTACCCTCTTGTGCCAAATAACGACAACAGCCTGCTTTTAATTAACTCGGGCATGGCGCCGATGAAAAAGTGGTTTTTAGGGCAAGAAGAGCCGCCGTGCCACAGGGTTGCCACTTGCCAAAAATGCATACGCACACCCGATATTGAGCGCGTTGGCATTACAGCAAGGCACGGTACTTTTTTTGAAATGCTTGGTAATTTTAGTTTTCAGGACTATTTTAAAAAAGAGAGCATTGAATGGGCATGGGAGTTTTTTACAAAGGTTCTTGAAATTCCTGCCGACAAGCTTTATATATCGGTTTATGAAGAGGACGACGAAGCTTACGATATTTGGACAAAGCAAATTGGAATACCGCCCGAATTTATGGTGCGCTTTGGAAAAGAAGACAATTTTTGGGAACATGGCACC
>CAYJLZ010000004.1:28132-41305 GCA_964371265.1 uncultured Bacteroides sp. | reverse complement strand
TTGTAGCGAAATTTACTTTGACAGAGGCGAGCAGTTTGGCTGTGGCAAAGACGATTGCAAAGTTGGTTGCGACTGCGACAGATATATGGAAGTGTGGAATCTTGTGTTCACACAGTTTGACTCGGACGGTGCAGGCAACTACACCTTGCTGGAAAAACCCAATATAGATACAGGCATGGGCCTTGAAAGACTTGCGTGTGTTATGCAGGGCGTTGGCAACCTTTTTGAGGTTGACACGGTAAACAATATTTTAAAGCATGTAGAGAGTATAACAAATAAAAAGTACGGCGAAAACGAAAGTGTTGATATATCGATACGTGTTATAACCGACCACATACGCAGTACAGTGTTTATGGTTAGCGACGGCGTACTGCCAAGCAACGAGGGGCGCGGCTACGTATTGCGCAGGCTTTTGCGCCGTGCGGCTAGGCATGGGCGAATTTTGGGCGTTACAAAGCCATTTTTGCAAAAACTTTGTGCAACTGTTATACAAGAAAACCTAACGGCATATCCCGAATTAAACGAAAATGCCGACTACATTAAAAAAGTTATTTTTGCCGAGGAAGAGCGATTTTTAAAAACTATTGACCAAGGCCTCAGCATTTTAACTTCAATGCTTAGCGAGTGCAAGGCAAGTAGCAATGGTAAAAAGCCCGTTTTAAACGGTAAAGACGTTTTTAAATTGCACGATACGTTCGGCTTTCCTCTTGATTTAACAAGAGAAATAGCGAGCGAAAACGGCGTGGATATAGACGAGGGCGAGTTTAGAATTGAACTTAAAAAACAACAAGATACCGCTAGAAAAGACCGTGCAAGCCGCGACATAGGCGGATGGGCACAAGATTTGTTTTCCGAGGTAAATTGCGAGGCAACGCAGTTTGTGGGCTATGATACATTAGAATGTGAAACAAGCGTAGTTGCATTGTCGGACGGCGAAGATGTTGTGCAGGCAGTATCGGTAGACGACGGCGAAAAACAAGGCGTTTTGCTTATACTTGAAAAAACGCCGTTTTACGCCGAAAGCGGCGGACAAGTTGCCGACACAGGCACAATAAAAACACTTAAAGGCAACTGCGAATTAGTTGTTAATGCGTGCAAAAAAACAGGTAAAGGGTACTTTGTTCACACGTGCACTCTTAAAAGCGGCACATTAAAAGCAAAAGATAAAATACTTGCCTGTGTTGATGAAAAACGCCGCGGTTTAATTATGCGAAACCACACAAGCGTGCACCTTCTTCAGGCGGCACTGCGCGAGGTTTTGGGCAGCCACGTACATCAGGCCGGATCTTATGTTGACGATGAGCGCTCAAGGTTTGATTTTACGCACTTTAGCAGCGTAACACCAAAAGAACTTGCGGCTGTTGAAAAACTGGTAAATGAAAAAATATTTATGGCATTGCCCGTTACTGTGCAAGAAATGACGCTTCAACAAGCAAAAGAACTTGGCGCAATAGCCCTTTTTGGCGAAAAATACGGCGAAATTGTTAGAGTTGTAGACACAAGCGGTTTTAGCGTAGAATTTTGTGGCGGCACACATGTTAGCAATGTATCGCACCTTGGTGTGTTTAAAATACTGTCCGAGTCCAGTGTTGCGGCCGGCATTAGGCGAATAGAGGCCACAACCGGCCTTGGCGTGCTAAAGTTGCTTGATGAAAAGTCCGAAATATTAAGCGCCGTTGCAAACGTATTAAAGGCATCTGCACTAAACGATTTGCCCCCAAAAGCAGCCGCATTAGCAAGCGATTTAAAAACAGCCGAGCGCGAAGTTAGCGAGCTTAAAGCTGAAATTGCAGCAAAAAAAATAGATGGTATTTTTGAAAACGCTCAACTTGTGGGCGAGACAAGAATATTTACAATGTTTTTAACAGGCACAGCACCCGATGCGCTGCGAAACTTGTGCGACAGAATTAAAGACAGAGCACCAAAGGGCATAATAGCAATAATAGGCGAGAGCGATGGTAAGCACACATTGTGCGTAGCGTGCGGCAAACTTGCAATTGAAATGGGCCTTAGCGCAGGCAAACTTGTAAAGGAAATAGCTACTATTGCAGGCGGCAACGGCGGCGGCAAGCCCGATTTTGCCATGGCAGGCATTAAAGATGCTAGCAAAATTGACGAGGCACTAAGCGCTGTGCCTACAATTGTTAAAAAGTTTTTAGGAATATAATATATAAGTTTTGTACATGCAAAATTATATAATTGCAAAATTTATTACACCTATGTAAGTTACAAAACAAACGTGCCGCGATGTTAGGCTTTTTAAGTAAATACTTATGCAATTTTAGCGTTTTTTACTTAATAAAAAGCAATATATGTAAAATATCGGTTGAAAGGAATGACAAAACATGGAAGATTGTATTTTTTGTAAAATGGCAAGCGGAGAAATTACCCCTAATAAATTGTATGAGGACGAAAATGTTCTTGCTTTTTACGACATCGACCCACAGGCACCGGTACATTTTCTTGTTATACCTAAAAAGCATATAGAGAAAGCTGCCGATATAACTGAGCAAAATTCGGCTGTTGTGGCGCAAATATTTGAAGTTATTGCAAAAATAGCACAGCAGCAAAATTTACAAAACGGGTACAGGGTTGTTACAAACAGCGGAAAAGACGGCGGCCAAAGCGTTAACCATTTGCACTTTCACGTTTTTGCAAAAAGAAGTATGAAATGGCCTCCGGGTTAGTTTGTTGTAAATTAATTTTTAATTATTAATAAAAGAAATAAAGTAAGGATGTATGAACTATGCAAAAATCTTATACACTTAATGTTGCGGGAGTTACAAGAGAACTTCCTATATGCCCCATTAACGAAAAGCTTTATATAGCAGCATTTGTTATGTTTAGCGATGTGGAGCTTACAATTGCCTGCGCAAAGGCATTGCTTGAAAAGGTTCCCGAATTTGATGTAATTGTAACTGCCGAGAGCAAAGGTATACCGCTTGCATACGAAATGAGCAGAATGTGTGGCAAAATGTACATTCCTGCACGAAAAGGCGTTAAGGGTTATATGCAAAACCCTATTATTGTAGAGGATCAAAGCATTACAACAAACGGAAAGCAAACGCTTGTTATGGATAAAAAAGACATTGACTACATGGATAATAAGCGCATTTTAATTGTTGATGACGTTATTAGCACAGGTGGAAGCTTACACGCTTTAGAGCAACTTGTAAACAAAAGCAAAGGAGAAATAGTTTGCAGAGCCGCAGTTTTAGCTGAGGGAGAGGCGGCAGAGCGAACCGATATTTTATACCTTGAACAGTTGCCACTGTTTTTTGCAGATTAATTGATATATGAAAAGGCCTGTTGCTATATTCGGTCTTTTATATTTTTTATTTCAAGTTGCCGCCATTTATTTAACGTTTAAAACATATGCTGCACTTGCCATAATTATTGCTTTTATTTGTGTTTTATGCTTTATTTTAAAGTTAAAATGCAAATTTTTGGCTGTTATAATTTTTGTGGCATGCATTAGTGTTATGCTAGTTTTTAACATGCACAAATTATTAACAATAAAACCAATACAAAGCCTAAATGGCAAAAGCTACACAGTTACGGCAACAGTTTACAATACTTCAAAAAGTTATAATTCAAACTTTGTTAATGCCAAACTTATAGTTAACAATATTAGCGGCGCCAATAATTTTTTGCAAGGCAGTTTTAACGCTGCGGCAACGCTTCCTGCTGTTAGCACAGGCGATATTGTTACTTTTAACGGTACTTTTAAAGCCATAAATGAACCAAACGAAAAATTTTATTATCCCGATTATATATTTATATCTTTAGATAATATAAGCGACTTTGAATATGAAAGCGAATCAAGTGCATTTTGGTACTTTGCCAAAACAGTTCAAAATAACATCTCTATGCGCATTGCAAAATATGTATCGGGAGATGTTGCAACTGTTATGCAAACCATGTCGGTTGGCGATGACTCGTTTATGAGCGATGATACAAAGCTAGCCTTTACACACACCGGGTTGTCTCACGTTCTTGTTGTAAGCGGTATGCACCTTGGCATAGTATCGGCCTGCGTTTATTTTGCTTGTCTTTTATTTTTAAAAAGCAGAATAAGTGCTGTGCTTGCAATGGCTTCAAGTGTTATGTTTGCGTTTATTGCCGGCACTTCGCCCTCGTCGGCAAGGGCTGTGCTAATTATACTATTTTACTACGGAGCAAAAATAATTTGCCGAAAAAGCGATGTTTACATTTCGCTAGCTTTGGCGGCTGTTATTATGTGTATTAATAACCCTTACGCCGCAGTAGATGTTGGCACGCTACTTTCGTTTAGTGCTACTTTTGGAGTTTTAAGTGCGTCTTCGTTTTTGCAAACGCAAAATAACAAAAATCATTCAACTGCACAGCATAAAAATAGTATCGAGAAGGCGCTTCAGTATATGGCAATTCCTATTGCGGCAAATATTTTTACGCTGCCTGTACTTGTTATTTTTAATATGGGGTTTTCTCTTGTAGGTGTTTTATGCAATATGGCAAGCGCTGTATTTGTGCCATTTATTACTGTTGGCAGTATGTTTTTTGGCTTTTTTGCCGACACTGTAATTTTAAAACCAATTGCAATGATTTTTGGTTTAGCAGCAGTAATTAACTCTCGTTTTATTATATCAATAACCGAGATTGCCGGTGCAATTCCGGGTGTTTACATGTATGCTTCCGGCATAGCTGCAACTTTTTGTGTTATTGCTGTAAATTTACTTTTTTATGTTGCTTATAAAAATAACTACAATTTAATTAAAATGCTAGCACTACCATTTTGTTTTGTTGTTGCCTGCCTTTCAATTTTTTATTATTCAAGCAAAAACGTTGTGCAAATATCCCTTGTCGGAACAGACTCAAGCAGCGCTATGGTTATTTCAAGCCAAAATAAAGCAAGCGTTATTTTTAATGGCACTACATACAATATCGATGATGTTCAAAACGAGCTTGATACGTTAAACTTTGTTGAAATTGAAACAGTTATAGATTTGCGTAAAAACGGCGATGCAAATCAGATGTTGCAGGCATTTGGTTGCAACAATATAATTTTGGGCAGCGATATTAATTCTTATAAGTTTGTAAATTTGCATGGCAACGTTTATGCCGATATTAACCATCAATCAAACGGTAACTACGCATGTGTTTATATTGGAGATGTTAGTTTAGGTATTTATAGCGGCGATGTGGATTTTAGTGCCTATGAAAGTAGCGATATACTTGTTAAAAGTGGCGGCGATGCAATAAACCACAGTTTAAACAGCACCTTGTGGTACCAATTAAATTACGATAATGCATTAAATGGCTACACAAACACAAACAATAAATACGCCGATTACTTGTTGGTATCGGCAAATACACAGCGCATAAAGTGGGGTGAGCATAGCGTTGATTACAAATGAAGCAGGCATTGTTAGGGCACTTGAAAACGCACAAAATTGTGATGTGTTTTACTATTTTTCAAGCGAAAAATTTTTAGTAGACAAGTATGCCCAACAAACTTTACGCTATGTAACTAGCCAAAGCAGCGACGAGCACACACTTATTACCGATGATGACATTACAATAGAAAATATTGTAAACGCTTGTGGCACTATTTCTTTTTTTAGTGAAAAACGTATTGTTTACATTAAACACGCCGATATAAACTCGATGCCTAATGCCGATATTGATGAGCTTGTAGAAATTATACAAAACGTAGAAAATTCAAAAATTATTATTAGTGGTATATTTAAAGATGAAAAAACGGCTAAGGGAAAGAAGAACAAAACCTTACTTGAGGCTATGCCTGAAAACGCAATAACCGCACATTTAAAAAAGCAAAGTTTGCAACAAATTACACAGTATGCCATTGACTGCGCAAAAAAGCTTGGCGCAGTTTTGCCCTATACGTGTGCAAGTGCGCTTATAGATCGAGTGGGCGATGACTATTTTTTGATAGAGTGTGAGGTTAGCAAACTGGCGGCCGCTGTAAATTACGGCGAAATAACAAAAGATATTATACACGAAATGTGCAGTATTAATGTGCAGGCAAATGCATTTGAGATGGTAAACGCAATTTTGCAAAACAGACTACCGCTTGCACTAACTAAGCTTAAAATGTTGGAAGATGCACAAACAAAACCCGTTGCAATTGCAGGTGCACTTGGATATACGTACACCGACATGTATAGGGTAAAATGTGCTTTTCGTAAAAAAAAGCAATATACCGACGTTTATAAAGATTTTAACTACACCGGCAGTGATTATTCGCTAAAAAAGGCAAATGATGCCCATAAAAAGTATACACACAAAGCTTTGAGGCAAATTTTAAGTATAGTTTGCAATTTAGACAAACAGCTAAAGAGCTCTTCGGTAGATGGATTTGTGGTGTTGCAAACGGCACTGTGTGAAATTGACAGCGTGGTAAAAAGCAATGCAAAATAAAATTAAAATAAGCCAAATTATAGTTGTAGAGGGTAAATACGACGTAATTAAGCTGGAAAATATTGTAGACGCAATAATTATACCTACAAACGGCTTTAGCGTGTTTACAAAGGACGAAATTAAAGATTTAATAGTTACCCTCGGCAAAAAAAACGGTATTATTGTTTTAACCGACTCGGATGGTGCCGGATTTAAAATACGCAACTACATTAATAAATTTGCAAAGTCAATTGATATAAAAAATGCATACATACCTGCAACCCACGGCAAGGAGCGGCGCAAGGCGCAGTACTCCAAAGAGGGGCTTGTTGGCGTTGAGGGCACAAGCGACGACATAATTTTAGCTGCTTTAAAGCAGTGTGCCAATATTGTGCCTGTGCAAACAAACACACGCCTTATAACTTACGCCGATTTGTACGAGGCACAGCTTTCAGGTACTGCTTGCAGCGCACAAAATAGGTATACGTTTTTGCAAAGTATTGGCTTGCCACCACGCCTTAGCAAAAAGGCGCTTTTAAATGTGCTTAACAACATTTATACCTACAACGAATTTATTAGCGCAATAAATGCGCACAAAAATATTAGCAATGGCTAATAACTTTTTTAATATACAAATTAAATAGCCTTGTTTTTATTAGTATAAAATTTTTTATTTTAGCAAAAAAACATATGCACTTAGTTGATAATTTAAAAAGCGTACGGCCTTTGTAAGCCGTACGCTTTTATTACTTTGCATATATGTAATTTCATTTTTGTAAATTTTATAGTTGTTTTTATACTTTTTTGCTACATCAAAATTCGCTTTATTTCACTGTCAGCGCAAAATAGTACTGAATTTCGCCTTTGTTGCCAAAAACAGCGCGTAATTTGTACAAATACTCTCCACTCTCAACAGGCGCATAAAACTCGCCTATATTTTCAGTTTCAATTTTCAAAAAGTCGGTAGACTGCATACCTGTCGTTCGGTATATTTCAATTTCTGTTGGCGAAGATGTAAAACTTATTTCAAGCAAAGTATTTTCAGGTACTTCTTGTGGTACAATTGGCAAATCTCCCGGCTGTAAACTCGGCGCTTGCCATCTGTCAACTGTTGTAAAAAAGCTCCAGTCGTAGCCAGCCCTATAAATATTATCACTGTTTATTTGCGTGTCATTGTATTTAATTGTAATTATAGGAAGTGCCGCCTCGGGGTCTTGCGTATCTAATGCCTCTTTTATAATTACAGTTACTACGGCACTAGCTATTAAAAGCACTGTTGCCAGTATTATTTTTTTTATTAGTCTTCTACGCATTTTCATGTGCAGGGCAAGCCTCCTTTAAAAAAGAACTTTTGGTGTTTATATCAGTATAGCTTAATTTTTTATAAATGTCTATTTATTATATATGTTTCGTATATATTTATACGGTATTTTAAGTTTATTTTATAAAGCGAGGTAATAAAATGGATAAAAAAACATATATATCCGACACTTATTTTTTAAGGCGGCTACTGCTTAGCGATTTGCCCGATATTGAAAATTTATACTGTGCGCTTGGTGCGGACAGTGTTTGGATAGAAAACAACGCCCTAAAGCGAATTTTTGCACACGGCGAAGTTTGGGGTTGTGTGCACAAAAAGCAAATTGTTGCTGTGTGTGGTTTTTGCACATTTAGCGCAAATTTGCCTTATGTAAGTATGCTTTTTCGCCACGGCATTATAAACAAACACGATATATTAATTATACCCCCGTGCGGCAATTTTGTTTATTTTAAATCTTTGCTTAATTTATTACAAAACATTTTACACACACAGTATACCGGTAATAGGTATGTGCTATGTATACCTGCAAAAACAGGTTTGCGTTACGCTAAGGTTTGTTTTAACTGCAATATGGTGCTTTGCGCTATGCGGCCATTATCGCATTTGCGCGTTAATTATATTTTTTTTAGTAAATTACATGTACAAACAAATTTAATTAGCGATTTAACAATAAATATTAGCAATACTTTAGAACTTTCGCGATGTTTAGAGCATGGGTACTGCGGTGTTGGTTTGCAAAACGACAATGTACTACTTGAAAAAAAGTTGTAATTTATGTAAAATATAAGTGTACGCTAATTGGGTTTATATATACAAACATTAAAACAGAGGTAAAAAATGATTAAATGCGCCATATTTAAAACATTTGTTTTAAAAGACAATGACCTTGATTGGTCGGCCATATATGATATAGCAGATGAAGTTTATGCATACAAAAACACTTCTCCCGAGGAATTTGTTGCAAGGTTGCAGGGCATGGATGTTGTTATACTTAACAAAGCTAATATTAACGATGAAATATTAAGCGCTTGCCCCGATTTAAAATGGATAGGCCTTACATCTACCGGGTACGACAACATAGATGTACAAGCGTGTGCTAAAAGAAATATACCTGTCGCCTATGTGCCGGGGTACTCTACAAACAGTGTTGCACAAACTGCTATGGCGCTTTTACTTGAAACTTGCCACAGCTGCGGAAGATATGATGTGAGCGTGAGGGGCGGACACTGGCAAAAAAATGTACCCGCTAGCGCAAATATTATACCGCATATGGAGCTTGCCGGCAAAACTATTGGTTTAATTGGCTACGGAAATATAGCACAAAAGTTTGCCACAATGGCAAAGTCGTTTGGAATGAAAGTTGTTTGCCATACGCGCACAGTTCGTGATGAGTATTTAACACACGGCGTCGATTTTGTAAGCTTGGACAAGCTATTGGAAATAAGCGACGTTATAAGCCTGCATTGCCCCGCAACAGAGCAGACAAAAAATATAATTAATGAGAGTGCAATAGTAAAGTGCAAAAATGGTGTTAGAATAATAAATACAGCAAGGGGCACGCTTGTAGATGAACACGCCGTTAGTGCAGCACTTAACAGCAAAAAAATAGCAGCATTTGCAACAGACGTTGTTAGCAAAGAACCCATAGTTGCAACAAACCCATTGCTTAGCGCACCAAACGTAATAATTACACCACATATAGGTTGGGCAACACCCGAGGCCCTATCTAACATTACCGATATTGTAGCAAAAAACCTACAAAGCTTTTTAAATGGCAAGCCACAAAATATTATTAACGGTGTTTTGTAATATAAATTGGCATGTAATTATTAGCATTGCACACACCATAAAGCATAAATATAAATAATTGAAAAAAAGCGAGATTGCTTACAACAGAAAGGATTTATAATGGCAGGAGATTTGCACCTACACACCACGCACTCCGACGGAAGTATGCATATAGAGCAGCTAGTTGAATATGCCCAAAAAACCGACCTTACGCACATTGCAATATCCGATCATGATACAATTTTAAGCGCACAGTACAGTATTAAGCACAAAAAAGCAGGCAATTTAAATTTAATACCGGCAATAGAAATGAGCTGTATTGACCCTGATACCGACAGAAAAGTACATATTTTGTGCTATTATCCAAACATAACTCAGCGCATTATAAAGTTTTGCGATGACGTGCAAAAAAGCCGCAACAAAGTAGCACAGCAGTGTTTGCCTATGTTACAGCAAAAATTTCCACTAATAAATTGGAGCAACGTTACGCAGTACTCGCAGCGCAGTGGCACAACTTTTAATGCACACTTTATGGCAATGCTTGTAGAGCATGGCTACACAGATAAAATATACGGTAAATTATTTGATGAATTATTTTTGGAAATTAATGACGGAAAGATAACTTCACTTTATAACCCGGAATTTGAAACAGTTTATACTACACTTGACATTATAAAGCAAGCGGGTGGAGTATGTGTGCTTGCACCCCCGAGCTTTTTTGATAGCATGGAACTTTGCGAAAAACTTGCAAAGCAAAGCTTACTTGACGGAATAGAGCTTTACCATGTAAGAAACTCTCCATCGGACAGGCAGTTTTTAAGTGATGTTGCAAACAAATACAATTTATTTGTAACGGGCGGCACCGATTTTCACGCCAGGTTTGCCTCAAAACCGTACCCCATAGGCACAAATACAACCGATGAAAGTGTTATTGAGCACATTAAAAATTTAGCAGACAAAAGAAAAAGCAACCTATAAAACACAAATAGTAATAAGGATGGAAAAATTATGGAATACAAAAGAAAAAACAGCGGTGTATGTTCGGCATACACACAGGTAAAAATTAACGACGACGGCATTATTGAAGATGCATACGTTGCCGGCGGTTGCGATGGTAACCTTACGGGCGTATGTTCGCTTATTAAAGGCATGCAGGCAAAAGATGCCATAGATAAACTTAGCGGTATAAAATGCGGAATGAAAAAATCTTCTTGCCCCGACCAAATTGCAATGGCTTTAAAAGAGGCCACAAAGCAAGCACAGTAGGCGCATTTACCAAAGCGTAATTTAGCCCCAAGCGATGCTGTGTATTAACGACTATTTTTGTAATATATGACAGAATTTTTGCCAATGCTTTTTGCAAAGCCTTTGGTTAACAATACTGCCATAATACAAACATCAATTAAAGCAAGCTGCCACTTTATAATATAAGTGGCAGCTTGCTTTTTTTATAAACGGTGTTATTGCCTGTGTAAACTAGTTCTGGTATTAAGCATAAAAAGCAGTAAAAGCGCCGGGGGTTAATTCCCTTTGCGCTTTAAACTCAATGCTTATTAAATTCCTAATTCCTCATCAGAAATCATATCTTTATCATCGCTATAAAAAGAAAATTCATTTATTTTAAATGCACCTTTAAAAATAATAATTGGAAATGAATTTATATTATAGTTGTATTGAGAGACAAAATCATTATGTTCCAGCTTAAAATTAGCAATAATATTTTCACTTTCACGCAATTGCCTCAGCAGCTCCATAACAGCTTGATCAGACTTAAGCTGTGGAAATTCATTTATGCGTTGCTCGAATGAAGATGAGTTTTTAATACTTTTAGACGGACTTTTTTTTGGTTTAATTGCGCTTGCTATTTCGGACACTGTTTCGGACTCAAACTTCATATATTTTTTAGCCACTCTGTTTGCTTTATCCAGTAAACTATCAGCTCTTTTATTTGTTATAGTAATATTATTCAGTGTCTGAAGTACTTGCTGCTTCAACAAATTTATAGAATTTATTTCTAAAATAAATAAAACAGTAATAGCAGTAATAAAACCAAAAATCATGCTTGCGCCTTTAAACGGCTCGATATCACCTTCAGCTCCAGCCTGTGAGATAGCTGAAAAAATAAAAACCCATAGTATCCAGCCTGCTGCCGTTACCCCTATTATTTTTAACAATTCTAATATCAAATTCTTCTTTTTCATTTTATTTACTCCTATTTCACTATGCATATAATATGCACTTCAATTATATATTAATAGTAATTTAAATGCAAGAATTTGTATGCAAGCAACATACTAATTTATGCGCTCTGCTTTTTTTGTCGTTTGGGTAATTGGGCTATTATTATTGCCGCAAAAACTAGTATACAGCCAAATATTTCTCTTTGATTTAACATTTCGCCAAGTATTACCCAACCGGCCAGTACCGCAATAACACTTTCAAAGCTCATTATTAAACTTGCAATTGTGGGCGCTGTGTACCTTTGCCCCACAATTTGAAATGTATATGCTATACCGCTGCTAAGTATACCTGCGTATAAAATAGATCCACCTGCATTTATAATATTTGCAATTTGAGGGTTCTCAAACAAAAACATCGGTATGCTGTTAACAACGCCAACAACCAAAAACTGTATACACGCCATTCGCACACCGTCTGTTTTAGGCGAAAAATAGTCGATTGTTAAAATATGTAGCGTGTAGCCCACCGCACAGCACATAACAAGAATGTCGCCTATATTTATGCTGAAACTTTCGGTAATGCACAGCATATAAAGGCCTATGCTGGCAAGTACTACGCCAAGCCACACCTTTGCGCCCGCTTTTTTGCCTAAAAATATACTTGCAATAGGCACCATAATTATGTACAAAGTTGTTATAAAACCTGTTTTGCCAACACTTGTGTATTGTAGCCCTACTTGCTGAAGTGAGCTTGCCACACTTAATATTAAGCCGCATATAATGCCGCCTTTTATTAGTGTTTTTTGCTGGTTTTTTGTTGTTGCACTGCCGTGCAAGCTAGGTTTTCTTTTATTAAATATATCTAAAAATATAATGCACGGTATTAAAAATACACTGCCTACAAAACTTCTTATTGTGTTAAATGTAAACGGGCCAACATAGTCCATACCTGTGCTTTGGGCAACGAACGCCGTTCCCCAAATAAACGCCGCCACAGATAAAAATAACACACCTTTTGCGCTGCTCTTTTGTTTCATTAATTATTTTCCTCGTTAATATGTAGTTAATTCTTCGTGTGTTTGCTTGTGATGATTATAATAGGCTTGCCATAATTTTGCTTTGCCTTTGTAAAAATTACAAATTTTCGGCATTTTGCAACATTTGCTTTATTTCATCATTTTTACAGCCCGAAAGTTTTTACGCTTTCGGGCTGTTTTGTTTATAGTTGCTTAATTGCATATTTAGGCATTTGCTTATAAAACGGCAAACTTAAAAGTACAAAATATGCACTGTACAATATAATTACTCGCCCTGTTTTGCCGCCATTTGTGCAAGTGCATCTTTTCGGCTTAGGTTTATGCGGCCTTGCTGGTCTATCTCGGTTACTTTTACAAGCACTTCGTCGCCCACGGCAACAATGTCTTCAACTCGCTCTACTCGTTTTGCGTCCAGTTTCGATATATGAACAAGTCCTTCTTTGCCTGG
>CAYJLZ010000004.1:6052-28122 GCA_964371265.1 uncultured Bacteroides sp. | reverse complement strand
AATGCGCCAAATGCCATTAGGCGTGTTACTTTTCCCTTGTAAATCGAGCCAACTTCGGGGTCGTCTACTATTGTTTTAATAATAGCTTTTGCAGCCTCAATATCCTGCTTATTTTGAGATGAAACAAACACTGTTCCGTCTTCTTCGATATCGATTTTAACGTTAAATTTAGCGCAAATCTCTTGAATTACCTTGCCGCCTTTGCCTATAACGTCCCGAATTTTTTCAACATCAATTTTTATAGTTTCCATTTTAGGTGCGTATTTGCTAACTTCGCTGCGAGGAGCGCCAATTACAGGAAGCATAATTTCGTTTAGAATAAAATCGCGGCCTTTTTTGCACTTATCAAATGCATCTTCAATAATTTCGTATGTCAGGCCGTCCACTTTCATATCCATTTGAATAGCTGTAATACCGTTTAATGTGCCGCCAACCTTAAAGTCCATGTCCCCGTGGAAATCCTCTACACCTTGAATGTCGAGCATAGTCATCCAGCGATCGCCCTCGGTAATAAGGCCACAGCTAATGCCTGCAACGGCAGCTTTAATAGGAACACCTGCATCCATAAGTGCAAGCGTGCTACCGCAAATAGATGCCTGGCTGGTTGAGCCATTCGATGACAAAATTTCTGAAACAAGGCGCATTGCATATGGGAACTGTGCCGTGCTTGGCAATACAGGTAAAAGCGAGCGCTCTGCAAGTGCGCCGTGGCCAATTTCACGCCTGCCCGGGCTGCGTGGTGCGCGTGCCTCTCCCACCGAGTACGGAGGGAAGTTGTAGTGGTGCATATATGCTTTTTCTGTTTCAGTGCTTATATCATCAATTATTTGAGCATCGCGCAGTGTGCCAAGCGTACAAGTAGTTAAAACTTGTGTTTGGCCACGTGTAAACATACCGCTGCCGTGTACCCTTGGAAGTAGGCCGACTTCGCTGTTTAGCGGCCTAATTTCGTTAATTCCCCTGCCGTCTACACGTTTGCCCTCATCAAGCAGCCAGCGGCGAACAACGTATTTTTGCATTTTGTACATTAGTTCTTCAACAATGCCCTCGCCCCACTGCTCGGCGTATTTTTCGCTTATTTTTTCACGTATCGGTAGCAGGCGTGAATCTCTAACTGTTTTGTCGTCTGTATCCATTGCGGCTTTAAAGTCGTCTAGGTATGCGCCTTTTACTTCTTCGTACAAATCATGGTTAAGCTCCATGCTCTCAAAGCTAACTTTTTCTTTGCCTATTTTTGATACTATATCTTCAATAAAGCTAATTATTTTTTGAATTTCAGCATCGCCCGCTTTAATAGCATCCAGCATTGTTTGCTCGTCTACTTCGTTTGCGCCTGCCTCTATCATAACTATTTTTGTTTTGCTTGCTGCCACTGTAAGCTGTAAATCCGATGTTTTTCTTTGCTCTTCTGTTGGGTTTATAACAATTTCTCCATCGCACAAACCTACAAAAACGCCTGCAATAGGGCCATTCCAAGGTATTTCCGATATAGATAGTGCAATTGACGTGCCAATCATACCCGCAACCTCCGGCGAGCAGTCTTGGTCGGTGCTCATAACTGTCATAACAACGCTAACGTCGTTTCTCATGTCTTTAGGAAAAAGCGGACGTATGGGCCTGTCTACAACACGGCTTGTTAGTACGCTTTTTTCGCCGGGGCGTCCTTCTCTTCTCATAAAGCTGCCCGGTATGCGCCCTACCGAATAAATTTTCTCTTCAAAATCTACGCTAAGCGGAAAAAAGTCTATTCCCTCTCTTGGTTTATCGCTCATTGTTACGTTGCAAAGTACTGCTGTTTCGCCGTATCTTACAAGGCAACTGCCGTTTGAAAGTGCACACATTTTACCTGTTTCTACTGAAAATGGGCGACCTGCCAGTGTTGTTTCAAACACCTTAAAATTTTCAAATGTCTCTTTTGCAGATGTAAATTCTACTGCCATAATAATCTCCGTTCTGCCGTTTTCGGCACACTTTTTTGTTTTTACTTTGTAAAAGCATGGCATACTTTACATCACCTTAGCTTTAGCAATAAATGCAACATTTTTTATTGCATTATATAATGTTATTTAGGCAAAAACGCTCCATTCATTGCTAACATAGGCGGTTTAAGCTTGTAAAGCATGCACATAATTTTGCTTTTAAAAAGCTGTTTATATACGTAAGGCAGACAGTAAGTTAAACTACCGTCTGCCCATTGCATAACTTATTTACGCAAGCCAAGCTTTGCTATAAGCGCACGATAACGAGTGATATCTTTTTTGTGCAGATAAGCAAGCAAGTTGCGGCGGCGACCAACCATTTTCAAAAGTCCTCTTTGGCTGTGGTAGTCGTGCTTGTTCTTTTTCATATGCTCTGTAAGGTGGTTAATTCTGCTTGTTAAAAGCGAAACTTGCACCTCGGGTGAGCCTGTGTCTTTGTCGTGCACACGACTTGTTTCAATTACTGTAATTTTGTCTTGCATTAAATAAACCTCTCTTTTTTTAATTTGCCCTAAACAAAGTGGCGGTAAGTTTGCCTTATTACACTGCCTTTTATAAAAGAGTATACGCCAACCACTGCGTTTGGGTAATAGCGGTATTACACCTATTATAGTATACCACACTTATTTTGTAAAATCAATTATATTTAAAATATTATTTTGCTTTTAAATACAATAACACCTTAATTTTTTAATTAATTTTACGCTTTGCAGTTGTTAAATTTACAAATTTAGCCTATAAAGCACTTTATAGCGTTATTTATCTTTTTTATTTTTGTCTTTTTCGCCTTGTTTTTGCTTGCTTTTAAAGAAAGTTTTTCTCGCCTTTGGCGGCAATCTATCAACCTCTACAAGGTTTGTCCAATCTTCCTCGCTTTGTTTTTGAATGCTCACCTTATCCCATTCGTCCTGTGTAAACGTCTCGCTTTGGTTTGTGTTGTTAGCGTTTTTTGTATTTTTTTTCTTTTTCTTTTTGCCTTTTTTGCGCGGTGCACCGCTTATATATTTTACTTGCATTAATTTAATAATTACTATAAGCACAAGTATGTAAAGCACCGTTAAGCCTATAACTACCCTAAAGTACAAACTCTCAAAAAATCCGCCAACCCAGTCTACAATAAAAAGTAAAAAGTTGCGGTTTACATCTTGCGATGCCACAAGGTCTATTGTGTCTAGCAACTCGCCGTTCATGCTAATTGTAAAGCTGCCTATAACGTCGCCCTGCTTTATTGGCGCGTTTACTTGTTCAGGTATGTCAAACTCGTACATCAGTGTATCAGGCAGTATAGGGTTTATTTGCGCTTCTATCTCGGCATTTTCTTCAGAATCAAGGTCTATTCCATCTTCAGTTGCCTGTTGGCGCGCTTCGCGAATTGCCTGTTCAATCTCTTGTATTTGCACATCTAGCTGGTCTGCATATTCCGATCCTTCGCTTGGCAGCACCGTTGCAAAATCTTGTGCCGGCATAAGTGCCAATGTGTCTGTCTGGCTCGATAACGCAACTGCAACCTCGGCTATTGCTTGTGTTTTTTGCACCGGCTGTTGTACCGAAAAGTTGTCAAACATCCAGTCGTAAATAAACGCTGTATCGTGAAATGAATATGCATACCCATCAGGGGCATTGCTGTAAGGCGAGCCAAGCACTATTCCTATATACGTTTCGCCTTTATCGTTTACGGCCACCGAGGCAAATGTGCGCCCGGCCGCTGTTGTTGCGCCTGTTTTCATACCCTTTATATAATCTCTGTATACTGTTGTATTTGTTTCTCTTAACATACTGTTAGTATTGTATATTGTGTATGCTGTGTCCGGGTAATCGGGGTTTTGCGCATATGTGTGTATATTTGTAAACGGCATGTTGTAGCTCTCTGTGCCCACAACTTCTCTAAATATATCGTACTCCCAACACTTTTGTGCAATAAGCGCTAAATCTTTTGCCGAAGAGTAATTTCCGTCATCTAGGCCATCAAGTCCATGAGGATTAGTAAAGTTTGTATTGGTACAGCCAAGTTGAGCTGCTCGCTCGTTCATCATTACATAAAAATTTTCGCTGCTTTCTCCTCCCAAATAATAGGCTGCAATTTGTGCTGCTTCGTTGCCGCTTGGCAATAATATACCATATAATAAGCTAAGCGCCGTAACCTCTTCGTTTGGGTAAATATCCGCAGTAGAAGAACTGGAGTATGTAATGGGCGGCACATATATAGAGGATGGAGATGTTATTACAGTTCCTTCCAAATCGTCAATATTTTCAATTAGCAGCAATGCTGTCATCAACTTTGTAAGGCTTGCAATGTCCCTTTGTTCATCACTGTTAAAATCAAGCATCACAGCACCTGTGTCTAAGTTTATAAAATACGCGCTCTGTGCAGTTACAGGGCTTTCTTCGGGCATAACGTAGCCCGCAGCAAAGCCGGGAGTTGCCATTGCAAACGCCAATATAATAATTAATAATAATGCTGAATATTTTTTCATGTAAATTATCCTTTGTTATGTTTATAAAGTTAATACGTAGCTTATGTAAAATTAATTGCTGTTTGCATTTAAAGCTTAACTAAATTTTTATACAGTAAAATTTTATACTTGTAAACTTTTTATTTATTTGATATCATTTTATTAAACTATTAATAACCAAAACCAAAAAGAGCAAATCTCCACCCATTTCCGGTGTTTACTAAAGACGCCCTTACTTTTTCTTCGTACGTTTCGGCACTTGTAATATCATCTTCGCCCAAAGTGTTGCTGTAATGGTTTATTATCGAAAACTGTATTTCAACATCTGTTTCACTTATGAGTTCGAATGTTGTTTCAACATAATTTTCTCTTATAGCTGTTCCACCCGCAGAAGTATACAATTCTCCGTTTTCCCCTTGTGCATACTTAAATTGCCATTCTTCGGGCATATACTGCATAAAGCTGTCGGTAAAAACACTTTTCATTGCCACAATGTACTGCTCGTAATTGGCAAACCCATTGTCAATATACATATCAACAACATTTCCCTCACTCACTGTTATTGCCTGTGGCTGTGCAGTTGTTTGTGGGTTAAAGCCAGTTGATACAACGTGTTGATACGCCAAAAAATATGCAGCTTTATAAAGCTCTTGTTTATCGGGCGATAAAAACAGCGGCGCCTGCGCAAGGTTTTCCTCGCTTATTACAGGGCTCAGTATATCCATGGCGTTTTTTCCATCGCTCGAGTCCTCAATACCTGTAACCTTATTGCTTAAAACGATGTTTGTAACTGCCGTTTGCTGCTGTGCACACGCGCTTAAAGTAAAGCACATTATTACTGTAAATACAGCACATATTAATATTTTATATTTTTGTGTTTTTATCATTTTCGCCCTCTTACCAACTTTAATTTTAAGTATAGACTAATAAATTATAAAGCAAAAACTAAAAACTTTCAAGTAATTTTTAAAAATGTTACAATTACATATAAAATAAAGGAGTTTTTTATGAACAATAATCAGTTTGATCTTGTTAGCTTTGGCGAAATAATGCTGCGCCTTTCACCACCCAGGCACTGCCGAATAATTGACAACGACGTTTTTGAAAAAAAGGCGGGCGGCGCTGAACTCAATGTTGCCTCGGGTGTAGCGCTTTTAGGTATGCGCACGGGCATAATTAGTATGTTGCCGCAAAACGAGCTTGGCACTTTTGTTAAAAACAGAGTGCGCTTTACTGGAGTGTCCGATGATTTTCTTCAGTTCGATACCTCGAAACAAGCACGACTTGGCACTTATTTTTACGAAATGGGCGCCGCACCAAGAAAGCCCACAATTGTTTACGACAGAATGAATAGTAGCATAAACCGAATAAATATTAACGATGTACCAAAAGAAATTTATAGTAATACTCGTATGTTTCATGTTAGCGGCATAAGCCTTGCGCTTAGCGAGCAAAGTTTTGATAATGCTTTACAATTGATAAAAAACTTTAAAAACGGCGGCGCACAAATTTCTTTCGATGTTAATTACAGGGCAAATTTGTGGAGCGAAGAGGATGCTAAAGCTGCTATACAGCAAGTTTTACCGTTTGTTGACGTTTTATTTGTAAGCGAGGAAACAAGCAGGCGCATGTTTCAAAAAACAGGCGAGCTGACAGATATTCAAAAAAGTTATTGTAATGAGTTTGGCGTAAAATACGTTTTATCTACACAAAGGCAAGTAATTAGCGCTAGAAAGCATAGTTTTTCATCGATCGTTTACGATCACAATAATAATATTCACCACAGCCAAAACCCCTATAACGACATTGAAGTTATAGACAGATTGGGCAGCGGCGATGCATACGTTGCAGGTGCGCTATACGGTTTGTTGCACTACGGCAGCGCATACGAGGCAATGCGATTTGGCAATGCAACATCTGCTTTAAAAAACACAGTGCCCGGAGATTTGCCAAGCAGCGATTTAAAAGAAGTTTTACATATTATTAAAGACCACGAGAGCACCGGCCCAAAAAGCGAAATGAACAGGTAAAAGTTTTGTACAATTATAAAAACAAAATTTGCCAAAATTTAATGTTTAACTAAAATTTGCATTTAACTACCGGTTGTTTAATTGCTTTATTTAGTTTAATATTTGTTACTTTTTAAAAACAATCCCCCGTTAGCAAAGCATAAACGCTTTATTAACGGGGGATTTTGCGTAAGTTTATATTTTTTCGCTTTATTCCGTAGTTTGCGGCTCGTCCTCAGCTGTACTTTGCTGCTCGGGTGTTTCAGCAAAGGCTTCATCTTGCTCGGGGTCGTGGATTTTTTCTTCATCTTCGCCCGATATTTGTGCTATGTCCGAATCGAGCCCATTAAATGCAAGGCGCATAAATTCCACCGACTGCTCATTGAGCTCAAAGCGCTCTTCGTTTGCACTGTAATCGCCCGGCATCGCCATTGCGTGATATGTGGGCTGTTGCTTATCTATAAAAGTTAGTGTTCGCTCGTAATTAAAAAGTTTGGTGGCTGTTATATTTGTTGCCATGTTTTTACTGTTTTGGCTAATTGCACCAGTAATAATATCGCTTAGCCTACCGTGCCCCGCCGCTAAAAACGCGCTATAACCAAGCGAGCGCAACTCGTGTATGTTTTGCTGTGATATACTTTGCATTTGCAAAATATCGTTAAAATATTCGGGAGATACGGTGTACCTTTGGCTTTGAGTGTGAACAAACCCAAGCTGCGTTAGCACCTCCTCACTAATGTAATTATCAAGCATTAGTGTTACATTGCCAAATATTTGCGCTATATCGCTTAATATATTAGGGCTAGCAAATGCATAATCGGTAACTTGTATGCCAAGCGTTTGGCTTAGCGCTGCAGCACCATTGCTGGCGCCGGCCTTTGCCAACGCTTGTTTAAGTGTCATAACATATTCTCCAATTAAAACTACACTTTGCGGTGGCATACTAGTTACACATATAACATTTATTAAAGCGTAAAAATGAACAAGCATATACGCATCGGCCGTATCTGCCGTGCCTGTTCCTATCATTAATAATATTGTGTGTACGTCATCGGGCGTTGGGTTTGTAATTAAAATATCGCTTTGCTGTTCGGTTACAGTTTGCGGTTGTGTGCTATTTTGTGCGTTTGTAAATGCGTAAGAAAGTAAATATATAGGTAAAAAAATTGCAACTGTACACACAAATGTAAGCCAAAATATTTTTGTTTTTGTCATTAATAAGCCTCGCTTTCTGTGTATAGCGTTGGCAAAAACGTGGCAACATATACTTAAAACAAAGCTTTTATGCAAATAAACTAACTAAAAGGAGAAAATTTTGAAAAACATTAACGACAAAATATCCGCAAGCGAAAACAGCGCCCAAAACATTATACCCAAGGTTATACCCTCGCCCGTTGGTTTGCCTGTGCTTTTAAATTCTAGTGCGCCCAACAACAAAAACACAACCGGCATTACAAATCCTGTTGTAAATGAAGTTATAAACTCGGCCCCCGGTAGCGAACATTTAAACAGCACAGCAGCAAGCAAACAGCAAAACACTGAAAACAACAAGCCCAAAAACAATTAAAAAACACAGCAAAAAAAGTAATTGCCACGCAAATTGCATGACAATTACTTTTTTTATTATTTATGTTATAATTTACTAAAAAAGCTAAAATATTATTTAAGGAATAGTAATTATGAAAATTTTATGTGTTGTTGGAAGCCCCCGAAAAAAAGGAAACACCGACACCCTTATGGACGCCGCCATAGACAGCGCCAAAAAATACGGTGCACAAGTTGAAAAAATATATTTGAGCGATTTACAATTTAAAGGCTGTATAGGTTGTGAGGGTTGTGCCAAAACTTTTAAATGTGTAATTAACGATGACATGCAAATAATTTATAATAAAATTGAAAACGCCGACGGCATAATACTCGGCTCTCCAACTTATTATTACAATGTTACCTCCCTAACAAAAATGTTTATAGACAGGCTTTATGCTTATAACATTTTTGATAGCAGCGACCGCAGTGTTTGGATTAGTAAATTTGAAGCAGCCGGCATTAAATACGCCGTTACTATTGCAGTTTGCGAACAAGAGACCCCCGACAATATGGGCTTTGCCAGTAGTGCAATGCATATGGCATTACAAAGCGTTGGTATTAGAAGTGTTTATAACATTAAAGCACTGCACTTATTTAAAAAGCACGAGGCAAAATATAACGAAGAATTTCTTTTACAAGCGCAAAACGCCGCAACTAAGCTTTGCAAAACTATTGCGCTTGCAAAAAGCATTAAGTAAATTTTTTAGCTACAATACAACATTTTTTTATTGCCAAAGTATGCTTAGTTATTTTTTTGTATTATGCCTGCTTTTTTTAGCTTCGGCCTAACCATCGACGCCAAAATTACCGAAAACACTACCGCCATTAATGCGTTTGTAAGGCTTGTTGCACCTTTAGTTAAAAGTTGTACCTGCACTGCTCCAACTGCCTGCCCCTCAATAAAATACATAGTAATAAAACTTTTTATTAAGTATAAAATTACGTATGTTATGCTGCCGGCAAAAGCCCCTGCAATATCTTTAACAAGCGATGTATTTTTACCTCTTTGTGCAATTAAGCCCGCAACATAGCCAAGGCAAAACTTTGTTATAAATGTTATCCAGCTCTCGGCAATATATAAAGGGTTAGTAAAGTCAAAAAGCATGCTTCCAAACCCTGCCGAAAGGCCGCCAACAACAGGCCCAAACAGCAAACCACTCAGTGCGCAAAAAACATTTCCCAGGTGCACACGTGCTACATCGCCAATTGGTATTTGTATCCAGCTAAACACAAATACAAGTGCACCTAATAGCCCTGTAATTGCCATTCTTTTTACATCTATTCTTCCGCTATTCATATAAACCCTCCGCAGCATCATTTTTTTGCTTGACGTTATATTAACCGTATATTATACTTAGTATATCAAAAATTGAACCTATTTAAATACTCAATTTGTAATTTTTTTATGGTATCAGATTTACATTATTGTTAATTTTTAATATTAAGTTTGCTACAAGGCAGCGCTATTTAATTTGAAAGGAACGTGCATAATTATTGAAAATCTACTTATAAATTTTAACGATAAATCGCCTTTATACAAACAGCTGTACATGCGCCTTTCAAAAGATATACGAAAAGGCGTATTAGCTAGCGGTGAAAAATTGCCAAGCAAACGCCGCCTGGCAAATAATTTAAACATAAGCGTTAATACGGTAGACACAGCCTACCAAATGCTAGTTGCCGAGGGATATGTTGCCTCGAAGCCAAAAAGCGGGTACACTGTTTTAAAAATTGACCGCCTACAACAAAATATAGGTGATAACTTTACAAGTTTTGAGGAGCAACAAAAGGCGAGGCAAAATTTAAATGCAGCTACAAATTTGCACAGTTTACAAAATACCGACGAAAGCAATAACAACTGTATATCTTACAATTTTAGCACTTCATCTACCGATACCTCGTTGTTTGGGTTTAAAACATGGCAGCGAGTACAGCGGGAAGTTTACAGCGAAAGTGAAGATATTTTAAACCATGGCCACCCCCTTGGCGATGTGCAGCTGAGATATGTTTTAGCTCGCCATTTAGCCGAATTTAGAGGGGCAAAATGTGCGCCTCATCAAATTATTATAGGTGCCGGCATTGAGTACTTATTAAGTTTACTTGCACTTTTATTTAAAAAAAGAACTTTTGCAGTAGAAAACCCGGGCTATTACAGAGCAGTTCGCATTTTAAAAAACAACGGAATAAATGTTAAAAATATAAGCGTAGACAAACAGGGAATGTCGGCAGATGAATTGTGTGCCAGTGGCGCACACATTGCATATATAACGCCCAGTCATCAATTTCCTACCGGTGTTACTATGCCCATTGGCCGAAGAACGCAGCTTCTTTATTGGGCACAGCAAAGCCAAAACAGGTATATAATCGAGGATGATTACAACAGCGAATTTAGATTTGATGGCAAGCCGATAATGTGTCTTCAGGGCCTTGACGATGGCGAAAATGTAATTTATGTTAGCACGTTTTCAAAAAGTTTATCGCCTGCACTTCGCATAGCGTATATGGTTTTACCGCAAAAACTGCTATTAGAGTTTAACAATAAGTTTGGATTTTACTCGTGTACTGTAAGCCGGTTTGATCAGCAAACACTGTACAAGTATATGTTAAACGGGCATTTTTCTCGCCATTTGGCACGTGTGCGCAACTGCTACAAGGCAAAGAGAGACGCACTATGCACCTGCCTTAAGCAGGCATTTGGCAGCGAAATAACACTTACCGGCAAGCACACGGGGCTACACATTGTACTACAAACAAAACATTTATTGCAAGGTGATATTAATTACGAAAAGCAGCTTTTTACTGCTGCAAAAAACAATGGCATAAAAATTTATACACTCTCGGAATTTTGTAACAGCAGCAATATTGATAAAGAAAATACAAGGTGCGGCATAGTGTTGGGTTATGGCGGTTTAAGTTTGCAAGAAATTGAAAATGGTGTTTTAGCGCTAAAAAAAGCCTGGGCCGATATTTGCTATTAACCGGATTGCATGTTATAATTAAAATATTGATAAGTAATTTAAAAAGTATTTTATTGTATAATAAAGTTTGCAAATAATTTATTATTTGGCACAGTTTAATCCCAATTAGTAATACTTGCTACTTTATTTGTATTTATAAAAATTTAGGTGTAACAATGTTAAAAAAAAGCGAATTAGTTAAGTTTGGCATAATAACCCTTGGCGCAAGCATACTTGCCTTTGGATTATTTAATGTGCATGCGCAAAATTTGATTACCGAGGGCGGTGTTTTAGGGTTTATTTTGCTGTTAAACTACTGGTTTGGCATATCTCCCGCTGTATCGGGTGTTATTTGCGATGCCGTTTGTTACGCTGCGGGAATTTATTTTTTAGGCAAGGCATTTGCAAAATACAGTATATTTGCCAGCATTTGTTTTAGCGTTGCGTACAAAATATTTGAAATAACCGGCCCTGTAATGCTGCCGTTTCAAAGCAAGGTTATTGCGGCAATTGTTGGCGCACTTTTTGTTGGCGTGGGCGTAGGTTTGTGTGTGCTTATAGGCGGGGCTTGCGGCGGCGACGATGCCATTGCCATGATAATTAGTAAGGTTTTTAAAATTAATATTGCTTTTGCTTATGTTTTTACCGATGCCGTTGTTTTGGCACTATCGCTAACTTACATTTCATTCGATAAAATAATTTATTCGGTAATTACCGTAACTGTGTCATCTTTTTTTATTTCATTGGTGCAAAAAATTGGCGGGCGATATGTTAAAAAGTTAAACAATTAATATTAAAAGGTGTATTGTATGTATTAAATGCAAGCAAATTTTTGTTTGTTAACACTTTTAATGCGCTTGCTTACACAAATTTGTATAATACTTTATTTTGCACAGCATAATTGTTTTTACCTATTGACGTTTTGTAATTTTTGTAATATAATATATAAGCTTTATAAAATATTGCGCCGGTGTGATGGAATTGGCAGACGTGCGGGATTCAAAATCCCGTGGTAGCGATACCGTGTCGGTTCGACCCCGACCACCGGCACCAAATTAAAAAGACAATCGATTGATTGTCTTTTTTGCTTTTTTGTAGTAAAATAATAGTACAGTATTAGCGCAACAATGTATAATTTGTTTTTAATAAGGCACGAAAGTTGCCATAAAAATAAGTACATCTGCTTCTATTTATTATAGAAGCGTTTTTTGTTTAGTTTATTAAAGGGGGTTTAGTAACTATGCTTGAAAAATATAACAAGCTTATTGATTTTTTATTAAACGATATGCCTCAATATATACAGCAATCGCAGCAATTTGGCAGCGATTTACAAAGCAGAAAACAGCTTTTTCGCAGTTTAATGAACGTTTGGCACACAAGCGATTTACCGCAGCAATATATAGAACTGGAATGTGAAGTATTGCAAAACGAAAATGCCGAAAAA
Source organism: uncultured Bacteroides sp. (assembly GCA_964371265.1). Classification (GTDB taxonomy): domain Bacteria; phylum Bacillota; class Clostridia; order Oscillospirales; family Ruminococcaceae; genus Ruthenibacterium. The sequence goes on along the minus strand of CAYJLZ010000004.1, from coordinate 15,693 downwards.
GGCATTGTGCAAATTAGCGATTTAACACCTGTTAACGGGTACAAAAATATATATTTGTGGCAGGGCGATATAACACGCCTTGCCACAGATGCCATTGTAAATGCTGCAAATAGTGCGTTACTTGGCTGTTTTATTGCGTGTCACGCATGTATCGACAATGCTATACACTCGGCGGCTGGTTTGCAACTGCGTGCAAAATGCCACGAGATAATGCAAAAACAAGGCCACGACGAAATAACGGGCAATGCCAAAATTACAGGTGGATATAATTTACCAAGTAAGCATGTTTTGCACACGGTTGGGCCAATAATACAAGGTGCGCTTACAAAAAAAGATTGCGAGTTGTTGCAAAGTTGTTATTTGTCTTGCCTAGGGCTGGCAACACAAAACAATATAAACAGCATTGCATTTTGCTGCATTTCAACAGGTGAGTTTCACTTTCCACAAGATAAGGCCGCACAAATAGCCACAAAAACCGTGCTTAATTATTTAAGCGAACAAAACAGCGATATGAAGGTGATTTTTAATGTATTTAAACAAACCGACTACGAACTATACGCCCGAATACTTGCAAAAGGTAGCTGAGCTAAAACAAATTATATGCGATTGCGACGATGTTGTAATAGGTGCGGGTGCCGGGCTTTCGGCGGCGGCCGGGCTACATTACACAGGCGAAAGATTTAAAAAGTTTTTTGCACCTTATATTGAAAAATACGGTTTAACCGATATGTATACCGCCGGGTTTTACAACCATGCAACCCCCGAAGAATTTTGGGGCTACTGGTGCAAGCACATATACCACAACCGTTTTGCCGCACAAACAAATGCCACATACAAAAATTTGCTTAGCCTTGCTTGCCAAAAAAATTACTTTGTTATTACTACAAATGTCGATCATATGTTTCAGCTTAGCGGGTTTAATAAGCAAAAACTTTTTTACACACAGGGTGACTATGGGCTGTTTCAATGCAGTGTGCCTTGCCACAACAAAACGTACGACAACGAGCAAATAATTTTGCAAATGGTTGACAGTTTGCAAAGCCTAAAAGTACCCACAAGTTTAATACCACACTGCCCAAAATGCGGCAGTGAAATGGCTATTAACATTCGAAAAGACAGCGCATTTGTGCAAGACAGCGGTTGGGACAGCGCATATACCAGATACGAGCATTTTATTAACGGCACACGTGGCAAAAAAGTGCTGTACCTAGACCTTGGCATCGGCTATAACACGCCCGGCATAATAAAATACCCGTTTTGGCAAATGACGCACAACAACAAAAACGCAAGTTATGCTTGTGTTAACATTGAAAATGCCGATTGCCCGAAAGAAATTGAAAATAGAGCAATTTGTATTAACGCCGATATAAGCGACACTTTGCAGATTTTAATAGGCGGATAAGTTTTTGCTAGTTTGTTATTGTTTTTTGCAGGGCTTTTTTGCAGGCTTTTTTGCAGCTTTCACAAGCTTATTTGCAAATACAAATATTTATTGCGTTTATATTAAATTAAAAAGCACATGTTAAAGCCAAATTTGGCTTTAACATGTGCTTTTTTGCTTGTTGTAAGTTTTTTACACAAAATTAATCGTCGCAAAAAATTTAAAATTTGCAAGCTCTCAATCGCAAAAATTTAATTTATAAATATGTTATTAGCTTTGACCCACAAAACGGCCACTAACCTATAAGCATTTGCTCGTTTGTGTTAAATATTTCTTCTAAAAACATACCGTCCATAATGTTTATTGCCAGCGAGCCCTCAAAGTTAACGTAATATCCGCCGCTAGGCGCCACATTTCCAACATGCATTGTCACCGATAAGTCTTCACCTTGATACCCCGTTGCAACCACTTGCATTGTAAGCAATGGGTCCTCAAGGCCATAGCTTGCAAATTCGCTTTGCTGTGCGCTGTAATTTTCGCTTTGTGTTATGTATAGCGACGATATTGTGCTTATTAATATATTTGCTGCGTCGTTTTCGGCGTAAAATGGCTGCCCACTTTTTGGTGTTACATTGTACATTACAGGGTTTTCGCCGTCATCTGTGCGCTCTATCGTTATTTTTAAGCCATCAAGCGGTAATAAATCGCTTGCAAATTGCACGCTTTGTACCTGAGATGAACTCGTTATCGGCCATATATCTGTTTGCAATAAATCTGCTTTTTGTATATTATATGTGCTTACAAAATCACTGCCAACAGTAAATATTTCTCCTGTGGTATTATTTTTTAAGTATGTGTCACCGGTTTGTGCGTTTATATCGCCTATTGTAAGCTGCGTTGTGGTTTCATCGTCTTTTACTGTTATAACGTTATATTCGCCATCAAAACCATATACTGTATCGGCTTGAACATCTTTTGTTATTTTTGCTGTGGCATAAAGCGGCGATATTACATTTACCATGCTTATAACATATTGCTCGTTTATAGGAAAGTCCTCTTCGCCCTGAACAACCCATTTGCCGTTTTGCAATACTATCTTTATATCGGCACTTTTAATGTATATTTCGCTTATTTGCCCTGTGGAAGAATATACAGTATGTGCAATTTGCTGCTGGTTTTTAGCGCTGTTTGTAATTGTTAATATTAAAAAATACAACATAAAAATTACTGTTACAGCGATAAAAAGCAGTATTAATCGCAATTTTTTACTCATTTATGTACGCCTCCGACTTAACCATATGGCAAAGCCTATTAAAAGCAGTGTTATAGGAATTAAAATTGTGTATACAAAACTAAATACACCGGTAAAACTTTGCGGAACAACAAGTGTTTCAAATTCAAGTGGTTTTGCTTGTATCACAGTTTGTATTTCGTGATTTGTACAGTGCATAATAATGCTTAAAAACAAAGCCCTATTAGACCCCGAAACTAAGGCGTCTGTTTGGTCGTCCACAAATCCTGTTGTTGGCAGCCACGCTAGTTTGCTGTTGTTTTGTACGTTTTCGGCATATGCCGCAACAATAAACGAGCCCTGCAAGTCTCCCTCTTCTATGTCAACAGTATCCGAGGCAAAGGCATCTTCTTTTATGTACGCTGTGTTTGTTGTGCTTAGCAATGGGTACACATTAACATCCTCTGGTGTATTTTCGCTAATTTGTATTGCGTGCGCCCAAGGAACTGCTATGTAGTTGTCAGCTATGGGCTGCGTAATTTCGTGCGGCACAACCTCAGGCAGTAAATAATGCGAAAATTCGTTAAAATGATAGCTTGTATCGGCCTCAAATACTATGCCCTGAATTTCGCTCATTCCATAACTACTCAGTATTTTTTCAAGATTTGGCATGGGTGTATCGTCTGTGTTGTACTCGCCAAAATTTGTTACAACAATTAAACTGCCGCCCTCGCTTAGGTAGTTTTCTATTATATTTGCCTCGGTGCTTGATATGTCGGTTACCGGTGCATTAATTAACAGCACATCGCAATCTTGCGGTATTTCGCTAACGGTTAAAAGGTTAATGTTTTGTGTAATTATGTTTGCATCTGCAAGTTGTGCTGTGTAGCCAGTGGGCATTTCCATTTCAGCGTGAGCCTCGGTTATATACATTTTAGGCAAATCTTCGCTTGTTACATACTGCAATGCACTTGTAATTTTTACCTCGCCCAAAAATAAATCGCTTACCTCCAGTGTTACTTCATCGGTTATTTGCGAATACATCTCACCGGGGCTTATCACTCTTACTCGCTGCGTTTCGCTCTCTATTACCAAACTGCCTATTTCCATCGCCGCATCGTACTTTGTCGAAAACGTCGGGTTTGCAACGGGATCTATATAAGTAACGTCAATTTTTGACGATATGTCCTCATATTTTAACAAAAGCGAACCTACTCCAATATCTTGCAACTCGGGCGTTGTAACGTAGTATATGTTAACTTTTTGGTTTAAGTTTTGTGCTATTTGCTGTGTGTTTTCCGATAGGCTGAAAATATTATTTTCAGTAAAATCCAGCATTGTATACTGTGAGGGTATGGATGTTGCAATTAAATTTATTCCCACAGCGCATGCCAAAACAAGAGCAGTTACTGCCCCGGTATACGCACCTTGTTTTACACTTTTAGGTTTTAAATTGTTTTTTAAAAACTGTTTAATTTTAATCATAATTTATCCGTTTCGTTTTTTTGTTGCATTATTCGCTCTATAATTATCCGCGACGTTGTTTTTCTAAACTTTGACATGTTAAAAATATAAATACCAATACAGCGCTTATATAGTAAACTATTGCTGTAATATCAAGCGTGCCGCTAACAAACACCTCGTACCTGCCAAAAATTGCAAGCGAGTTTAAAACCGACACAAATGCACCTTGCAATGTATTTGGGCTAAAAATAAAAATGCCCCATGTTAATGTTACTACGGCAAAAAACGCAACACCTGAAACAAAAATATTTTGCACAAGGTAGTAAAGCAAAGCACACAAAACCATAAACAAAAGCGTAAAACAAACCGCACTGCCCAGCGCAGATGATGGTACAATAGACGAAATTGCCGGCATTAAGTATAAAATTAAAAGTACCGCAAAAGTACTTATTCCCGAAATAAGCACACTTTCGGTGAGGGTGCTAATAAAAAAGCCTACCGCCAGTGCTGTGCACCCAAGTAAAAAAAACGCCCCAATTGCCATGTACGATCGCACAAAAGATATGTTGCCAAAAAGCGACATTATTATGGGCAATGTTGTTGTTATTGCCATAGGTATTGCAAAAACACTTACAAGTGCAAAATATTTACCCCATACTATTTCGCCTATCGTTACCGGGCTTGTAAGCAACAACTGGTCGGTTTTTTCTCTGCGCTCTTGCGATATGCCTCGCATTGTAAGCAGCGGCACAACTACCAAAAAAGTAAACGTTATACCGTTAAAAAACGCACCTAATTCGGCATAGCCGCCAACAAGGTGCAGCGCTGTAAAATAAATACCCATTATAAATATTAAAAAAGCGCAAAGCACAAAGCCTGTCATGTTGTTAAACATACTTTGCAAATCTTTTTTATAAATTGCCTCCATAAATAAAGTTCCTTTCATTGCTTTTGTTGCTTAAATTTTTCACTTTACTTTTTTTATAACATTGCAAACATTTTTTGCCCTTTTTAACTTTAGCCATCTGCGGTGCTGTTAGATGTAAGTTTTAAAAATACCTCTTCCAAACTTTTTTCTTTTGCGCTCATGTTTAAAACGGGTAGGTTTTGGTTTGCAAGTATTGTGCTAACGCTTGCCCTAATATCGTTTTCTGCGCTGTACGTTATTGTAACGTCAAACGTGTTCTTCTCTTCACCTTTTGATATATCGTCAATTTTAGCATTTTCAATTGCGCTTAACGCATGTTTAATTTTTTGTTTATCTCCCTTAACCGTTACACAAAGCACGCTGTTGTCCTTATACAATTTAGCTAAATTTTCGGGTGTATCAAATGCAACAAGCTTGCCGCTACTAAGTATTAAAACCTTATCGCAAACTGCGCTTATTTCGGTTAAAATATGGCTGCTTAGCAGTATTGTGTGGGTTTTTGCAAGCGTTTTTATTAATTTGCGTATTTCTATAATCTGCTTTGGGTCAAGGCCGGATGTGGGCTCGTCCAGTATTAAAACGTCGGGCGAGCCTATTAGCGCTGCCGCAAGCCCTACCCTTTGTTTATAGCCTTTCGACAAATTTTTTATTAGCCTGTGCGTCACGTCTTGCACCGAGCATTTTTTTGCTACAAGGCTTATTTCTTCTTTTATATCGGTTTTATTTAAATTTTTTAACTCGGCAACAAATTTTAAATATTCGCATACTTTCATATCCATATAAAGCGGTGGGGTTTCCGGCAAGTACCCTATCATTTCTTTTACCTTATTTGGCTGTTCAAAAACGTCTGTGCCGTTTATTGTTACAGTCCCCTCGCTTGCGCATAGGCAGCCGGTTATTATGTTCATTGTTGTTGTTTTTCCTGCACCGTTTGGCCCTAGCAACCCGTATATTTTGCCACTTTCAACAGTAAAACTTACGTTGTCAAGCGCTGTGTGTGCGCCATACCTTTTTGTTAAATTTTGCGCTTGTATCAAAGTGCTCACCTTTTCTTGTTAATTATTTATTGCATTATTTTTCATATTAAACTATACATCATTAATGTGAATAATTATGTAGAAAAATTTGAAAATAATGTGAAAATGCTATTTTGCTGTATCGTTTATTTAGCACAATTTTGCTACTCGCTTGTAAAAAGCACAAATTTATCTGTATATGCACTGTTGCACTGCTGTGGTTTTTTAAGGCAAAGCTGGGCAAAATCCTCGGCTGTTGCGTGGGCATCGGCAATTGTTTTTGCGCTATTGCTATGTTTTGATATTTGTGCCAGCGACTGTGAAAACATAATTTTACCGCATTTTTTTATTTTTTTTAACAAAAGCAAGCCGCTGTTGCTTGCGCCCAAAATATGCGCATACGGCGGCGTTGTTGGCAGCTCATCGGTGTAATTTAATGCGCTGTTTACACAAAGCCTGCGCAACCTTGCCATTGTATATCGCTTTGTTTTTAACGCCTTATATAATGCTTGTAGGCTTTTTGTGTTTTTAACGGCTTTGTACAGGTAGTTGTGCAAGCCCTCATTTGCAAGGCGTATTTTTTGCATATCGCCAAGCGTCATGCCCCTAAGCCTAGATAGCACTGCCGTTTCGTACTTTTCAAGGCTTGTGTACATACCTGCTTTGTATGCTTGCTTATATATTTTATAACATTGTTTTGGCACATAGTTTTTAATATGTTTTATGTTTTCGCTTTTATAAAAAACCTTGCGAATTGCGCTTGCGCTTGCATAGCTTGTTTTTTTGCCTTTTTGCAAAGGCTCATCATGGTTTGCCCCTATTCTGTTTAATGCAATTACGTTTTTTATTGGCTGTATGGTTTGTGTGTGTTCGTTTTGTGCGCTTTGCTGTAATTTTATAAGTGCCTTACAGTACTCTATGCCAAGTACGTTGTTTGGTGTTTTTAACAGGTTTTTTACATTTGGCATAACTTTATTAAGCGCATTATCATGTGCTTTTGCATATGTAATACCTGTGTTAATCTCGTTTTTTAAAGCTATGTTAAACTGTTGCGAACAAAGCACGCTTGCCGTTTGCATTAAATCGGCCTCGTTTGCATGTTCGGCGCCAAACGCAAGGGCGTCGCACACATTTAACGCACTTAATATATAAACAGCACTGTATGCAAAGCCCTCGGCCGATTGCACAGCATACGGCGTTGGTAGGCTTATTACAAGGTCGGCCCCGGCGCTAAGCGCTGCTTTTGTGCGTATGCTTGGCGCAAATAGTGCTGCCTGCCCACGCTGCACAAAACTTTGGCTGCAAACGCAAACAACACAGTCGTACCCCATATTTTTAAGCTGTTCTATTTGGTGTTTATGCCCGTTGTGAAAGGGATTGTACTCGGCTATAATTCCCACAGTTTTCATATTAGTCTCCGTTATTATAATCAGCATAATTGCCAATGAGTTGTTTACTATTTTTAAGTATTTTTTCGCTATTGTGTGCCTTTTGTATTTTTTAAAATTTAGTAGCTTTGCAAGGTTGCAAATTTGTTATTTTCATTATATAATATTATGGTAAATAAAAAAAGTGCAATTTGCATATATTTTGAGAGGAATAGTAATATAGATGAATGTATTGGTTATTAATTGTGGTTCAAGCTCGTTAAAATATCAACTTATTGATATGAGCAGTGAAAACGTTTTATGTAAGGGAAACTGTGAAAGAGTAGGCCTTGACGACAGTTTTGTTACGCACAAAGCTAACGGCAAAGAGTGGAAGGTAGAGTGTGATTTTCCTACACACACCGAGGCTTTTATGAAAGTTGTTTTACTTATGACAGAGGGCGATAGCGCTGTTATAAAAAGCAAAGATGAAATAAACGCCATAGGCCACCGCGTTGTACAAGGCGCCGAGTACTTTACAAAGAGCGAAATTGTAACAGATGAAATTATTGATAAAATAGAAGAGGTTGCACCACTTGCACCTGTGCACAACCCTGCACACGTACAAGGCTTGCGCAGCGCTAAGTCGGTATTTGGCAACAGCGTGCCCAACGTTGTTGTTTTCGACACAACGTTTCACCAAACAATGCCGCCAAAAGCGTATATGTATGCAATACCTTACGAATTATATGAGAAGTATTCTGTTCGCCGCTACGGCGCACACGGCACAAGCCACAGGTATGTAAGCCTTGCCGCAGCAAACTTTTTAGGCAAAAACCCAAGCGAGCTTAAAATGGTAACTTGCCATTTGGGCAACGGCAGCAGTATTGCCGCAGTAGACGGCGGCAAGTGTGTTGATACAAGCATGGGTTTAACACCGCTTTGCGGCGTACTAATGGGTACACGCTGTGGAGATATTGATCCGAGTGTTGTTACTTACCTAGAGCAAAAAATAGGTTTGCACGGGCAAGATATGGCCGATTACCTTAATAAAAAATGTGGTTTGCTTGGCGTAAGCGGCGTTTCTAGTGATAAGCGCGATGTTGAGAAAGCAGCCGCAAACGGTAACGAGAGAGCAAAACTTGCAAGCGAAATGCTTGATTACCAAATTAAAAAATACATAGGGGCATATGCTGCTGCAATGGGCGGAATAGATTGCCTTGTATTTACAGGCGGAATAGGCGAGAACGAGAAGAAAATTCGCGACAATGTGTGCCGTGATATGGAGTTTTTGGGCATTGAAATTGACGAGAGCAAAAATGTACCCGGCAGTGGCGAAAACGGATTTTTGGACTTTACAAAAGACGGCGGCAAAGTTAAAGTTTTGGCTGTTTGCACAAACGAAGAGCTTATGATAGCAAGGGATACTAAAAAGCTTATTGAAAACTTGAAATAGTATATACACAAAAAGGTACAGCACATGCAATTCTGCATGTGCTGTTTTTTGCGCTAAATTTTACTGTTTTTTCAGCTGCCAATTTTGCCGTAACATCTATTTTTGCGAATTATACATGTGCTGTACCCCTACATGCGCCTTTTGCGCATATATGTTTTGGTGCCTTTTTGCACAAAGTTTATAACAAGGCACCTTTACTTAGCGGTATTTCCAAGGTTTTGCAATAAGTTATTTTATAATAACTTAAAAAATATACTATTACCGCCTAAAAAGTAGTAACATAGTACGCATAAATTGCATCCCATGTTTGTTTATCTACAAATCCCGTTACAGGTAGGCCAAAGTTTTCTTGAAAACTTTCAACAGCTAGAAGTGTTTTCTCATTAAAAATGCCGTCTACGTTTACAAAGTCGGGGTTGCAATACCTTGTTGCAATGCTGTCGATATACGTTTGCAGCCTGTATACTTGCAGCCCCGTGCTACCAAGCACCAATACATTGCCGCCGTACACTCCGTCGGGCACTTTGTTTATGTTGCTCGTATTAAAGCTACATGTAAGGTAAATAATGCTAATTAAATTCCATGTGTCTTCGTTAACTATATTTGTTTGTTCAAGGCCAAATGTTTTTTGAAAACTTTGTACCGACAGCGCTGTTTGCTCGTTAAAATCGCCGTTTATATTTGTAATAGGCCTAACCGTTTCGTAGTACGAGCTTACATATTGCAACATGTACTGTAAAAATTGCACTAGTGTGCCCTGCATACCCTGCTGCAATACATAACCCGGGTACGCCGTAA
>CAYJLZ010000004.1:4945-6042 GCA_964371265.1 uncultured Bacteroides sp. | reverse complement strand
TCTATGGTGCGTAGCTTTGAAAACTGCGAGTATACGCTGTTCCACGTTGCAGGGCCCACTATGCCGTCTATTGTAAGGCCTTGCAGTTCTTGCCATATTTTTACCGCTTGCTCTGTTTGTGCGCCAAAAACTCCGTCGAACTGTATAACAGGCAGCGGCACGTAATATGCGCTAAGCAAGTACAAATAGTACTGTATTTCTTTAACGTTTGTGCCTGTATCTCCCACACTTAAAGATGAACCGGGGTATACACCGGGCCTTGCGCCGGGTTCTAATAACCCGTTTATAATGTCTGTGTAAACTTCATATATTTTATTCCATGTAAGGTTCCCTACTATGCCGTCGGCCGATAAGTCGTAATAATTTTGAAACGCTATAACACTTGTTCTTGTTCCTGTGCCAAAAATGCCGTCGGCAGCAAGATCAGGCACTGCGCTGTTGTTTCGCGCTACTATGCGCAAAAAGAACTGCATTCGCTTAACATCATCGCCCGTACTTCCTATGCGCAGCGCTGTACCCGGATATTGCCCGGGGCCTGTTGTTCCCGGTGTAGAGTCTGTTACGCCCTCAGAGTACTGCTTATAAAGCTCGTTCCATGTACTCTCTCCCACAATGCCATCAACACTTAGGCCAAACTGCTGTTGAAACGCCTCTACCGCAGCCTTTGTAAGTGGGCCAAACTGTCCATCTACCGATATTTCGGGAAAGCCCTGTATATATTGCCCTACTTCGTTTAGCCAAAATTGCACTTGAAGTACGTTATCTCCACTGCTTCCAACAGACAATGCACTTCCCGGGTATTGCCCATCTACTAAATCTCCGCTTGGTTTTTCTCCCTCGCTTGTAAGTTCTGCAAGGTCTTTAACCGACACGTATATGTAGCTTATTTTGTACCATGTGCTTCTTCCAACAATGCCGTCGGCAGTAAGGCTGAACTGAGCTTGAAATTTTTTCACCACTTCAGCCGTTGCCGAGCCGTACACGCCGTCTACTTCCACTGTGCCAAAAGCTGGATAGTCGTCGGCTATGCGGTTAAGCTGGCGCTGTATTACTTTAACGCTAGCTCCCGTACTGCCTATTGTAAGCGGTGTTCCGGG
>CAYJLZ010000004.1:4601-4935 GCA_964371265.1 uncultured Bacteroides sp. | reverse complement strand
GCTTTGGGGTATGTCTTGCACATTGTTTGTGCGTATAATTTCCAAATCACCGTAGTAATACTCAAGTATCTCGGGCGCTGTATATCCTTGCTCGGCAAGTGTTACTGTTCCCCACTGTTTCATACCGGGGCATGTTACCTGTTTGCCGTCACAGTACTCGCTAAAAAACGGGTTTACTGTATTTGGCTGGCGCAAATATGTGTTAAATATGTCGTCGGCAATTACGCTTACACTGTCGTATATTGTTCTGTTGTGAACGTAATATTGGTCGTATGCTGTGCTGTTTGTTATAGTAAAGTTGTAACCTTTACTTAAATACCACTCGGTATATATG
>CAYJLZ010000004.1:0-4591 GCA_964371265.1 uncultured Bacteroides sp. | reverse complement strand
CGCGTGTATATTCGCCCTTAAAGATTGCTCGGGCCATGTTGGGTATATTTCGCTCGATGCCACGTTTTTTACGTAGTCTATAAAAGGTATTGTAACGTCTTGTGCGCTCTCGGATGGTTTTCCAAGGTGCACTGTTACTGTTCGCGGCACAAAAACCTCTGTAAGCAAAATTGGCTGTGTGCACGTAGTAGACGGAGCCCTTGCCGAACCGCCGCCGCCCACAAAAAGAGGGTGTTCGGGTATATTTACTATATCTTGCTCATCGTTTACAAACGTTGCCTGCTGTGTTAGGTTTTTTGGCAACATTAAAATTGGTGCAAGTGCTTTTTGGTCATCAAATATTTGAAAGTTGTTTACATATGCGGTTTTGTATGTATCGCTTTGTGCAACAAGGTTATATGTTGCATATGGTTTTTGCGTGTTGTCCTCATCAAGAGACAAGTATTTTGGCGGACAATCCAATGTTATATCATCTAAAATTCCATTAACATCTGTGTAGTTTTCATACAAAAGCTCGTTTGTAGCTTGGCTGTATATGCTTATTTTAGCATTTGGAATTGGCAGTGCGCTTTCTGCCGCAGTCGTTCTAATTCGCAATGTTCCTGTGCCGCCTGTGATAAAATTAATCATAAGCTAATAGCTCCCTTCTGTTTTTTGCAAAATTATTTGTAATTTGCTTATTTTTAGTATTAATAATTTTACTTGTTTTATAAATCATTTATTGTTGCTATAAGTATCGTATTCCACAGCAAATGAAAATGTTAACATTATATTTTGCTAATTATTTTGTGCATTTAAAAAATAATTAAAATTACGGTTAAAAATATGCTAGCATTAATTAGCAATGATATTTTTTAGAAAATTTTTATATTTTGTTAAATAACTTAATTTTTATTGCATATTTTATAATTATGTTATAAAATATATTAGCAATACTAATTAAATGCAGTTTGCTGCACTATTTATTAGTATGTTTCGGCATGTAATATACTTAAACTAGCCGAGAGCGAAAATACGAACGGAGATTTTTTAATGAAGGACAACAACAACGAGTACGGATACGACAAAAGCACTTTTGGCGAACCGTCGACGCAAAATAACGAGTACAATGCGCAAAATAACAATTATGTGCAAAACAATAACTATGTACAAAATAATAACCATGCACCGAGCAATAACTATGCGCAAAACGGCAATTACGGCCCAAATAATAACTACCCACAAAACGGCAACTACGGCCAAAACGGCTATAACATGCAAAACAACATGGCCTATGCAAACACCGGTGCAGGTTATGGCGCACCAAACACACAAACGCTTAGCCAATACATCTCAAAAACATTTTTGTGGATGTTTTTAGGCCTTATATTAACTTTTATTACACCTTTTGTAATTAGCTACACACCGCTTGTTTATGTTATTTACAGCAACCTTGCAATACCTATGATACTTTTGATTATAGAGGTTGTTATGGTAATAGTTTTAAGCAGAATGATAAATAAATTGAGCGTTGGCGCAGCATTTGCGCTGTTTTTTGGATATGCTTTTATTAACGGTATAACGTTCTCTTCTATTTTTGTAATATACAATTTTCAAAGTTTAGTATTTGTTTTTGCAATGGCTGCGCTTTACTTTGGCGCACTTGCAGCTTACGGGTACTTCACAAAGCGTGATTTATCGGGCCTTGCACCTATTTTAAGCGCAGGTTTAATTGTAATGGTTATATTTTGGGCATTGTCGCTGTTTTTAAATTTGTCGGGGCTAGACACTATTATGTGCGTTGTTTGCCTAGCATTGTTTATGGGCCTAACGGCATACGACATGCAAAAAATTAAGGGCTACTACCACATGTACGGCACAGACAGCGAAATGGCAAAAAAATCAAGTATAATAGGCGCTTTATCGCTGTATCTTGATTTTATAAACATATTTTTGTATTTGCTACGCCTTTTTGGCAAAAGAAAGTAATTTATTGCCACGTTTAATTAATGTTAATATACGCATTTAAACAGCAAAACAGCCGTGTGATAATTCACACGGCTGTTTTATTTTGTTGCTTACAAGTTATTTTACCCGGCAAAAATACTAACCGAAAGACATGTGATAAAACACTTATACTCTTTGCATGTATACTTTTGGCATGGGTTTAACATTAACCTTATTTTAAAACGATAATTGTTGCTCTTCGGTTATGTCTTCGCTTTTAATAAGTGCGCCACTTGCAGGCAAACTGCGCACTCTGTACCTGTGCGGGTTTATAAGCTCTGTTTCGTTAAATATGCTAACACTCGTAATTTTACTGCTTTTTTTAAGCGTTATTACATTTACTCCCGCTGTATTTTTAGTTGTTTTTGCAGGTATTTGCGCTGTCGATACTAGCAGCATCCTATCTTGTGTTGTTTTAATTGCAAGTTCACATTCCTCTTGCAAATACTGCACATATACAGGCGCCGATTTATCGCTGTAAGCGTTTACAAGCTTTTTGCGGTTTTGCTTTGTTGCATAGCTCTCCATGCTAATTTTTGCGCCCTTACCATTTTCAAAAATAAACAACATGCTGCCCTTGTAGTTTTCGGTAACTGCCATATAAATTGGCATCTCACCGTCCTCCATGGCCAGCTTTGCCGCTACATAGTCTCCCATTACGCTGGCTTTAGTGTCGTCAAAATCTCCTGCTCGGCACTTATATACCTGGCACTTGTTTGTAAAAAACAGTAGTTCTACGTTGTTTTTTGTTTCAATTTGCCTTATTATTTCGTCGCCCTCTTTTAGTTTTTGCTCGCTTGCCATTCTTAGGCTTTGGGGCTGTATTTTTTTAAAGTAACCCTCTTTTGTATAAAAAATTGTAACGTTGTAGTCGGGCATTGTTTGCTCTTCTTCTTCGTGCGTTTCAAAATCGCCCTCGTACAAAATTTCGCTTTTTCTCGCCTCGCCGTATTTTTTTGCCACTTGTGCTAGCTCATCTGTTATTATGCGTTTAATTTTGCTTTTACTATCCAAAATTTCTTGCAAGTTTTTTATATCTGTCAAAAGCTGCTCTATTTCTTTTGTTCGTTTTAATATATACTCTTTATTTAAATGGCGAAGTTTAATTTCCGCCACGTATTCTGCTTGTGTTTCGTCTATGCCAAAACCTATCATAAGGTTTGGCACTACTAAGCTATCCTCGGGTGTTTCTCGCACTATTTTTATTGCTTTGTCTATGTCTAAAAGTATAGCCTCTAGCCCTTTTAGTAGGTGTAGGCGTTTTTGCTTGCCCGTTAGCTCATAAAATGTGCGGCGGCGCACACACTCTGTTCGGTACGCTGTCCACTCTTCTAATATTTCTCTTACTCCCATTACCCTTGGCATACCCGATATAAGCACATTAAAATTGCACGAAAACGAGTCCTCCAGCGGCGTAAACCTAAACAATTTTTGCATTACCTTATCGGGATCTTGCGCACGTTTTAGGTCTATTGTAAGCTTTAGACCGTTTAAATCGGTTTCGTCACGCATATCGTTTATTTCTTTTACTCTACCGCTCTTTACAAGGTCGGCTATTTTGTCCATAATAGCCTCTATTGTTGTGGTTGGCGGTATTTGCGTTATTTCAAGCATGTTGCCGTCTTTAACGTACTCGTATTTTGCACGCACTTTAATGCTGCCTCTGCCCGTTTCGTAAATGCTTTTCATGTCTTGCTCGTTGTAAATAATATAGCCGCCGCCAATAAAATCGGGTGCCGGCATTGTGCTGTGTATGTCGTGCTCGGCATTTTTTATAAGCGCAATTGTTGTGTTGCAAAGTTCGGCTAAGTTAAACGAGCATATGCTGCTTGCCATGCCCACGGCTATGCCCAGCGTGTTGTTTGCAAGTATTCCGGGAAATGTAACAGGTAAAAGTGTTGGTTCTTTTGTTGTTGAGTCGTAGTTATCTACAAAATCAACAGTGTCTTTGTCTATATCGGAAAAAAGCTCTGTGCAAATGTCTTCAAGCTTTGCCTCGGTGTATCTGCTTGCGGCATACGCCATATCTCGGCTGTAACTTTTGCCAAAGTTGCCCTTGCCCGATACGTACGGCACAAGCAAACTTTCGTTAGTTTTGGCAAGGCGCACCATAGTGTCGTAAATGGCTTGGTCTCCATGTGGGTTAAGGTGCATTGTGTTGCCAACTATATTGGCCGATTTTGTTCTTGCACCCTTTAGCAGCCCCATTTTGTACATTGTATAAAGCACTTTGCGGTGTGCCGGCTTAAAGCCGTCTATCTCGGGCAATGCGCGCGATACTATTACGCTCATTGCATACGGCATATAGTTGTTTTTTAATGTACTTGTTATATGAGTTTGCGTTACGTTTCCCGCATTTTTTATTTCAACTTTATCGCCAAGTTGCGGCCTTTTTGGCGCCCTTGGCTTGCTTTGCTTTTTTGCCATTTTATGCTCCTGTCATAGGTTGTGTTTATTTTACTGTTCGTTTATTTAATTAATTTATTACAATAAGTTTATTATTTTTTATTGTTCGTATTGTAAAACAGGTTTGTTTTTTGGCGGTTTTGTTCTACATACCTTTCAACACGAAAAGCAAAAAAGCACCAAATTTTACTAAAAGTTT
>CAYJLZ010000003.1:57741-60890 GCA_964371265.1 uncultured Bacteroides sp. | reverse complement strand
AAAAACTATGGCAGGGCGCTTATTACATTTTACACATATCATTTAAAAAACCTCAATTACTAAAAAAATGGGTTATACTGAGTAAACAGCCTAAAAAAGAAACTGCTCGTTAAATCTTGCGCAGAGAAAGCCGCAAGGGTACTGTTTGTAATTGCAAGTAAAAACCAAAACAAAAGCAGTACAAGCAGCATATTTATAATGCCGCCAAATATGCCCATAACACCGCCAAGCAGTTTGTTAATTCCACCTACAATAGGCAATTTATTTATTGTTTTGCCTATTGGGCCACCTATAAATTTAAACAGTATTAAACAAATTATAAAAAATACTATAAAAATTACAAGGCTAATAAACGATGTTAATATTGGTGCAACAACGCTGTCTACTATTCCTGTTGCGGCATTTGCGGCGTTGCTGTTAATTATTGTTGAAATTGAGTTTTGCACGCTTGCTTGAAAAGTTTGCGGAAATACCGACATTATTCCCTGTAAAAAATTATCGGCTGTATACGTTCCGTAGTTGTTAATGTTCTCCTGAGTTGAATCGACAAGGCCCTGCCTGAAAAATGTGTTAAACACAACGTCGGACAGTGCATTTGAGATTATAAAGCTAATTATAAACGAACCCAGCATACTAACCAAATTTACAAAACTTGCCACAAACCCCTTATTAATATAGTGAAATAGTGTTGCCACAAATACTATTACAAGTAGCACGTCAACAAATATTCCAAATAAACTTATTTCCATGTTATCGTTTCCTCTCTTGTGTGTTATTATTCAATACAAATTATAGTTAATTTTATAATTATTATTTTGTTTGGCATTGCAATATACCTTACTGCATTGCAATTATTCAGCGCTAGTTTTTTGGCAAATATACAAAATTATGCTGTGTTATCTTCACTGGTATCTATGGGCAAAATTCCGCTTTGGGTAACATAAAGCGGCACGTTTGCGTCAATGATATCAAAAACAACGTCGTTTGTATTTTGCTTTTTTAACAGTTGCCAAGTGTCCGTTTGCTGTTGTTTTTCGTACGTTTCAATCTCTTTTTCATACACTAGGTGTGCAAAGCCATCTGCGAATTTTACATAACTTGCATCCGACTGCACGTTTAATTCTACCACAGTTTCAAGCAATTTATCACACAATACAAGTTTTGTAAGCCCCGGATAGTTTTCTGTTTTAAACAAGATTGCAACGTTGCCACTTTCGTCTATATCTACCGAACTTACCGCTGCAATGTCGTAAACATACTCGGCCTTTTTTTCGCCTGTTTTGGCATCGTAAACGGCTGTAAAAGTATTGTATACAACAATAAGCTCGTTTTGCGTATAAGCCATTTTAATAGGCATTGCATTTTGTGCAGTTATAGTACCCAAAGCTGTACCTGAGTTTATATTGTATAAGTAAATGTATGTGTTTGTCAATGCATTTTCTGTATTTAGCGTTGCAACTGCAAAGTTGTTGTTACTTTTAGCAAACTCAATGCCAAGCGGTATTTGTGTTGGTGCCTGCCAAGACCACACCTCGTTAAAATATTTATCGTACACAACAAGCTCGTTTTTGGTAAAAACGGCAAGGTTGCCGCTTTGGCTTAGTTTTGCAAGCTGTATTGCCGATGTGTACTCGTGCGTAAATTTTGTTTGTGTTCTTGACTCAACACTTAGGCGCGCGCCTCCCGTTGAGTACATGCAAACGCTGTTATTGCTTGTACTAATTACAGGGTTTATGTAGCTATGCGGCACAGTGCGAAGCAAATTTCCTTTTGCCGAATATATTAATAGCTCACTGTCCAGCATTACAGCCGCACCGTTTACCAAATCATCAGACAATTTAAAACTTTGTAAGTCTCTGAATACAGGAAAGCCCTCTCCGGGCTCTAGCGCTATTATAATGTCGTTAATAAGCTGCTCGCCCACAGCAAGTGGCACGTTAAACGCACCTAAAATGTACAAACTTACCGTTAACGCCAGTAGTACAAATATTATAAATGTCCGCAGTCTTCTTGCTTTGCGTCTTCTGCGTATTTCTTGTATTTTTTTGCTTGTTTGGTTGCTGCCGGCAATGCTTATATTTTGTTTTTGATTTACTGCCATTTGGCTGCCCCCTTAAACTTTATTACATGTAATTTACCTTATACAAAAAAAGCCCTTGCGCAGGTGCTGTATCGCCCGCGTTTTCTCGGTTTTTACTATTTATAATATTTGTTATGTCGTCGGGATTTTTACGCTTTACCCCTACATCAATAAGTGTTCCTACAATAATGCGCACCATATTATACAAATATCCATCTGCGCAAATATGCAGTGTTATTTCATCGCCCTGCTTTGTTATATTTAAAAAGTTAACCGTTCTAACAGTGTCTTTAATATCACTTTTAATGCTCATAAACGATTTAAAATCGTGCTTGCCACAAATTAAATTTGCCGCCTGCCTCATTTTTTCAATGTCTAATTTTGCACTTACTTTAAAACTTGTTTGCAAATTAAACACGCTATGTACATGGCTGTTGTAAATTTTATATATGTACTCTTTGCTAACAGCGCTATACCTTGCATGGAAAGTATCATCAAAAGCACCCTTATGTCGCTTGGCAAAAACCTGTTTAGTGCAAGCGGCAGTTTATGTAGTTGTATTGGTTTTGGCTGTGTGTAGCTTACACAGTATTCAAGCGCGTGCACCCCTGCGTCCGTTCGCGAACAACCCTTTACATCGGGGCGCACTCCGTACAGGTTTTGCATAGCATCTTGCAGTGTTTGGCACACCGTTACAGCATTTTTTTGCACTTGAAATCCATGATAATTCGTACCTTTAAACTGCATTGTTATAAGCACATGCATACTTAGTAACCTATCCTTTTAAACCAAATAGATGTAATTCCCATTAAAGAAAATACAAAAATACAAAACAGCGCATACAAGGCATCTTTATAATTAGCATGCAATTGTTTCATTCTTGTTCTTCCCTCGCCGCCGCTGTAACATCTGCACTCCATTGCCATTGCAAGCTCGTCGGCCCGCCTAAAGGCCGATATAAAAAGCGGTATTAAAACCGGTACAAGCGCAGTTATGCGCTGTTTTAATGTTCCACTGTCCAGTTGTGCACCTCTTGCTTTTTGTGCGTTCATTATTTTTTCGGTTTCTT
>CAYJLZ010000003.1:0-57731 GCA_964371265.1 uncultured Bacteroides sp. | reverse complement strand
GTAGGGCAATTGTCATTATCATTGCAAGTTCGTGCACCGGTAGCCGCAGTTTTGCAAATGGGCTAAGCAATCTTTCAATTGCATCTGTAAGCGCTATGGGGCTTGTTGTGTATGTTAAAAGGCTTGTTCCGGCTATTAGCAATATTAATCTTACTGTTATAAGAATTGCGTATTCTATTCCTACTGTATAAACATCTATTATCCAAAACGAAAATAGTGGCTGTGTATCGTCTGTCATAAAAAATAAATTTAATACACTTGTAAATAAAATTAGTGGCACTATGGGTTTTAGGCTTTTAATTATTACCTTAATTTTTATTTTACTTGCCGTATAAAGAAGCAATAAAAACAAAAACGATACCACAAGTGCACCAAAATTTGGCGTTGCAAATAGCATTACCACGTACGCAATTGTAAGCACTATTTTTAACCTTGGGTCGGCCTTATGCACGGCAGAATTTCCCGGAAAATGCTGACCTATAGTTATATCTCTTAGCATTTAAACACCGCCTTTTTCGGCGAAAATATCTTTACTGTTTTTTGCATTTAAAATTGTTTTCACCGCATAATCCATTGTGTAAACATCGGTTTTTATGTTTAGCCCCATTTGCTTTAGTTTTAAAAATATTTGAGTAATTTGCGGCACACTTAAGCCTATGTTTATAAGCATTTGTGCATTTGCAAATACATTTTGCGTTGTATCGTACATTATTACTTGCGCATTGTTCATTACAATTACTTTATCGGCATATTTTGCAATGTCTTCCATGCTGTGGCTTACAAGTATTGTTGTGTTTTTTGTTTGTTTATGGTAGTCCTTTATTTGTCCTAAAATTGCATCGCGCCCCATTGGGTCAAGGCCGGCGGCGGGTTCGTCCAGCACTAGTATTTTTGGCTGCATTGCAAGCACGCCCGCTATTGCAGCACGTCTTTTTTGCCCGCCCGACAGCTCGAACGGGCTTTTTTGCAGCATTTCATTGCTGAGCTGACAAAAGTGTGCTGCCATTTCAACCCTCTGTTTTACCTCTTGCTGTGTAAGGCCCATGTTTATTGGGCCGTATGCAATGTCTTTGTACACCGTTTCTTCAAACAGTTGGTACTCGGGGTACTGAAAAACAAGCCCAACCATAAACCTAAATTTTCGTATATTTTTAGGGTTGTGCCATATATCTTCGCCGCCAATGTATATTTTACCGCTACCGGGCTTATTAATGCCGTTAAAATGAGTTATAAGCGTGCTTTTTCCGCAACCGGTAGGCCCTATAAGCCCTACAAATTCTCCCTCGTTTACGCTTATGTTAATATTATTTAGTGCGGTTGTTTCGTCGGGCATTCCCTCGTTGTAAATATAGCTTACGTTTTCTACCCTTATCATTTCACTCACAGCGGTGCCTCCTTGCCTGTAAGTGCTTTGTACAGCTCTTTCGCGCACTCATCAACGTCTATTATGTCGCTTTTCATAGCTTGTCCTTGTTGTGTAAGCAGCGCACAAAGCTCTGCGGCCTGCGGTACGTCTAGGTGATACTGCCTTACCTTATTTATGTTGCTAAAAACTTGTTTTGGCGTGCCTTGCATTACTATTTTTCCCTCGCTCATTACAATAACTCTGTCGGCAAGTGTTGCCTCTTCCATGTAATGAGTTATATGAACAACTGTAATGTTAAAATCTCTATTTAATTTTTTTACGGTGTGCATCACTTTTTCCCTGCCAATTGGGTCTAGCATTGCTGTTGCTTCGTCTAGCACAAGGCAGTTTGGGCGCATAGCTATTACACCAGCAATTGCCACACGCTGTTTTTGCCCACCGGAAAGCTTATGTGGCGCTTTTAGCCTGTGCTTGTATATCCCCGACATATTCATCGCTTCATCAACTCTTTTTCGGGTTTCGCCGGGCTCTACACCTAGGTTCTCAAGGGCAAATGCAACGTCTTCTTCCACAATTGTTGCCACAATTTGGTTGTCGGGGTTTTGAAAAACCATACCGACTTTTTGTCGAAGTTCTAAAAGTCTTTGCTCGTTTTTTGTGTCAATTTCTTGTACATACACTGTGCCTTTTTGCGGTAACAACACTGCATTAAAGTGCTTTGCAAGCGTGCTTTTGCCGCACCCGTTTGCACCAAGCACAGCTACAAATTCACCCTTACTTACGTTCATCGACAGCCCATCTATGGCGTTAATTCCCTGTTCGCTATACGAAAACGATATGTCTTGCACATTTATCATGTTGTTATCGCAGTTGTTCAATGTGTAAAATTCCTTTCAGTTATTATAAGCCTTGTTTGCAATGCTTTACAGCTTTATTTTAGCCGTATCGGAAAGCCAAAATGCCGTTGCACCGCACGGTACATTGCCATTTGTGCTTGTTACTTTTATACCTATTTCGTCGCATTCGGTGCGCCCGCCATAAACGCTTTGCACTCGCATCATTAACATGTACTGCATTACACTTGGCGAAAGCCCCGTTGTGTAGCTATTTACCGCAACAAATAACGGATTATCGCTTAAAACACCTGCACAAAGGTCTATAAGCTCGTAAATGCTGTCCTCTATTTTCCATACTTCACCGCCCGGGCCTCTACCGTAGCTTGGTGGGTCCATAATAAGAGCGTCGTATTTTTGGCCGCGTTTTATTTCCCTTGCAACAAATTTTGCACAGTCGTCCACAATCCATCTTATGGGTTTGTCGGCAAAATTGTTTGCAAAGGCGTTTTCTTTTGCCCAGTTAACCATACCTTTACTGGCGTCTACATGGCATACGCTTGCGCCTGCATATGCGCAAGCAAGCGTTGCACCGCCCGTATAGCCAAACAAATTTAAAACCTTTATGGGCTGTGTGCGCCGTTTGTTTTCGGCTGTTATTAGCTCAATATATGCGTCCCAGTTAACTGCTTGTTCGGGAAAAATTCCCGTGTGTTTAAAGCCCGTAGGAGATACAATCATAGTTAACTCGCCGTATTTAATATTCCACTTATTTTTTATTTTGCGTTTGTATTGCCATGCACCGCCGCCGGTGTTCGATCGGCTGTACACCGCATCAACATTTTTCCATTTATCGCTCATTTTATCGCATTTCCAAATAACTTGAGGGTCGGGTCTTATTAATGTTACATCGCCCCAGCGCTCAAGCCTATTTTTGTGCGTAGCGTCTATAAGTTCGTATTCGCTCCATTTGTTCGATACTCTCATTGCTTATTCCTTACGGGCATTTGCAATTTCATTATGCATTGCCTTAGTATTGTGTTTTACTTATGTATTCTTTGGTTTATTTTATCGGCAATTTTTTGTGCTGCTACGCCTATTGCGTCCTCGTCCCTACCTTCTACCATTACCCTAATAAGAGGTTCGGTACCGGAGGCACGCACAAGTACGCGACCTTGGCCCATAAGGCTTTGTTGTTGCCCTTCTATAAATCCTTCAATGTACTCGTCATTTTTATATTTGTCTTTTTCTTCGCGAGATGCTTTTATATTTACTATAACTTGTGGGAATTTTTTGTATATTCCGTTCAAATCGCTCATTTTGCATTTTTTTTGTGCCAATGTACGAAGCAGCATACCTGCGGTCAATTCACCATCGCCTGTTGTGCAGTAATCTAGTAATATTACGTGGCCGCTTTGTTCGCCGCCAAGGTTGTAGCCTTTGTCAAGCATTTCTTCAAGTACGTATCTGTCGCCTACTGCTGTTGTTGCCGTTTGTATGTCGTTTTCTTTCATGTACTCCATAAATCCCATGTTGCTCATTACTGTGGCAACGGCCGTGTTTTGATTTAGTTTTCCCTCGACTTTTAATTGGCCTGCAAGTATGGCTATAATTTTATCGCCGTCTATTTCTTGCCCTTTTTCGTCTACTGCAAGGCATCTGTCGGCGTCGCCGTCAAATGCTACGCCACAATCCATATTATTTTTCAGTACAAACTTGCTTAGTTTATCAAGGTGTGTCGATCCACAGCCGTCGTTAATATTCTCTCCGTTTGGGGCAGTACCTATAAATTTACAGTTTGCGTTTAAAGATGTAAACAGCTTTTGTGCAACGTCGCTTGCAGCACCGTTTGCACAGTCTATCGCTACGTTTATTCCCGATAAATCAGTATTTATTATGTTTTTTATATAGTTTGTATAATCTTCTTGTGCATTTTGGGCATATGTAATTTGTCCAACGTCAATGCCGCTACACAGTGTTAGGTTTTCTCCGCCGTTTAGTACATGCGTTTCAATTTCGTTTTCTACATCGTCGGGCAGTTTACGTCCCTCGCCACCAAAAAGTTTTATGCCGTTAAATTCTACCGGATTGTGTGATGCCGATATTACAACGCCTGCGTCGGCGTTATATTTTGTTACAAGGTATGCAACGGCCGGCGTTGGTACAACGCCTAAAATTTCTACGTTTGCGCCTACGCTGCAAAGGCCTGCTGCAAGTGCACTCTCAAGCATGTCGCCCGATATTCGTGTATCTTTGCCTATTATAAATTTGGGTTTATGTTTT
Organism: uncultured Bacteroides sp.; assembly: GCA_964371265.1. Lineage (GTDB taxonomy): Bacteria > Bacillota > Clostridia > Oscillospirales > Ruminococcaceae > Ruthenibacterium. The sequence continues at coordinate 53,249 of CAYJLZ010000003.1, read as the reverse complement.
GTTTTTCCGGCAAGCACTGCAGCTGCTGCTCTGCCTATTTGCATCGCAAGTTCTGTCGAAAGTTCTTTTCCTGCAATTCCTCTTATTCCATCTGTTCCGAATAGTTTTCCCATTTTGTGAATTCCTTTCTGGTATACAATTATATTTTAGTATTTAATATTTATATTTATGGCGTTAATTATTTTACAGTATAAATGTTAAAAAAATTAGTATATTATATAAATTTTTAGTGTTTTTTCTTTTTACCCCTTCCGCTTTTTTGAAAAAAAGCTCGGCAAAAAACTTCTCTTCTAAGTTTTGTAAGTTGTTTGTTGTTCATTTGGCTATTCATTATTTTATAATCCCGATACAACTTTGCTCATTCGCAAAATCATCATTACTCTTCTTCATCAAAAAAGCTTTGTTGCGGGTTTTTGCCGTCTCTTTTAGGTGGTTTTATTCCTAAATGCTCAAATGCAAGCCTTGTTACACATCTGCCACGCGGTGTGCGTGTTAAATACCCTTGTTGCATTAAATAAGGTTCGCACACATCTTCAAGTGTAATTGCCTCTTCACCAAGTGCTGCGGCAAGCGTTTCAAGCCCAACCGGGCCGCCTGAGTACATTTCAATTATCGCTTTAAGCACATTTCTGTCAAGTTCATCAAGGCCCATATAATCAATGTCCATTCGTTTTAGGGCATTTAGTGCCTGTTGTTTTGTTATTTCACCCTCGCCCAATACTATTGCAAAGTCGCGCACTCGGCGAAGTATTCTGTTTGCAACCCTTGGTGTGCCTCGGCTACATTTTGCCATTTCATGTGCGCCGTCATTTGTGCATTTTATCTGTAATATATCGGCACTGCGTGTTATTATTTTTGCAAGTTCGCTTGCCGAGTACAGTTCCAGTTTTAATATAACGCCAAATCTGTCTCTTAAGGGGCTTGTAAGCTGCCCTGCCCTTGTGGTTGCACCCACTAGGGTAAATTTCGGTAAGTTTATGCGTATGCTCTGTGCCGACGGGCCCTTTCCTATCATTATATCAAGTGCATAATCCTCCAGCGCCGGGTAAAGCACTTCTTCTATTTGTCTTGAAAGGCGATGTATTTCGTCAATAAATAGCACGTCGCCCTCTTGTAAATTAGTTAAAAGCGCTGCTAAATCGCCCGGTTTTTCTATTGCGGGCCCCGATGTTATTCTTATATGCACGCCCATTTCTTTTGCAACTATACATGCAAGCGTTGTTTTGCCAAGCCCCGGTGGGCCGTAAAGTAGCAAATGGTCAAGCGGCTCTTGCCTTAATTTTGCAGCTTGCAAATATACTTTTAGGTTTTCTTTAACCTTGTCTTGCCCTATGTATTCTTCTAGTGTTTGTGGGCGCAAGCTTAGCTCTGCATCAAATTCTTGTGGCTGTTTTTCTGCACTAATTATGCGCTGTGCATCGTCGTCTTGTTCGTAATTAACGTTTACCAAATCAATAGCCATGCGCTAACCCCTTTTACCGATATTTTGCAGTGCCAGCCTAATAATTTCCGCAGTTGGCAGTGTTGTGTCTATATTTGCAAGCGCGGCGTTTGCCTCGCCTGCGGTGTACCCAAGTGCCATAAGTGCGGCCATTGCCTGAGAGACATCGCTAGCTGCAGATGCAAACTCGCCACTTTGTATACCACTTGTATCGCTTTGCACAAGCCCTTTGCCAACTTTATCTTTAAGTTCCAGTACAATTCTTTGTGCTAGTTTTGGGCCAACACCATTTGCAGCGGTAAAGGCTTTGTAGTTTGCGCTCGATAGTGCAAGCGCAATTTGTGCACAATTTAGTGCACTTAAAATAGCAAGCCCCGCCTTTGGCCCCACGCCCGACACGCTTGTTAAAAGCAAAAACATTTTGCGGCTTTCAATATCATCAAAGCCAAAAAGAGCAACATCGTTTTCGGTAACGTTCATCACAGTGTAAATTGTTGCATCCTTGCCAATGGGCGATAGTTGCGCATTTATTCTTTGCGGCACCGATACATAATATCCTACGCCCGCACAGCTTATTACAATGTAGTCCGATGATTTTTCAGTTACTGTTCCACTTAAGCTATAAATCATAAATGTAAGCAGTCCTTTCTTCACGATGTGTAAATTGGTACTTAAACAAAATATAAATGTACTACTTTTAAACATTTGCAAAAAGTAATATTGTATAAGATATATGTTTTACTGCAAACTAAAAAATTAGTAGTAACCTTGCTGCTGACGCTTTGTTGGAGTTATAGCGTACTGCTTACTTTTATGGCTGTAAGCATGACATATTGCAAGGGCAAGTGCGTCCGCTGCATCGTCGGGTTTTGGGGTTGTCTTCATTCTTAAAATGGTTCTTGTCATTTCTTGCACTTGTTTTTTTGTTGCCTTGCCATAACCCGAAACGCTCTGTTTTACTTGCATCGGTGTGTACTCAAACACAGGCACACACGCTTTGCTAGCTGCAAGCAATATTACACCCCTTGCCTGCGCAACCGCAATTGCCGTTTTTTGATTTGTTGTAAAAAACAGGCTCTCAAGTGCAATTGCTTCAGGCTTTGTGCTTTGTATAATTTGTTTTAAATCGTCATAAATTTCTGTTAGCCTGTGCTCAAATTTTGTTTTTGCCTTTGTTGTAACAGCACCGTAGCTTAAAGGAGTAAAAGCATTGTTTGTATAGTCTATTACTCCAAAGCCAACTATGGCATATCCTGGGTCTATACCTAAAACAATCATGGCGTTTCTCCTTTTAACATATCTTATAATTATAACATATTTTTCAGGTTTTTTCAAATTCGGCATTGCTAAGCATAGCTTATACGTAGCTGTTTACTGAAGATACTGCTTTATTGTTTCCGCCGCTGTTTGCACCTCTTGCAAAAACGCATTTGCCGATACGCGCATTGCGCCATGGCCCATAATTATAAGCTGCTCTAAGCTGTCGCTCGTTACAACCCTTACATAGTGTTTTTTTGCTAGGTTGTGCGTTGTTTTTTCAATATACATATCTGCGGTTTCGGCCTCTTTTGTATAAACAACATGTATATTGCCTATTTTTTGCACATCTCCCACGCCGTCTTTTACCTTATATGCATCAAATACAACAATTGTTTCACAGCCAATTACCCCTGTGTGATTGCACAGCATATCTATCAATTTTCGTCTTGCAGAGTCCAAATTATCTTGTGCAAGTTGTTTTAATTGCTCCCAAGCATATATTACGTTGTAGCCGTCTACAAGAAGATATTGTGCACCTGCTTGTTTTACTTCATCTGTTTTGGAGGGTTTGCTAAGTTGTATTTGTGTTGGCTTTGGCTGCTTTTTAACGCTTTGCATACTTTTACTTGGGTCTTTTTTTATTTTGCCGTATGTGCGCTCAAAAATTTCAAGCAACTCTTTGTCAAGCTCTAACGATTCACAATACGTTTTAGCCCTGCTTTTTACTTTTTCTTGTATTACTTTGTTTTGCACCGACATCACAATGTTTTTTTCGTCGTTATCATAACTTGTAATGTGGGCATAGTTGTGCACGTCCCACCATTTTACTGTGTAACTTGTGCCTTGCTCACAAAATATCGAATCGGCAATATTTTGCTCGTCTGTATCGCTATTGTAACTGCACTCAGCTATTATTTCATCGGCATTGTGGCACAGCGCATACCCGCCACTTTGCAGCGTTATTGCGCCTTCGCCGTTTGTATAAATACTTACCTCTCGCGCATAGTCCATTGCCGTACTTACGGGCAAAATACCTGTTATTTGCGCTGTATCGTTTATTGTTTGTGTATTGTCTATTTTACCGTACATGCGCTGTATATCGCCCATTGCCCTACCTGTGCAGCTTTGCAAAGCTGTTAAAGTGTAACTGTAAACAGGCTCAAGCACAGCACTGTTTGCTTTTTTTAGGGCATTTCTAAGTGCGCGATTTGTTGCATGCCTAAAATCCGCACCCGAGGTGTGTTTTTTATGCGCTCTACCTGCAATTAATGTAATTTTAACATCTGTTAACGGTGCATTAAGCAAAACTCCTGTGTGTTTTTTATTTTTCAAACAATTTAATATACTGCTTTGGTAATTTTTATCTAAAACATCTTCTCTGCACTGTGATTTTATCATTATACCGCTATTTCTAGGCAGCGGTTCAACTTTTAAATGCACCTCGGCGTAGTGTTTTAATGGTTCGAAATGTCCTATTCCTATAACTGAGTTTTCAATCGTTTCTTTGTAAAGTATTCCTATTTTAACAAACTGTACGTCGAGGTTAAATTTACTTTTTATTTGCGCTTTTAAAACTTGAAGTTGTATTTCGCCCATTATATTTACATGTATTTCGCTAAGTTTTTCATTATATGTTATGTTTAGCATTGGGTCTTGCTGTGTTAAAATTTGCAGTTTTTCAAGTGCATATCCTATATCGGTGTTGTTTAATATTTCTATTTTATACTTTAAAAACGGCTCGATACCTTGCATTGCATTTGCAGTTTTTTGTGCGCCCAATGCCATGCCTGCATATGTTGATAATAGGCCTGTTAGCGCACATACCGTGCCTTGCTTTGCCGTTTGCTCGTTTGTGTGTTTTTTTCCGTTGTATATTCTTATTGCATCAACTTTTTCTGTTATTGTTTGTCCATTTTCGTTTTCAAATGTTATTGGTTGTTTTACGCTAATTGTTCCACCGGTAATTTTTACATGTGTTTGTCTTGCGCTGTTTTCATCTTCGTCTATTTTAAAAACTTGTGCAGCAAATGTTTCATGTTGCTCGGGCTCTGCAATTAAGCTTGATACACCACATAATAATTCATCTATTCCCACAAGTTTTAGTGCCGAGCCAAAATAACAAGGGTAAATTTTTCTTTCACCAATTGCGCTTATTGCATTTTTTATTGAAAGTTTACCATTTTTAACAAAATCGCTTAATAGGCCTGCGTCTTGCAGCGCTGCCTCTTCGGCGTATAATTGCGGCAGTGTTAAATATCCGCTTTGCATATCGCTGTGCGCATTAGTAAAATCTATGCAACCGCCACCTGTTAAAACATTTAACTTTTGCAAAATATCGCTTTGAACCCTGTTTTCTACGTCTGTTTTATTTATAAAAATAATTGTTGGTATGCTGTGTTGTTTTAGCATTTTTAGCAGTGTTACCGTATGGCTTTGCACACCGTGTGTAGCGCTTATTACAATAATTACACCATCTTGAACCAAAAGTGTACGCTGTGTTTCGCTTGCAAAGTCAACATGGCCCGGCGTATCAAGCAGCGTAATATGTGCTGTGTGTGTTTTAAGTATAGCTTGCTTCGAAAAAATTGTTATGCCGCGATTTTTTTCTATTTCATGCGTATCTAGATGGGCATCTTTATGGTCTACTCGGCCAAAACGGCGCAAGTTACCGGCCGTGTAAAGCATTGCTTCGCACAGCGTAGTTTTACCTGCATCCACATGCGCCATCACACCAATTGTTAGCTTTTTTTCCATCAGTCTACTATATTGTAGCCCATGCCACTTAGCACGCTAACGGCGTTATTATGCCCCTGTATTGTTGTTGCCGCACATAAATTTTGGTGTATTTTTATTGTTGCATTTGTAAATGCACTGTGTAAAATTATTGCGTTGCTAATAACGCAAATATCTGTTACAACGCCACAAATACTAATTTCATCGGGCTGTACTTTACATAAATTTAATACGTACTGGGGCAAGTTTGCACAGCCAAATGTTGGTTTGTTTACTATTAAAATGTTATTATTTTGCGTGTTTTCATACTTTTGCAAGCACCCAAATAAATTGTGCCCATTTGTGTTTTCTATGCAGTGGGGTATTGGTAGGTGCTTACCCTCTCTCGATTGCAAGTAGTCACCTTCGTGTGTATCTTTTGTAAAAATTACAAAGCCACCGTCGTTTAAGGTGTTTTGCACAAGCTCATCTATTCCTGTTTCAAGTTTTATCGCTTCGTTGTTTTTTAATGCACCGGTAACAAAGTCGTTTTGATAATCCACAACGACCAGCAATTTATTTTTGTTCATTATTGCGCTCCTCTATATAATTAATCATTTCTATTTCTTTTCCGTTTTTAACGTAAACTTTTGGCACACGATGCCCAATAGATGTAAGTATTTCGTAATTGATAGTTCCGCATACATCTGCTATTCTAGTGGCACTGTCTGCTATGCCATCTCCAAAAAGTACTGCTGTATCGCCAATTTTAACATCGTCTATGTCAGTTACGTCCACCACTAGCTGATCCATACAAACACGACCGATTACTTTTGCCCGTTTTCCATTAATGCTAACAACTCCCCTGCTTGACATAAGCCTTGGATAGCCATCGGCATAGCCTGCGCATATAGTTGCAACTTTCATGTTTTTTTGTGCGCAAAAGGTACGGCCATAACTTATATAATCGCCACTTTTAATTAATTTTACTTGCGAAACTATTGCACACATTTGCACCGCGCTTTTAAGGTTTTGCTTTAACTCGTGCGATGGCGATTCTCCGTACAAAATAATACCTGCGCGAACGATGTCGCAATGAAATTGAGGCGAGCTAATAATTCCCGCAGAGTTTGCACAGTGCACATACGAAAAAGCCATGCCGTTTGCCGCAAGTATATCTTGCGTTTTACACAATAGCGAGTATTGATTTTTAGTATATTCAACGTCGTCCGCCTCAAGGCTGTCGGCACTGGCAAAATGCGTAAAAATACCCTTTGCTTTTAAGCCTTTCATATTTGCCAGCTGCAAAATTTCTTGCGCAGTTGAGTTTATATCGTCTATAACCGAAAATCCCAACCTACCCATTCCGGTGTCAATTTTCACGTGCACATCAACACTTATTGCCTTTTGCAAACATACCTCGTTTAACATTTTGGCGTATTGCAAGCAATTTATAGTTTGCACTAAATTGTTTTGCTCTAATTCTTTTGCGTATTCGGGCATTGTGTAACCCAAAATTAGTATTTTTTTGTCTATGCCTGCTCTTCTTAGCTCTAGTGCCTCTTGCAAGCAGCTTACGCCAAACCACGAGGCCCCCAGTTTATCGAATAATTTGGACACCGTTACGGCATCGTGCCCATAGCCATTTGCCTTAACAACTGCCATAATGGGTGTATTATTTACTTGCCTCTTTACAAAATTAAAGTTACTTTGTAGGGCATCTATATCTATTCTTGCCCAACAATGTCTGTCAAACTCCATTTAATAAGTATCCTTTCTGTCCTTGTTTTTTGGCATGTAATTTACTTGTGTTTTATTTGTTTAAATTTTATTATATCATATTAACATCTAAAAATCATCTTTTGGCTTTTAATTTTTGTACTTGCTAAAGGTTTTTGGCGCCGGCTTAATGCTTGTTTTATTAGTAAATCATTTTTTTCTTTTGTTTTGGTTTTTATGTATATTATTCGCATTTATTGCACAAAATATCATTAAAATAAACTGTGCTTAGGTTCAGTTTTATAAATATATATAATTTAATGAAAGGAAGTATTTATATGTCTGTATTTTATAAAATTTGTATAGTTTTAATTATTGTGGGCGGTATAAACTGGGGGCTTATTGGCTTGCTTAATTTTGACGCTGTTGCATGGCTTTTTGGCGGAGCGCAAAGCCTACTGTCACGAATTGTTTATACTGTTGTTGGCGTAAGTGCAATTTGCAGCATACCCTCGCTTTTTCAAAAACCTGAGGGCGAACAAAGGCCTGCACATAATAACTAACCCATTGTTATAATTATTAACAAAGCTAAACCTATTGCACAAACACCACAAAGTGTGTTGTGCAATAGGTTTTTTATTACTTATTTAATTAAATTTAATAATATTTTTATAGTACACTGTCATTAAACTGTCAGAGCAGTTTCTTCCATTGGGCTTACTATTTCGTTCCAAATTCTTTGCGATTCTTCCACACAATCAAAATACGTTGTTGTAAGTATATCCGATGGTATGTTTAGCGCCTGCGCAAGGTTGTCTAAATTAGTCCAATCGGCGTTTTCGTAGCATAGCACAAGTGCATACATTATACCGTATTTACCCTTTTGCTCTAAAAGCGCATCTTTTATCTCTTGCGAAACAGGTACTTCTTCAAGTATTTCCACCAGCGGCGCATCTATTAGGTAATTAAGCGTGCTGAGCATACCCATTAAATAGGCCTCTTGCCTGCTTAAGCTTGCACCTTTTACGTGCTTTACCAGTTTACTGCAAAAGCTTGCTCGTGTAAACGACAATCGCAAAAATTCTTGCGAGGCAGCATCTGCGCTCTCGGCATCTCCGTTTGTTGCGCTTATTAGGTACACCCACTGTTTCATCTCTGAAAGGCCCATTGTCATAATTGCCTGCCTAACGGTTGTAACACGTTTTCTAAGTGCAAAGTAAACCGAGTTTACCACTTTTAGTATTGCATAAGTCAGCGTTGCATCTAGCGAGATTATTTCTTCTATTTCATCCACATCCGGGGTTTCTTGTGTTACAGCTATCATCAAGCGGAAAAAGTTGCTTTTTAAATATTCGCTGTTGTGCGCCTTTGTTGCAATTTTTTTAGCAACATACGCCCCTTCAAATGCAAAAAAAGGCTTGTTTTTTACTGTGTCATAAAGCGCCTCATTCTCTATGGCGTATGCTATACACTTTTTATCCATGCTTTTTGCAATGTCTAACAAGTGGTCAACAGTTTCGCTCATAGTTGTTTGCACATTAATGCGTATAAAATCAATATGATCCATAAATGCCATATATCTTGGCGTAAATTGGAAATCGTTAACGGCTATTTTGTATCCACTTTCGGCGTATTGCTTAACCATATGCATTGCAAGCGGATGTATAAGCACACTATCGTCTATTTGAATTACAAGCTCGCTTGCCTGGAATAACAATGGCGTTTTTTTAACAAGCAACGTACTTGTAAACGTCATAAAATTAAGCGAACCGCTAAAGTGCTTTTCGTGATTTTGGGTTAAAAACCCGTACACCGTGTCTGCTGCAACAAGGTCGGCCGTATTTGAAAGTGATTCTGTTGAGCTGCCAAATGCATAATTTTCTCCGTAATACTGTATGTCGTATCCTACAATATTACTTTCTGCGTCTTTCATGGGCTGCCTAACTATATATTTAGTGCTCATTTTTTCACTCTCTTTCCAAAACAATTTATTTCTTTTATATTTAAATATTTTAGTTTATAAATTTGTCTATTATTCCCACAAGTTTACCTATTTCGGGCTTGCTTAGTTGTTCATCAGCACCAACTTGCTTGCCTTTTATTCGCATTTGCTCTGATATAAGCGACGAGAATATTATTACCGGCATCTCTTTAAAGTCAGCATCTTCTTTTATAAGCTTAATAAGCATATGCCCGTCCATTTCCGGCATTTCAAGGTCGGTAATAATAATTTTTACATATTCGCGCCAATTTTCTTTGCCTTTTATTTCCTTTAGCGAGTTCCAAAGTTCGGCGCCGTTTGCAAACATCGTAACATTTTCGTACTTTGCTTTCTCTAGCGATGTGCGAATTAACTGTGTTAGCAAAGTGGAGTCCTCTGCAACCCAAATAGGCACAGTACTTTTATCCCTTTCACCAAGTGTTTCAACTTCTCCCACTTGAATACCCGTTTCAGGTGCTATATCCATAACTATTTTTTCAAAGTCAAGTATGCTTATAATATCGTCGCCTATTTGAGTTATACCCGTTAATATAGCGCCCGAGGAGCTTGCTACGGTTGCGTCCGGCGAGTGTATATCTTGCCATGATATGCGGCTTATTCCCTCTACGGAGTGCACCCTAAATGCAATAGATAAATTGTTAAAACTCGTAACAATAAACAAGTCTTTTTCTGATTTTTCTACTGCATTTTGACTGAGGAACGAGGGCAAATCTATTACAGTAAGCACCATTTCTCGCGGTTTAAATATACCTTCAACAGCAAAATGCACGTGCGGCATACTTTGAACAGGTTGGCAAAGCATTATTTCTTTTACTTTTGCAACGTTTATGCCGTATGTATTGCCGCCAATTATAAATCGCATTATCTCTATTTCATTCGAGCCGGGTTCTATAATTTTATCGTCGATACTGTACTCGCTCACACTCGTCACTCCTTAATTTTTTGTTATATGTTTAAAACGATATCTTATTAATTTTACAAAACTACATCCGGTTTACCGTAGCTTTTTAGCAAAACTCCACCTGTTGCAACGTCCACCGACATTGTTCTAGCCTTTTCTCCACCCACGTCCTGTGCTAAAATCTTAATCCTGTCTCTTCTAAGGCACATTGTAACGCTATCTATGTTTCTTTTGCCTATGTTGCTCATGGGGTTTTTAGGATCTACCGCAAACATGCTTGCACCGCCTGCAATTTTCGCCGTTATTCTCATACGAGAAGCGCCCTTTTGTTCCATCTCTTTTAATGTTTGAGGAATGGCGGTATCTGCATATTTAAATGTAGAGGTGCGCTGAGGTTCCATATTTAAAGGTAACATTATATGTATTAATGCACATACCTTTACAGCTGGGTCAAACAAACAAATTCCTATGCAAGATCCAAGAGCATATGTAATTAGCTCTCCTGCGTTTTGTGACATTTTCATGTCGGCAATGCCTACAATCAATTTACTCATCAAGGACTCCCAATTTTTTCAATAAATAATTTAGCGACCTTATGTCGGGTGATAATAGTAACCTGCACGGAATAACCTGCTCTTCGCAAATGAAATCCGAGCTTATCGTCATTATGTAATCGGACTGCCCACCGTACTCGGCCATAGGCACAGCAAGTATGGCGCCCTGCATATCCACAGTAAACGACGGCACTGACAGCTGTATGTTTATATCGGCAAAGCTACACAAGCTATTTATAAACGTTGAAATCATAATATTGCTTACCTCTACAAGTGCCGAGCCATCAAGCTCTGTAAGCTCATCATAATCATTTACAGTTTTGCCAAGCATGTTACTCAATATTAAATTTACAAAATTAACTTGTTGTACCATCAGTACAACGCCTGTTATCTCGCCCGACATTCGAACAAGCGCACCTGCCGTTATCGGTTCAGCGCCGCCTATCCATTCTATTGCCTCGTTGTATTCCAGTATTTTTACTTGAGGTACCGATATTCGCACCTCTTTACCCAGCATACCTGAAAGTGATGTTGCCGCATTACCGTTGCCTATGCTTCCAAGCTCACGTAATGCGTCTATTTCAAGCCCGTTTAAATCTTCAAACTTCTTCAAAGTATCACCTGCATTCTATATTAGTTTTATATTTTCACCTATGTATAAATTCAATGTTTTATCTTAGGTTATTAATTGTAGTTTCTACTTCGTCTGCTGTTCGCATCATTGAAAGCGCATAGCTGTAAGCATGTTGCGTTTCTATAACCCTTGCCATTTCTGTCGATAAGTCAGTATTGCTCTCCTCTAAAAAACCTTGCTGAACGTCTGTATCAACAGCTTCTATCACACCATTTTTTTCCGGGTCTGCCAAAAATCTGCCGCCATCAACGTGTATAAGCCCATCTTTGTACTGTATTGAAAAAACACCTACAGGTTGTTTTTCTTGTATATCAGTTACAATAATTGGGTTCAAATCTTCATCAAGTACTAACCGCCCACTGCCGTCCGACAAATAAAACGATTCACCGTTTGCTGTTTGGTAGCTTGATATTGTAAACGATCCGTCCTTAGTATACGATATTTCATTTGTAGACAAATCTCTAAGGGCAAAAAAGCCCTCGCCGAATACCGCGTAATCAAGGCTGCGCCCTGTTTGGGTAAATCCGCCTGTATCGTAAAGTGTATTTGTAGATACCATTTGTGTACCGGTACCTCTTTCAAGTGTATTGTCGTTTACACCTGTTAACATGCCGTACATAAGCGTACTAAACGAAGGGCTCATAGCTTTAAATCCATATGTGTTAACATTTGCTATATTGTTTGCCTGCACTGCCATGCGCTCCATTTGTTGGTTTGCCGCAGTACTTGCCGCGTAAAAACCTTGTATCATAACTTTGCTCCTATCGTTATATGTGTTTGTGTAAGTTTATTGGCAAAAGTTTTATACCTAATTTGCATTGTATAAAATACAAATTAAATTCTGCCAATGTCGTTTACCGCTTTGTTTAGCACTTCGTCGTATATTTTTAATATTTGCGATGCACTTTGAAGAGCCCTTTGTGCTGTTAACATATTGCTCATTTCTCCGGCTAGGTCTACGTTTGAGTTTTCAACGGCTTTCCACATTATTTGCTGTGTGTCTGCCGGTGTTGCCGCTTGGTCACCTATATCAAAAAGGCCAAGCTGTGTTTTTGCAAGCAATGATTCGTCGTTAAAAGTAAACAGCCCTATTTGACCTATCAAGGCACCCGTTTCTTCGTCAAATATTCTTCCTTGCATATCTGCGTTAATCATATCTGTATCAAGCTGTATTGGCTGGCTGTTTGTGCCAAGCACTCTGCCGTATGCGGGCGCATAAAGGTATCCCTCTTCATCAAGCTGAAAACTTCCACCCCTTGTGTACTGCACCCCATCTTGCGTTTGTACTGCAAAGAACCCTTCGCCCATTATTGCAAAATCAAGGTTAAGGCCTGTAATGTCAAGCCCACTTTCAGACAGGTCGTAATAAAGCTCGTCTGAGGCAAGCATATAACTTTGTGAGCCTATTACTTCGCTTTGGCTTTTATCGCTGTTGCCAACCCTACTTATAAGCACCTGTTCAAACGTTGTGTCGGTATATGTTTCTTTTTTATAACCGGGTGTTGTAACATTTGTCATGTTATTACCCACAACGTCAAGGCGCCTTGTTTGAGACAATATTCCACTTGTCAGGTTGTAAAATCCTTTTGTCATAATATTCTCCGTTCTTGTACATCAAATAGGCTAATAATTTATGTTCAAAATCAATCGTTATGATATTCGTTATCCATATAAAATTTAAGTTGTTGTATTGCCCTTGCGTGAAGTTGCGATACCCTGGGTGCACTTACACCCATAACGTGTGCAATTTCTTTCATCGTTAGCTCTTTTTCGTAATACAGCGACAACACAAGCTGCTCGTTATCTTTAAGTTTTGATATGCCTTTGTGCAAGTTTTGATACATATCTTTTTCCTCGTAAATTTCGCTTGGAATATCGCTTGCGTCCTTTGAGGATAAAATTTTGCCCGACGTGTTTCCGTATGTATCTATTAAAACTTCAAGCGACATTAAGTTTGTAACTGTTATGTCCTGAAAAGTTTCGCTGTACTGCTGTTTTGATATGCCCATATGCTGTGCTATTTCAGCTGAACTTGGCGCATGTCCCAGTTTTATGCTAAGTTCTTCTACCGCTTTATTTACTTTTATTGCCCTTTGCCTAACATGCCTAGGTAGCCAGTCATTCTTCCTTGCAAGGTCTACTATCATTCCGCGCAATCTCTTGGATATGTATGTTTCAAACTTAACTTCTTTAGTGGGGTCAAATCTGTCTACCGCACTAAGCAAAACAATTACACCTTCGTGTATAACGTCATCAATTTGTGTAAATCCATTGTATAAACCGCACGTTTGAATTGCAATGCGCTTAATAAAATCGGTATACCTAAGGGCAAGCTCCCATTTTAAGGCTGTATCATTTGTTTGCTTATACTTTAATAGCAATTCTTCGTTCGATAAACTTTGCAAGTCATCGCTTATTTGTGCTATATTTTGCGCTGTGCTTGTTTCGCTCAATAAATTTTCCTCCCCTCGCTAAGGGCTATACTGCAATTATGCCGATTCTTCGCTGGCAAGCAGTGTTATGTTGCCCAGTGCCTGAATTTGTACGTTGCTCGTTATTTCGTTAAATGACAACACGTACACATCGGGGTAAAAGCCTTTTATAAGTCGGCTTAAATATACTCTTATTACCTGGCTTGTAAGAATTATAGGTGTTTGCGATAAATCGTTAAATTTTTTGCGTTGTTCGCCCATTTGAGATATAATTTGCTGCATAATATCGGGGCTGAGTGCAAGGTATATTCCCTGCTCGTTTTTGGCAAGCGCCGACAGTATACTCTTCTCTACACTTGCGTCTAGCGTTACAACGCGAAGTTGACCGTTTTCGCAGAATTTGCGTGTTATTGTTCTGCTTAGTGCACTCCTTACGTTTTCTGTTATTGTATCAATATCTTTTGTTGTAATACTCGAGTCTAAAATTGTTTCAAGTATTACTGCAAGGTCTTTTATTGGTATACCTTCTTTTATAAGGTTGCGCAGTATTTTTTCAAGTGCCGCATAAGTTATAACCGTTGGTATTGTGTCCTCTACCAGTTCCGGCATCGTGTTCTTCAGGTTTTCTACCAGTTGAAGCGTTTCCGTTCTTCCCAGTAGTTCGTGCGCATGTTGTTTAACTGTTTCGGTTAAGTGTGTTAGCATAACAGTTAACGGTGTAATTACCGTGTAGCCGTAAATTTCTGCCAGTTCTTTGTTCTCGGGCAAAATCCACCTTGCGGGTATGCCGTATGCCGGTTCAATCGTTTCAATGCCGTCAATTTCACCGCCGGGGCTACTCGGTTCAAGTGCAAGATAGTAATCTACCAAAATTTCTCCCTTAGCAACTTCCTCGCCCCTAATTTTTATTACGTACTGGTTTGTGCCAAGTCCTGCTCCGTCGTGCAAGCGTATGCTGGGTACAACAAAGCCCATTTCCTGTGCGTACTGCCTTCTAAATATCACTATTCTATTAATAAGCTTGCCGCCGCTGCCCTCGTCCACTAGTGGAATTAAACTGTATCCAAATTCCATTTCAACGGGTTCGACATTTAAAAGTGAGTACACATTATTTATATCTTTAAAGTAATCGCCCTCCGAGGGTATCTCGTCGGTTTTACCGCTTGCCAATTTTTGCTGTTGCAATAACTCAATTTCTTTTTCTGCCTTCATTTTTCGCATTATTGCATAGCCAAACATTCCTAGGCCTGCACCCACAACCAATAATGGAAATGTTGGTGTGCCGGGTATTATAGCTAATATTAACAACACTATACCCGTAGCCATTATTGCGCGTGGTTGGCTTTTAAACTGGCGCAAAAAGTCGTTGTTAAGGCTGTCGTCGGACACACTGCGTGTTACTATCATGCCTGTGGCGGTACTTATCATAAGCGAGGGAAGTTGCGATACAAGGCCGTCACCTATTGTGGCAATAGAGTATACGCTAAACACTTGGCCTATATCTGCTCCGCCTTGCACTACGCCTATTATTAAACCGCCAACAAAGTTTATAACGGTTATAACAATGCTCATTATGGCGTCGCCCTTAACAATTTTTGTAGCACCGTCCATCGAGCCGTAAAAGTCTGCTTCTTTTTGAATGTTTTGCCTACGCTCTCTCGCTTCGTCTTCGCCAATTAGCCCGCTCGACAAGTCGGCGTCTATTGCCATTTGTTTGCCCGGCATTGCATCGAGCGTAAACCTGGCGGCAACTTCACTAACGCGCTCGGCACCTTTAGTAATAACTATAAATTGTACTAAAACTATAATTAAAAATATAATTATTCCTATAACAATATTGCCCTGTGTAATTAAGTCTCCAAACGCCTTAATTACAACACCTGCAAAACCGCCATTGCCAAGTATCCACCTTGTGGACGATACGTTAAGGCCAAGCCTAAACAACGTTGTTATCAATAACAATGATGGAAATATGCTAAATTCCAAAACATTTGAAATGTTCATTGTTATCAGCAATATCATTATTGACAACGATATATTAATGATTAAAAGTACGTCTAGCAATACCGTTGGAATTGGTAAAACTAAGAACAGCACTATTATAACCACAAGTAATGATATTGAGTTGTTAAGTAGCCGTTTCATAAATAAATGTTTTCCTACCTTTGGGTTTGGTTTTGTATGTTCGGTTAATTTTTTACTTTTGGTTATATTTAAAAGGCATAATAATTTTATTTTTAAATGCTATTAATTTATTTTGCCTTTTAGCTTGTAAATATATACTAAAACCTCTGCAACTGCATTGTATAAGTCGGGTGGTATTTCGTTGTACAGTTTGCCTGTTGCATATAGCGAGCGCGCTAAAGGTTTATTTTCTATTATAATTACGTTATTTTCTTCTCCCACTTGCAAAATCCTTTTTGCTAATTCGTCTTGGCCCATTGCCAAAATTATTGGAGCGTTGTCTTTTTCGGCCTTGTACCTTAGCGCCACCGCAAAGTGCGTTGGGTTTTTAATAATTACGTCGGCCTTTGGCACTTGCTGTATCATTCTGCTTCGTGCCATTTTTCGTTGCATTTGTTTTATTCGCCTTTTTACCTTTGGGTCACCCTCAAGTTGCTTATATTCGTCTTTAACCTCTTGCTTTGTCATGCGCATATCGCGCTCATATTCCCATTTTTTATAAAAAATATCAAACACCGCAAGTGCTATATACGCCATCGATACATATATTATTACGCCAAATATGCTTTCAAACATGTGTGTTGCCGCTACACGTAAATCGGTATGCAAATATTTTGCAAACATACCGGTTCGAGATAAAATGTAGCTTGCAATTATATATAATAGCAGCCCTATTTTTAATATGCCTTTTGCCGCCTCTACAACACTTCGAATAGAAAACAAACGCGAAAAACCTTTTATTGGGTTTAGTTTGCTAAATTTTGGTTTAATGCTATCAAACGCAAAAAGCATGCGAGTTTGAAAAAAAGTAACACCTACTGCAACTAATATGCATGTTAGAAAAAAAGGCCCAGATGCAAGTGCTAAAGAAACTATAAAGTTTGAAAACAGTTGCACAAAACTTATTGATGGTATTTCGTTGCCAACCATGTCGGTTATTAGCGACATGCAGTACAATATATAGGTGTAAACTTGCTTTACTATGTTGGGCGCACTTATAAATAACACGGCAAATCCACATACCATTACCGAAATTGACACAGCATCGCCGCTTAAAAACACATTGCCTTTTTTTCTTTCGTCGCGCCGCTTTTTAGCGGTTGCTCTTTCGGTTTTTTGTGGATCCGGCAATACGCATTACTCCTTTGCCAAAAAAATTGTTTTATGGTATGCCACTAAGTGTTTGCAGTATGCTTTGCATGTCGTTTAGCATTTGAACTTCTACTAAAAGCATAAATTCGCTTATTGGCATAAAAAACATAAACAACATCGAGTATCCCACTATAACTTTAAGTTCCATATTTATAACAAACGCATTAATTTGCGGAATTGCTTTCATTAAAATGCCCATTCCTATTACGCCTATTAATTGTGCACCAAGCACAGGAAGCGCCAGTTTTACCGATAATATTATGTAAGAAAAAAATATTTGTGTTATGTGCGATGTAAGATCGTTTCCAAAAGCTGCTGTACCGTACGGCACAATTTCGCCTGCTGTTATTAGTATCCTCATCATGGTATAGTGGCCGTTCTCGGCAAAAAACACCATTAAAAACAATACGTTTAGGTACGACGAGGTAACTGTCATGTTTGCGCCACTGCTTGAATCATATATTTGCGACATTGTAAGGCCCATTTGTGTATCCATAACGTCGCCACCAAGTTGTACTATTGAAAAAAACATTCTCATTACAAAGCTTAATGTAAAGCCAATGCTCAGTTCAATAATCATAACAAGTGCTAGCTGTATTACCGTTTGTGGTTGTTGCGGTATAATTGTTGTAGGCAATTGCATAATAAATAGCGCTAATACAAACGAAAAACCCACTTTAAATACAAACGATACATTGTTGCGCCCGAACAGCGGGTTAAAAAATATAAACCCCGACATTCGCATTAAAATTAGCTCAAAGCCAAATAACTGTGTTAAATCCATTTGCACCAACCTTTACATTAAAGTAAAAAGGTAACGGCAAAATTCAAGTAAGTTCTCAAGCATCCAGCCGCCTGCAATTACAAGGGCTGTTATTATTACCGTAAGTTTTAATATAAACGCAAGCGATTGCTCGTGAATTTGTGTTACAGCTTGAAATATAGCTACTAATATACCTACGCTCATGCTCAATAGCAAAAGAGGTGCGGCTATTCTAAGCGCAACGCTAAGCCCCTCGCGCAATACATCTACCACTTCCATAATTATCCCTCCGTTTTGCGGTATTTGCCTTTTGTTTTACTTATTAGTTAAATGTTCGTACAAGTGTTGTAAACAAAAGTTCCCAGCCGTCAAGGCTTATAAATAACAGCAACTTAAACGGCATAGATATCATCGCCGGAGGTAACATTATCATACCCATAGACATAAGCGTAGATGCAACAATAACGTCTATAAGCAAAAACGGAATGTACAAGTAAAAACCTATTTGAAATGCTCTGCTCAGCTCACTTGTCATAAATGCAGGCACTACTGTTGTAAGCGGTAAATCAATTGCATCTTGCGAGTTCTCGGGCGACTGCTCCCCCGAAAGTTCCACAAAAACATCCAGTGCGCTTTGCTCGGTTTGTCTTAGCATAAATTCTTTTAGGGGCACTTGCGCTATTTCTATAAATTCTTCCTGAGATATTTCTTGTTCGGTATATGGCTCGTACGCATTTGTTTGAATTTCGCTTAGTACCGGAGCCATTGTAAACAATGTTAAAAACAGCGCCATGCCCGTAAGAACCATGTTTGGAGGGTTTTGCTGCGTACCCATTGCTGTACGCAAAAACGAAAACGATATTATGTACCTTGTAAATGAAGTCATCATTACAAGTAAAGAGGGCAAAAGGGTTAACAGTGTTGTTACAAATAATATTTGAAGTGTTTGTATGCTTTCACCGTTAACATTAATAAGTGCGTCCAAAATTACGGCCTCCCTTTTTTATTAAATTGTTCGGCGGCCTTTTTCAGCGAATCGCTAAAACTCAAATTCTCTTGCACTGCCAGTTTTTGCTCGTCCTCTTCTTGCCATAGCTGCGCCTCTTGCTCGCTCACTTTATCTATGCACACAGCGCCATTTGGGCCACTTGCAATAAAGTAAATTGTTTGCCCCATTTGTACTAACATCAACTTTTGGTCTTTTCCGGTTGTAATTTGCTCTTGTATTTTTATTCGTCTTGTTTTGTACCCCGAGCCTAAAAAAACCGATTTAGATGCTATAAACCTTGTACTTAAATAAGCAAGGGCAAGTATAAGCGCTATTATTATTAATGTGCTAAGCAAACTTATAATATTTTCTAACATAATATTTTATGGGTTGCCAAGTATAGACGTAACTGTTTTCATCAGTCTGTCTTCCTTAAATGGTTTAACTACAAAGTCTTTAATACCAGCTTGAACTGCCTCTACAACCATTGCCTCTTGGCCCATAGCGCTACACATAACAACATTTGCACTTGTGTCTTTGCCTCTTATTTCTTTTAGCGCCTCTAGTCCGTCTTTAATAGGCATTGTAATGTCTAATAGCACTAAATCAGGCTTTAGCTCAAAGTATTTATCAACAGCCTCTTGCCCATTAACGCCCTCGTGTACATCTGTAAATCCGTTTTTCTCAAGTGTGTCGCGTATAACTTTTCTCATAAAAGCCGCATCATCAACAATCAAAATTTTAGCCATTTGTTATTCATCCTTTTCTTGTTAATTTATTTAAATATTATTTCGTATTCTTGTTTTGCCGTTGCTTTTACCTATTTTGTTTATAATATTTTGCATAATATAAACTGGTATGTGGCTTCCCTTCGCCATGTAATAAAACAGCATTTGCAATGATTTTTTTGCTTACAGTATGCTAAAATCATTTATATTATTTACTTTGCATTTGTCGCCTCAAGCAACTGGCTTTGTGTTAAAACTTCTGTAATTCTTACACCAAAGCTATCATTAATTACAACAACATCGCCTTTGGCAATGCAAAGTCCGTTAACGTAAAGGTCTACTTGGTCTCCCGCCAGTTTATCAAGCACTACAAGAGACCCCTTAGAAAATGTTAATATCTCTTCAACTTTTCTTCTTGTGCGCCCTATCTCCACGCTTACTTCAAGTGGAACCGACATAATTAAATCAAGGTTTTGTGCTTGCTCTTTTGGCAATCTATCGCTTCCTGCAAGTATGGGAAGTTCGGCAGCTTGCGCATTTATAACTTTCGGGTCTTGCTGATACATAACTTGCCCCATATACTGTGGCGGCATTGCATAAGCGCCCGGTGGCGGTGCGTACATCATTTGTTGTGGCGGATATTGCATTTGAGCCATTGAAGGGTCTGCCACCGGCATTGCTTGCGGCGGCGGTGCTTGCACAGGTTCTTGAGCTACCGGTTGCTGCGGTACCGGTGGTGGTGCTTGTTGTGCTACTTGTGGCTCTGCTTGCTGTGCTACTTGTTGTTGTGGTTCTTGTGTAGTAGCAGTATCCGGCGCCTGTTGTGTTTTTGGCGTTGTGTCCATGCCAAAACCTGATAACATATCATCCACAAGTTCTACCGGTATAACGTTAATAAATTCACTATCAAGCTTGTCTTCAATTTTTAAATTAAATTTAACAACTACTACTGTTCCCGAAAGGCTTGCTATGTGCTCTTTTTTAAAGTTCTCCAAGTCTTCAAGCATAAAAGAAGTAGGTGTTGAAATGTTTACCGATTTGCCTAAAAAGTCAGACAATGCAGTACTTGCCGCACCCATCATTTGGTTCATAACTTCGCATACCGCACTTATGCTAAGCTCATTTAACTCAAATTCATCGGGCTCTGTTTCGGCACCCATCAAAATATCTACTATAACTCTTACATCGTCTTTTTTCAGCATCATTATGTTGCTACCCCTTAGGCCTGCAACATACTGTATCTCCACGCAAACAGCCGGCTCCATCTCTCCAAGGCTAAATTCTTCAACAGGTACTGCCGTTGCAATGGGTGTAGATATATCAACACGATGATTAAGCATATTGGAAACCGCCGTAGCCGATGAGCCCAGGCTGATATTCATTACTTCCCCTATGGCGTCAAGCTCTAAGGCGCTGTAAACTCTATACTCCATATGTTTTTACATTTCCTTTCTTTCCTCTTCACTGTTGTGGAACGTATCACGTATTTTAACGGCGATGCTGTTGTTTTGCGTACCAAGCATACCACTAAACCACACTTTTTCCCCTACAAACAAGCTAACAGGTGCTTTTATCGGGTGATTAAGGTTAATCACATCTCCAACATTTAGTGTATTTATGTCGGACAAACGCACGCTGGTGCGTGTAAGTTCTGCTTTAATTTCCAAATCGGAAACTTTTAACATGTCAAGTATTTCGTCTGCATTATCCTCGCCGTGGCCCCTGCCGGTTTTGCTGTTAGCCGATATATAACTAAATATGTTCGTTAACATCATACCGGGTAAGCATATACTTACTTGCCCCGAACAGTTTTCAAATTTTACATCTATGCCTACAATTACTACTGTTTCATCAAGGCCAATAATTTGCACAAGCGTTGGGTTTGTTTCAACTTTTTCAAAGTTATATTCAATATTTATGTAGTTTTCCCAACTGGTTGATAGTACTTTTACAAATGTCTGTGCTAAGCTCTCGTATAATTTTAGTTCTAAATCGGTAAATATATAAGAGTTTAACGAGCCGTCTATATCTCCCATACCACCCATCAGCCTATCCATCATACTAAGCATTACCTGTGTTGAAAAATGGTATATAATAGGCGAATCCTCGGGTAATTTTGCATTTTCGATTTTAGAACCTACCAGAGTTAAAACATCATTTTCCGATATAGCGTTCGAGAATTCATAGTATCTTTGCTCTTCAACCGATTTTACGGTAACCTCACAAGATGTGTGAAGTATGCCGTTGAGCCTGGAGTTAATGATTCTTGAATAATTCTCAAATACACCGCTGATGATTCTAATTCTGTCTTTTGTAAACTTTCTGGGACTGTAAAAGTCGTATTTTCTGTACTTCTTCTCTTCTGCTTCATGCGATATCGATGGTGAATCGTCAGAACCGTCTGTACTGTTCGCTGCTTTCAGTAGCGCATCAATTTGGCTTTGCGAAAGCACATCTGCCATTTTCTATCACCTCTTCCATGTTTGTTAATGTAAAAAACGTCTTGCTGTATATAGCTGTGCAGTTCTAAGTTAAGGGCTATACTGCACGTTTTTATTAATCTTCGCTTTCTTCGCTATCTTCGGTGCTTGTTTGCGCTTGGCTCTCTTGCTGCTCGCTCGCATCTTCTTCATTGCTTTCGCTAGGCACACTAACTCCGCTGTCGTTTACCTCTTGCGCGGTTTGCGCATCTTCTTGCATATTGTAGTATATGTCTATGTCATCCTTACCAACAGTATCCTCGTTGTATCCGCTAATAACAAGTTCTACACGCCTGTTGGTTGCCTGCTCTTCGCTTATCGCGTTATCGCCTATGGGGCGCCATTCGCCATAGCCAAGGCTTACAAGCCTCGAGGGCTCGATGAAATTTTTAAGTTGTAAATATATTGTTACAGCCGTTGCCCTGTTAGATGCCAAAAATCTATCGGTGCTAACTATGTTTGCGTCATTTGCATCAGCCCTTGCTGTATGTCCCAGTACTTCTATTACGTTAACGGTGTTGCTTATTTCGCTTATTGCACTTGCAACATTGTCAAGTATTGCTTGTCCATCGTCGCTAATTGTATAGCTGTTACCGGCAAAAAACAACGCATCGTGAAACGATATAAACACATAGCCGCTGCCTTTGCTTATGCTAACGTTACTACCAAGGTCTTCCTCTATAAAAAAGTCTACCAAATCTTCATAAAGCTGTTCTAGGTTCTCCTCTGATTGCTCCTCTGTCACCGTTTCTTCAGGTGGTTCGGGAACAGCGTCTTCATTTGCCTCATCACCTAGGTAACTTTCGGTTGCATTGGGGTTAAACGATTCTGCAATTGCGGCATACTTCTCTTGGTCTACGCTTGACATAGAGTACATTAAAATGAAAAAACACATTAACAATGTAACCATATCGCCATAGGTATCCATCCAGTTAGCGCCGCCACCGCCTGATCTTTTTTTCTTCATCTATGTTTCTCCTTGCAGATATTGGCTTTTAATTTTAATTTCTCTGCAGCTTGTATAACTACTGTAATAATATAGTTTTTCTATTTACTATGTAATTTCTATTCTTCTGCCGGTGCATCGCCGCCGCCTTTTTTGCCTTTTTTGCCGCCACTTCCATCACGCAGTTTTTGGTTCATAAACACAAGCAAAAATTCTTTTAAGAACTTCGGATTTTCACCGGCTTGTATTGCCATAATACCCTCTATAATAATTTGCCTGCATAGGTATTCTTCCTCATCGCGAGCGGTAAGGTTTGTTGCAATTGGCGTAAAGAACACGTGGGCCAAAATAGAGCCGTACAGCGTTGTAATCATAGCAGTACTCATGCTTGGGCCAAGCGATGACATATCGCCGCCGTCAAGGTTTCTAAGCATGTTAATAAGGCCAATTAGCGTACCAACCATGCCGAGTGCCGGCGCAGTTGCCGAGCCTTTTTCGTACATGCCAATAACCCTTTGGTGGCGCTCGCTGGCTTGGTTCATGTCGTTTTCAAGCACGTTTCTTACACGGGCAGGGTCGTTTGCGTCTACTATTAATGTAATAGCCTGCTTAAAAAACGGATCTGTTTCCGAATTCGCTTTTTCTTCAAGTGCAAGCAATCCGTTTTTACGTGCAATTTGTGCAAGTTCTATTAATTTTTCCACGTACACATTAGGGTCGTGGCTGTTAGACTTAAACATAATGCCAAAGTGTTTAATTAAAGCCTTAATTGTTTTGGGGTAACACGCAACAACAACAGCAAACGTGCCGCCCACAACTATAAGTATGCTGGACGCATCGAAAAAATTGATGAGTTTTCCTGGGTCTACCGAAAAGCCTGCTGTCAAATCAACCATTATACCGAATAGCATAAATATTACCGCAAGCAGTATACCAATCAAATAAACTATGTTCATATCTTAAACCCCTTATAAAAAGCCGTTTTTTAAGCTGAATTTTATTTTAAAGTTATATAAAACAAATTACTTTGTGTTGTCCTTTATTGTAATTTCTTTTCTAACATCAAGTGTTTTTGCATCGTATGCCAATATTTTGTTTGTTATTTCGCTAGCTTTATCTCTTACAAGGTAATAGCTGTGGTTCATCATAACCACTTTACAATCGGGTATAAGTTCAATACATTCAATTTGCTGATGGTTAATTAAAAACTCTTCGCCGTTCATTTTTGTAAGTTGAATCATTTTTTCGCTCCATTCCGCCATTTATGGCCGTATGCTAAGTTATATATAAAATTTATGTAATATAAAGTACACTTTATTCAGTTTCATTTTTAAGTATTATTAGTACCATTATTTTGTCTATTAATATATTTTACACCTAAACGAGGTTTTTTTCAAATAGATTTTTGTTTTTTTTATTGTTAAATTTTGTTTACACTCGATATATTTTGTATTTTTCGCATTTTTATGGTAGTTGTTTTTATTTACTCTGCTTGTTTTTTACTTAATTATAAGTAAGCTTTTGTATACCGCCTTGCCTTTTATAATTTTCGCATTAAAAGGCAAGGCCGGCATATTAATTAAATTTATCGTTTCATGTTTACAAGTTCTTCAAGCATACTGTCGGTTACAGTAACAATTCTTGTATTTGCTTGGTATCCACGTTGATAAATAATCATGTTTGCAAATTCTGTTGCAAGGTCAGTGCCTGATTGCTCTAAAAATCCGGGCATGTAGGTTGTGCCTGTTTGCACCATTGTGGAGCCGGCTGCTAGGCCGTTGTTTAAATCGCCCGAGAACTCGCCGCCCGGCACGCCTATTGTAATGTCGCCAGTGCCGCCAAGTGCCTTGTAGTATGGGCCCTCGGTGTGTGTTAGTGCTGCCGGGTTTGTAACAAAGCCAAGTGCTACATAACCTATAAGTACAGGCTCTTGCGTTGTGCGGTTAACTGCCGAGATGCGTCCGTTTTTGTCTATGCTTACGCTCTCAACTTCAATACTGTCTAAATCGGCTATGCCTGCAAGTGCTGTGCCAAATTCGTTTACGCCTGATGTTGCATTAACACCGGGGTAAATTGCGTCGCCAACTTCTGCGCCTGTAAGTGCCGCATTGGCCGTTATAAACGCCTGTGTTGCCTCTAGTGGCAGCCTTATGGGCACAAGGTTTGTGCTAACTTCTTCACCTGTTAGGCCGCTTGTTGCTATAAGGTCGCCCGTTGCCGGGTCTGTGCTGGCTGTCATAAAGCCGTACACTATGTTGCCCATACCGTCGGTAAGGTAACCGTCTTGGTCAAACTTTAAATTGCCTACCCTTGAAAAATCAAGTGTGTCAAGTGCGTCAACTCCAACGCCTGCTTTATCGCCCAGCATTAAAAAGCCATCGCCCTGAATCATTAAATCAAGCGCTCTGCCTGTTGCCTCTAGGCCTTGAGTAGACATATCAAGGTCTACCGTGCCTATGCTGTTTCCGTAACCTGTTTGCCTTGGGTTTGTGCCACCCACAAGCTGTGTGCCGTCTGATGCGGCCGCTTGTGTGGAGTACACGCTTTCTCTAAATGTAACACGGCCGGCTTTGTAGCCGTATGTGTTAACGTTAGCCACGTTGTTACCAACAACGTTAAGTGCCGACATGTGCGATTTCAATCCCGCTATGCCTGCGCTCATTGATCCTGCTAATGCCATAGTGTTCTCTCCTTTAATGTTCAAACATTAAAGTGCCTTTTGTAATAGCAAAACACATCATTCGCATGTGCTTTAAAGCCTCCTAAAAGGTCCTGCTTTTATATATTACAAAATAACTGCGCTGTCAATGTTTGTAAAAATATTGTCTTGCATTTCTGTGCCGGATATTGTTGTAATAACTTTATTGTTTGGCACATTAATTATAAATGCGCTTTCGGCGCTAAGTGCCAAAATATTTTGTGCGCCCTTTTCACCCGCTTTTTGTACACTTTGAGTGAGTTTTGTTATAAGGTTATCTGTAAGTTCTATTCCTCTCTCCTCGGCCCTTGCCATAGCATGTTTTGAAAACTCAATTTGATTAGAGCCTTGGGATTGGAGCAGTTCTTTTTTTAGAATGTCATCAAAGCTTTGGCCGTTTAAATTGCCTTGCTTTGTGCTTTGATTAACCTTTGTACCCACGCCGGGTCCTGAAACGGACAGCGCTTTATTAAACATTGCTTGGGTGGTAATATCTACCATTAATCGCCGCCCCCATTTTAAATTATTTGCTGTGGTAAATTTTTGTTAAATAGTTGTTTGCCCCGATGTATCGTCTGTGCCAGCCTCGCCTGTATCGGTATCACCGCCGCCAAGTTCGGGAATATCAGGAAGTGTTCCAACGGCCATAATATCGCTTAGAGCATACATTTCGTCGTTAACAAAAATAACGGACAATCCTTGGTATGTACCTGTTCCTTGTACTGTACCAACTATCTCTTGCATAATTCCGTCATCGTCGTACGAGCCAACTGTAACTGTTTTGCCCACAAGGCCACTTGCATACGTTAGCGTACTTGCCATTGATAGCGACTCCATGCTAGTTTGAAGCGAACTCATCATTTGAACGTTTGACATTTGAATAAGCTGGTTTAACATTTCGGTAGAGTCCATAGCCGAGTCAATTGTTTGGCTTTGCAATTGTTGAACCATGAGGCTTAAAAAGTCTTCAAACTGAAGATCGTCGCTCTCTCCGGGGTTGTTAACCGAAATATCGTTTTCAAGTACATAGTCCCAAAACGAGCTGTCAAGTCCACTTGTGCTGCTCGAGTCATAATCGGTAAACCCTGCCCAGCTATCTAGCGATGTCGGCATAAAAAAATCGCTCATAAAATTCTCCTTTTACGCAGATTGTGCGGTACTGTCTACAAGTCCGAGCCTGAGCTTGTTTATAAAATCTTGCGAGCTTTGCTTTTGCTGATTTTCTTGCTCTTGCCTGTTGTCGGTACCATCTTTCGCATCTTTATTTGGGTTTTGCATCATACTTTCGCTCTCTTGCGGTGGCACTACTTGCACCTTAACTTCGTTTGTGCCGTTTTGCAAAAGGCCTGCAATGTTTGTCGAGTGTTCGCTTAACATTTTAGCCGCTGCTTCTGTTTCGGGTGTAAGTACTATGCTTATTACTCCTGTAGGTGATCGCACAATGTCTATTACTAGGTTCCCCAAATGTTCCGGTGTAAGTTTAATTGTAACTTGGTCTGTTCCATTGTTTGATGCGTTTATAATTGTGTTTGCAATGCTAATGTCTGTAGTAGGTGTTTGCGCAGGTTGTTGCATTTGGCCATCGCCCACTTTAACAGGTACAAACTCGGTTTTTGTAAAAACAGGCTGCTGCGATGCATCGTTTGCTGTAAGCTGTAACGCATCATCTTTGGCACTTTCTCCGCCGTTTGCCGCATTGCCATTTTTGCCCTGTTCACTTTGGGCATTTTGGTTTTGCGTTTGTTGTAAAGACTGAGCTGTTTGCTGCTGTGTTTGCAGTGCAGATTGCTGTGTTTGTGCACTTTGTTGCTGTGTTGCGTTTGTTTGCGTTTCGCCTGCATTTGCTTGCATAGTTTGCTGTGTGTTTTCAGGCACAATTTTTTGTGCAAGCGCTGCCGCTAGTTTTTCTCCGCTTAGCAATTGCAAGTTAAGCTCGCCGGTTTGCTTGTTTGGTATTACAAGCGATAAATCTATCATTTGTATTTGCGAAGTATCCTGTAAGTTTTGCAATTCGTCGTTGTTTGTATCGTCTTTCTGTACAGTATTATTTTTTTGCGTACTGTCAGTTTGCACTTTGTCGTTTGGCCTTTGCGCACTTTCAGGTTTTTTGTTGCTATTTTCGCTTGCATTGTACGAGCTTGTAAATTCTTCGCTTTTTTCTTCAATCATCTTTTTAAAATCATTGTTATTTACATCGCTTGCATTGGCGCTTTGCAACATTTGCTGCGTATTACTTGCCACTGCACTGTACATCATTTGCAAAATTGCTTGTGCATTATTCATTTTTTCACCTCCTTCGTTTTATTTATCTCAAACGGTGTTCCGTTTGATGTTATATAAACCGCTTTTGCGGTATATATCACATTATACCGGTTACTTACTTGTATTTATTGTATCGCCCTCACTTATTACCCTTTGCAGCGATACAAGTTCGTCTATTAAATTTTCTTGCTCTTTTATCTCTTTCTTTTTATACTCTTCTAAACTCTTATCTTTTAGTTTTTCCATTGTCATGGCATCTTTTTTTGCCTCTAAAAGCTCTACTCTCTTTGCCTCTGCTTGTTTTTCAAGCTCATGCAAAATTTTTGTTTCATCTTTTATCTTTTTTTCAAGCACTCTAAGGCCTATTTCGTAGCTCATTGCCTCTGCAACCGCAATGCCCGTTATTTCTTTTTCTCTTATTTGTGCATTTAGTTTAATGTGCTTATTAATTAAATTGTCAAGCTTTAATTGTTGCTTTCTTACAATTTGAAGTGCTGTGGCGTACTCGCTTTTTATGTTGTCGAGCACTTGATTATTGTAGCTAAGCACGGTTTCTAAATTAAAGTTAAACTTTTTCATGCCATTACCCTTTATGAGATATTAAGTTTATTGTAAAATAGCTTTCATATGTTTTAAGTTCTGCTCGTATGTAAAACTTTCTGCTATACCCTGCTGTAAAAAATTGTTTAGTGCATCTATTTTACTAAGTGCGTAATCAAGTTTTGGGTTTGCGCCCGCTTTGTATGCGCCAATTGTAACAAGGTCAGCGTTTTTTTCGTATATGCTAAGTATATCTCGCAAGTCCGCTGCAAGGCGTGTGTGCTCGTTGTTAACTATATCTATCATAAGGCGAGAAACACTTGCGCTAACATCTATTGCCGGGAAGTGGTTTGCACTTGCAAGGCGCCTTGACAGAATAATGTGTCCGTCTAAAATACCTCTAACTGTGTCGGATATAGGCTCGTTTGTGTCGTCGCCCTCTACAAGCACAGTGTACACCCCCGTAATTGATCCCCTCTCAAAATTGCCCGAGCGCTCGAGAAGTTTTGGAAGCTCTGAATAAATTGAGGGCGTGTATCCCCTTGCAACGGGCGGCTCGCCCACGGCAAGGCCAATTTCCCTTTGAGCCATTGCAAACCTTGTAAGCGAGTCCATCATAAGTAAAACGTCAAGGCCTTGATCTTTAAAGTATTCGGCAATTCCCGTCGCAACGCTTGGGCACTGTTTTCTAAGCATTGCCGGCTGATCGGACGTTGCTACAACTAGTACACTTCTGCTCATTCCCTCAGGTCCAAGGTCTTTTTCCATAAACTCTAGCACTTCTCTTCCGCGCTCGCCCACAAGCGCTATAACGTTTATGTCTGCCTTAACGTTTCGTGCTATCATGCCCATTAAAGTGCTTTTGCCAACACCACTGCCCGAAAATATACCTATGCGCTGGCCTTTGCCTATTGTAAGCATGCTGTCAATTGCCTTTATGCCAAACTCCATTCGCTCTCTTATAGGCGGGCGCGACATTGGGTTTATATAGTTGTTATTGTCTACGCAAAAGTTTGTGCCGCCACTAAAATCGCCCTTTCCGTCAATTGGGTTGCCCAGTGCATCTATTACTCTGCCCTTTAAAAAGTCTCCTATTTTAAGGCTTAGCCTGCGCTGTGTGTTTCGCACAAAGTTTCCCGCCGATATACCGCTCATATTTGTATAGGGCATTAAAAGTGTTTTGTCGTTTTTAAAACCCACAACCTCTGCCATAACCTGCTCGCCCGTTTGGCCGTTAAGTATTTGGCAAATGTCGCCCTTAGCACTTCGTGTTCCGCTCGCCTCAATAGACATGCCGACCATGTTTTCAATTTTTCCCACGTAACTAACTGTTTGCATATCGTTAACGTGCTTTATCATTTTAGATATCATCGCCGGCACCCCCCTTTATAATACTATGCTATGTATGTAAATTT
This sequence comes from uncultured Bacteroides sp., assembly GCA_964371265.1. Taxonomy (GTDB): domain Bacteria; phylum Bacillota; class Clostridia; order Oscillospirales; family Ruminococcaceae; genus Ruthenibacterium. Next base: position 23,438 of record CAYJLZ010000003.1, on the reverse strand, counting down.
TGCCGATTTACACTTTACTTATTAATAATTAATTATTATAGATGATTTAAAGTGTCCTGAATATTTTTTAGCTGTGTGCTAACGCTTGCGTCTATAATTTCGTCGGGCATTTCAATTATACAAGTTCCCTCTTCATTATCTTTAAGTGGCACAATTTTTATGTTGCTCGAAAGCCCTGCAAGCGCAGCCATTAAAGTAGGTGATGCCTGTGCAATGCCTTTTGCATCGCCCTCGTTTATGTAAATGCGCACCCATTCTCTTCTTTTCAGCTTTTCGGTTGAAACTTGTATCATTCGCCCTATTACTTCTCTACTGCTTTTTAAGCTTACATGTATAACTTTTTCGGCTACGGTAACGGCTAAATCGCAAAGCTCTTTTTGGCTGTTTACATAAAGCATTTCGGTTTGCTGTGTTGCAGCCTTTAAAAACTCTTTTATTTGCAATGCGCTTTGCTCGGCAGCTTCGTTTTGCCCTTGTTCAAAACCCTCTGCATAGCCTTTTTCAAATGCCTCTTTTTGTAAAGTTTGCACTTGCCCTATTGCATTTTGTGTTAAGCTTTGCGCCTTATCGGTTGCCTCATCAACAATTATTTTTGCCCTTTTAATTGCATCCTCAATAATTTCGTTTGCCTGAACACTTGCAAACTCCAAATTATTTGCAAGTGCTTTTTGATGCGTTATTTGGCTTTTTTTATTTTCAATGTCCACAAGTTCAAAGTCGTGTTCGCTGTCTTTTTTTGCGTTTTCTATCATTTGTGCAAGTTCATCGTCAAGTTCAAACTCGCCGACATCTAATGTATTTTCTTCAAAAAATTCATTTTCAAAGTCAGCATCTTCTCTGTTTTCAATGTTCTCTTCGCCCATAGATATAAACGCATCGTCACTCAAGTCTATTTCATCTGCACTTGGAAAAACGTACTGTTCGGCAAAAACACCTGAAAAACTTTTAAATATATTAGACAATTATATCGTCGCCGCCTCCCTTGAGGATAATTAATTCGCCTTTTTCTTCCAATCCTCTTATTATGCCAACTACGCGCTGTTGAGCTTCTTCTGCATCGCGTAGGCGTACATTTGTTGTAACCTCGAGGTCGTCTTTAATGCTTTGTGCCATACGAGAGGACATGTTTGCAAATATTTTATTTGCAACTTCGTTGCCCGCACCTTTAAGCGCAAGAACAAGATCTTTCGGATCGCAATCACGCACAAAGCGCTGCACGCTTCTGTCGTCCATAGTAATAATATCTTCGAATGTAAACATCCTTTTGCGAATTTCTTCGGCCAAAACTTCGTTTGTTTTTCCAAGTTGGTCGAATATGCTCTTCTCGCTTGCCCTGTCGAGGTTGTTCATTATGCCGGCTACGTAATCTACGCCGCCAATTTCCACGTTGTCGGTGCGTACAAGCGCGCTGAAATTCTTTTCAAGTTCTTCCTCTATAAGCTTTATGGCAATGGGCGATGCCGAGTCCATGTTTGCAATCGCCTCTATTACCTTAACTTGCTTTACAGGGTCAAGCTGTTCTACAACGCTTGCCGATTTGCCCGGAGATGCATACGATAATATAAGCGCAATAGTTTGTGGGCGCTCGTGTTGCAAGGCGCTGAACAGCGATTTTTCATCGGCCTTATCTAAAAAGTCGAACTCTTTGCTCATAAGAGCACTTGTTACTTTTTCAAGCAAACTTTGCGCCGCCTGTGCCCCAAAAGCATTTTCAAGCACACTTCTCGCATAGTCGTATCCGCCCTCGGTTACCGCTTTGTTTGTAAGGCACATTTGGTAAAATTCGTTTAAAACAGCTTCTGTTGTGCCTGCGTCTATAAATCCCAGTTTTGCAACTTCTATTGTTAAATTTTCAAGGTCGTCTGCATCTAAATGCTGATACAAAGCCGATGCCTTTTCTGTTCCGAGCGACACTATAACCGCAGCCGCTTTTTGCTTTTTCGAAAGGTTCATTTCCGGTATTTCGGGCACTGCCGGCGTAGCCTGTGCAGCTTGCTGCGCACTGTCGTCTTCATCGGCGTCTAAATCGGCTTTTTTAGATTTTGCATTAGGTTTTACTTTTTTTTCAGCCATAGTTATCAGGTACCCTCCTTTAGCCAGTTTTTAACCAATTGCGCTGCTAATTCAGGGTTGTTTTTTTCAAATTCGCGCACTGTTTTTCTCAGATCTACGCTCCTGTCACTCCTGATATCCATAATATCTACCATTTGTTCGCTTATTTCTTGCGGCGATAGTCCCGCAAGTGCCGGATTTGAACTAGCATCAAAGCCCTGCGCAAGCATTTGCGCCTGTGCCTTATCTTTTGCTTGTGCAAGCTCAACCTCTGCTTTTTTGCGGCGTTTTTTCTTTCTGCTTCTAGTTATTAAAATTATTACTATAAGCATTATTAATAAAAATACCGCAAGGCCTATAAGTGGTATTATCATCCACTCTTGAATAAGCGCATCGTCTGTAAATATCGTTGTATCTTCCTCAAAAAACGGTGCTATCATAATGTCTATTTTATCTTGTTGAATAGTTGCATCTATTCCTGCAGCCCTTGCAACAAGGTCATATAGTTCGTTTGCATCCATTCCCGCTGTTACTGCGCTGTTAACCGTTATGCTAACTGTTAAATCGGCAACAGTACCGCCCAGGCTCTCCGATTGACTTTTCGTTGTGTCAACTAAAAAGTTTTCTTCGCCGTAGTTGTTCATTTGGTCTAAATTCGGGTCTTGCAGTGCCTCGTCTTCAACGTATGTATTTATATCCGAATTTGTAGTGGTGCCAACAGCACCGCCTTCTTCGTCTTCGTTTTGCCTAATAATTTGCTGGTCGTACACCTTACTGCCAACTATGCCCTCGCCATCTGTCGATCCATCTTGCGCCCATTCTTCCAGTGTGTAGTTTGTAGAGTCTGTAACGCTCCTGTCCATATCCACAATACTATTTACACTTATTCTAAAATTATCGCTGCCAAAAAGCGGCTCAAGCACATGCGCTATGTTTGTGCGCACTTTGTTGTTTACCTCTTGCTCCAGCTCTAGTTTTAAAGCAGTTGCGTTTTGTGTAAGCGATGTTGCATCGTCTGACGCCGAATAGCTGTTACCAAGCGTATCGGTTATGCTTATGTTTTCAATTTCAAGGCCCTGTACAGCTCTGCTAACAAGGTCTCTAATAGCTTTTACCTGATCTGCGCTCAAAGTTTGCCCGGCTGTCATTGTTACCATTACCGATGCACTCGCCTGCATTATGTTCCCACTGTCAAGAACGTACGAGTTATCCTCGCCCGGTACTATAATAACTTGTGCGTCGCTTACAAAGTCAAAGTGCTTAATTACAGCTTCCATTTCATCTTGCAAGCTAAATAGTGCAAGCTTATTTCGCTCCGATTCAGTTGAAAGCGCACCTACATTATCAAGGTATGTGCTATATCCAAATCCCGAAGAAGGATACCCTTGCATTAACAAATCAGCCTTAAGCTGTGCAGCCCTGTTTTGCGGTACAAGCACAGTATCGCTACCCTGTATTTTGTAATCTGTAATGCCGTTGTCCGACAAATACGTAACAATGCTCGACATATCTTCTTGGTTTAAACCCGTAAACAAAGTGTCGTAAGGCCTTAACATGTTTATGCCTAAAATAACAGCCGCTATTATAAGCGCAACAACAAGGCCGATGTAAATCCACTTCTTTACTTTTGCCGAAGTGTTTTTCCAGCCTTGTTTAATTTTTTGTATGTATGTTTTTAATTGCTCTTGCACAATAATTTTACCTCCGAGTAACCTATGAGAAGTTTAATGTTATATTCGGCCGTGTTTTAACTGTGCTAAGCATTAAAACGACATAGACACTATTGAGTTGTACGACTGAATCGCTGTGTTGCGAAGTTGTACTAACAATTCTACCGAAACAGCCGCTTGTGATGCTGCAATTGTAAGTTCTGCAGGGTTATCAAGCTGACCTGTTGCAAGTCTATATTGCAAATCGTTTTTGGTTGCGTCTGTTTGCTTTACGTTCTCTATTGCCGATGTAAAAATATCTGCAAACATACTTGTGTCTGCCAGTGTGCCTGATTGCAGCTGTTGGTCGCTCGAGTTAAACAAAGGGTCTATTTTTAAAATGGGTGTAAAATCCATAATATCCATCCTTTACATTTGTTTTGTTATCTCTATCAACTTACCTCTATCTTACTTTCCTATTTCAAGCGCCTTTTGCGTTACACTTTTAAGTACGTTAAACGCCGTTACATTTGCCGAAAACGCCTGGCTTGCCGCCATTGCATCTGCCGTTTCTTTTATAAGGTCTACATTTGGCATTTCAACATACCCATTCTCGTTTGCATCCGGGTGCGATGGATCGTACACCAGCTTTAAATCCGACTCATCTTCTAAAATTTGCGCTACCTTAACACCGCCCTGTGTTTGCGTTGTAGAGTTGTATGCATTTTCCAAAGCACTTGAAAACGAGTTGTTTTCCTCTGCTTGCAAAACTACAATTTTCCTTCTGTAAGCTGTGCCATCCTCTGTTCGTGTTGTGTTTATGTTTGTAATGTTTTCACTTATTACGTCTATTCTTTGTTGCTGTGCCGTAAGGCCACTGCCCACTACGCTCATAGAATTTAAAAACGCCATGTTTTCCTCCCATCTTTTAAACGGTTAACTTATTGTAAATTAGCAACTATGCGCCGCCTATTGCACTGCGAATAATGCTAATATCGGTTGATATCGAGTCCATAACAAACTGCATTTGGTATGCATTTCGCGTAAGCTCTACATTTTGCTCGGTTATATTAACGCTGTTGCCATCAAGCCTTGTGCTCTCGTTTTCGTTTGTGTGCACCTGTATATCGGCGCTTTCAATTGCCCTTTGAGCATTTTTTGTTATTCCTCGCTCATCTGTCGAAGAGAGTATGGCATTATTCAAAGCATCTTCAAACGTAACATACTTTGACTTGTAACCCGGTGTCTCTACGTTTGCTATGTTGTCAAGCACTGCCGATTGTTTCGTCCATAAGTAATCCAAAGATTTTTCCATCATCAGCATTGAACTGTTTGTGAATAAATCCATATTTTTCACCTCTTCTTATTAATAAATATAAATTATTAAATAAATACTAATTTAATGTAAATCTTGTATAATTATAACATTTAAATTTACAAAATTCTACACGTTTTAAAAAAAAATTGCTTAAAATGCAAAAAAATATTTCCAAAAAAGGAAATAGTTTGTATCATATTGCACAAAAAACATTGCATAACGTTATATTTTTTATGCTCGAAAAATAAATTTCACTTTATTGATTTACTGTGTTAAATTAAGCGGCATTGATTATACAACAAAAAAACACCTCTTTTTTATCCGGCAAAATGCACAGTTTAAAGAGCTGTTTTGTTTAAAGTTTATGTTAATAAAGTATATTTTGTTGTTGGATTTTAGATAAATTTTTATTTTAAGCACACGGCACAAATATGTATATAATTTTGTATAAATACAAAAACTATGCCGTATATTAATTATCATCGGGTACATAGTGCACTTGCAATCTAAAAACAGTTTCTCTTATCATTGTTTCTTCCTCGTGCAACATTTCATGAAATTCGGCGGCATACATAAGCCTACCATCGTTAAGTTGCCTTGTGCGCAATATTTTTAAGCGCAGTATCAGCGGCCTTGAGGTAATTGGCAAAACTGTTTCCACAACCTCATCTACCTTTAATTCTCTCTCGCTAAAAAACGCAAATCCACCGCAACTTAAGTCGTTTCCTATTATTTTGCTGCGACCTTTCCAGCTATCGTCAATAGGGTAAATATAGGTTGAAAATTTTACAGGCATGCGCAAATTTTCTCGCACTCTAACGCCTTTAATTGTAACAATGCTGCCGTTAGAAGATATGACCTCGCCCTCTATTGGGTCATTCTCGGCATCTGGTATAACAACTTTTACATTTTTTTCGGCAATAATTACCTGTGCGTCTGCTTGGGCAAGTATCATCCTCCAAACCGGACTTGTCGGTGCATCGTCAGAAAACGCATCGCCTATCATTTTTCCGCTATTGTCGTAAATCTTGTACTTAAATGCCATTATTGTCTCCGTTCATTTTTCCACCAAATTTAGCGATAAAGTAGTGTGCTATTTTGTTATTGATACATTATATCGCAATTCGCCTAATCTTGCTAGCCTTTTTTTAAAATTATTTAAAATTTTTTTATTTACTCTTCAATTTGTTCAATATCGTCACTTTGTTCAACAATTTCATCTTGCTTTTCAGCTCGCTCTCGCCTGTGTTTTTCAGGGTCAGATGGATCAAAGCTTAAAAAGTATATATAAATTTCAACTATTGCGCTGTACAGCTCTTCGGGTATTTGCCTTCCCAGCTCTAGCTGTGAAAGCACCGTTGCCAGCGAGTTGTCCTCGTACACAGGTACACCGTGATCGCTTGCAACTTCAACTATTTTTTCGGCTAAATGCCCCATGCCCGAGGCAACTATTACCGGTGCACCGTGGTCGGTATCGTAACTTAATGCAACAGCGCGTGGCTTACTTGCCATTTCTTTAAAATTTTTAGATTTTGACATTTACGTTGCGCCCTCCTTTAAACAAGTCGGGAAATACTTTTGTTATTGCTATGGGGGTTTCGCATTTTTCAACGTTTAAATTATTGCAATTAATCCCATGCTGCGAAAATATTCCTCTTATGTCTTCTCTAATTATTTCGCCTAAATCTGCCACCTCTTGAGGCCCGTAAATGTTCATGTCCACATTGTTTTTTTGAGCCGATAATGTCATCTCCACAAAGCCTAAATTTTGTATATCCAGCTTAAATAAAAACTGTATTCTCTCGTTATTTGAATTTTTGCCCCTTCCGTTTTTGTCGCCGTCTGCGTCAGGGTCAACCCACATTTCCGAGTACATCATCTTTCCGTTGTACTCCATTGGCAAAATATTATGATTTACCGTCATATATACGCTTTCATTCAGTAAAATAGCCCTTATTATTTCTGAAAAAACGTCTTTCATATCGCTTCCGTAAGCGCCGCTAAGCGCCTGCTGTGCTATATGCGAAAACTGCGCTGTAAAAGCATCGTTGCCCAAAGCCTTTGCATAGTTAGAATTAGTTAAAAGCTTTAACAGTGCTGTGTTGTCAAGCCTGTTAAGCTCTGTAAGCGGCTGATTGTAGCTTCCAAGTTGCCTAAATGCCATAAGCATACCCTCTTGCGAGCCGTTTTCGTACCTTGGAATGTTTAGCATAAGCATACTAAGCAAAGTTCTGGCGTATCCCATATCGTTTGTCCGCTCTATGTAAGAGGCAAGGTATGGTATAATGTCGTTTTGTAATAGCTTTAAGTTGTCGGAGCGCGAGGATACATTAAAACCCGCCTGTAATTTTGCTGTCATTTCGGCCAGTTTATCTCTCCAGCTACTTGGCAAATAGTCGCTAATTTGATTTAATAGTCCCTCCATATTTTTTTGTATGTGCCCCGTTTGAGTAAAATCTCCGTACCGTTTTAAAAAATTTAAAATTCCTTGTTTTACCGTATTGCTTTGAGATGAATTATACATCGCTCTAAGCATATCAAAAAGCGGGCCCGAAAACCTGCTTTGAGTGCTCATTTGCGATTTAAAAAAGCTTCGAAAAGCCTTTTCATCCATGTTTATCATTTTTAAAAACGCAGCCATTTCAGATGTTACATTTTCCGACAATCCCGGCGTAGAAACGGTGCTTTGCATAAGAGTCATCGCCTTCGATATCTCTTTTGCAAGGTCGGGTGCATTTTTCAGTTTTTCTATAAACGACTGCATGTTGCTGTTATAGCGAAGTGCCGCTGATTGTGCATCTTGAGAACTGCTTTGGTCCGTTCTTGCATCTGCCCTTACCACCCTTGATGGGTCGGTAATATTTTTAACCGTAGTGTCGTTTGTTTTTACCGGTTCTTGCGATGGACGGTTGTTCGACATACTGTCGTGAGCCGGCGACGGATTTGTTACACCCATTAAATTTGCCATTTATTTTATCACCTTTTCTTAAAAAATAAATTATTTGCTTAATATTTAAAAAACTATGTCGATATATATCTTATGAAGTACTTTTTTATGAGGAAGGATACGATTTATGAGTACAGGAAACGACAGCATTATGGGTGCTTTTCTTTATGAAACAAACACTCTGCTTGAACAACTTGACAGCATTGTTTTAGAAGCTGAAGCGGCCGACAATTTCAGCGAAGACGACGTTAATTCCATTTTTCGAATTATGCACACCGTAAAGGGTGCCTCAGCGATGATGGAGTTTAATTCACTAATGAAAATTGCGCACAGGGCCGAGGATATGTTCGCCATTGTGCGCGAAAAATCAATTGATATTGTACCGGAAAATTTAAGGCCCGAATTGTTTGATTTGCTATTTAAATCGATAGACTTTTTCAGAGAAGAGATTGAAAATATTGAAAATTCAAGACCTCTTACAGAGAATATCGACAGTTTACTCGAAAAAGTTAATAGCTTTATCGATCAAATTGAAAACGGCGGTGCACCTGTTGCAGCACAAAAGCCTCAAGTGCAATCAAACGAAAGCGCACAAACTAATAACACTGCTGATGAAAACGTCAGCGGCGAGTATAAGTTTGGGCTTCTTGTGCACTTTGAAGATGGCACGGGCATGGAAAATTTGCGTGCTACAATGGTTGCAAACTCGGTTAAAGACATCTGTGATGCCTCTGATTTTGTAACAGTACCTGCCGATACCGGCCCCGCCGAGGAGATTGAAAATATTATTAAAAACGGCTTTTTAATTTTATTTAAATCCGAAGACATGCGAGATGCGTGTGTTCCCGTTGTTTCTTCAGCATCATCTGTTGCCAGCTACGAAAAAATATTAGCTGATGAAAAACAACCTACAACTGATTTGCCGCAGAGCACTGAAAGTGTTTCAGCGCAAGAGGTTTTACAAAACTCGAGCGCCGCGCAAAACGCTAGCGCACCGGCAAAGGCACCGCCCCAAGCAGCACCGCCTGCGGTTAACAACAAAGAGAGCCTTATTAGCGTTAATTTAAGTAAACTCGACCAACTTGCCGCTGTTGTAGGCGAAATTGTTATTACCGAGAGCATGGTTACTTCAAGCCCCGATTTAAAAAACGTTCAACTCGATGCGTTTACGAAATCGGCAAGGCAGCTTAGAAAGCTTACTGACGAGTTGCAAGATGTTTCGATGTCGCTTAGAATGATACCTGTTTCGGCTACGTTCCAAAAAATGAACAGAATTGTGCGAGACATGAGCAAAAAACTGGGTAAGCAAGTTCACCTAACTTTAATTGGCGCCGACACCGAGGTTGATAAAACAATTGTAGATACGATAGGCGATCCCATTATGCACATCGTTCGCAACAGTATGGACCACGGCATTGAAAAAACTCCGCAAGATCGTATAGATGCCGGCAAAAACCCTGTGGGCGAACTTATACTTTCGGCAACACATACCGGTAGCGAAGTTATTATTGAAATAAAAGATGACGGTAAAGGCGTAGATTGCGATGCTGTTTTAAATAAAGCAATACGCAAAGGCATCGCTCTTGAGGGTGTTGATTACAGCGAAAAAGAAATATTAAATATGCTTTTAGCTCCCGGGTTTAGTACAAACGCACAAGTTACCGAATTTAGCGGCCGCGGCGTTGGAATGGACGTTGCAAAACAAAATGTGGAGAGCGTTGGCGGCACTGTTACAATTAAAAGCGAAAAAGGCAAAGGCATGTGTACAACGCTTAAAATACCGCTTACAATGGCAATTATGGACGGTATGGAAGTAAGCGTAGGCGGAGGAATTTATACTATACCTATACAAAGCATACGCCAATCGTTTAAAATTTCAAGCGACGACATTATTACAGATGCCAGTGGCGGAGAATTGTACAGGTGCCTTGGTACATTTTATCCTGTCGTGCGAATGAGAGATGTATATCAAATTGAGGGTGGCTATACTAAGATAGAAGACGGCATTTTAATTTGGCTTGATACAGGAGAATTATCGTATTGTTTGTTTGTAGACGAGCTACTTGGCGAACAACAAGTTGTTGTTAAGCCGCTGCCCAATTATTTAAATAAGTACAAAATTAAAAGCAGCGGTATTTCGGGCTGTACTATCTTAGGCGACGGAAATATAAGCCTAATTTTAGATGCAAGCAATATTTACTCGCCTAGTGCAAGGTAAATTTAAATTTTAGCTTTATTGTATAAAGAGCCTTTATAGGGCAGATGGGAGATTTTTATGCAAAACAACGGTTTGTTTGCCAAATATGACGAAAACGCACCTGAAGAAGTGGATATCAGCTACGATTACGACAAATATTTGCTTTTTTCATCGGGTGGGTTGCTTTTTGGCGTTAAGGCAGAGTATGTTGTTGAAATTATAACTAACTTTGCTGTGAGGCAAGTGCCTTTGTTGCCCGACTATGTTGCAGGTATTATAAATTTGCGTGGGCAAATTATACCTTTATTAGACGTGCGCAAGTTTTTAAACCAAGAAATGAGCGAAAAATGCTGCGTTATTATTATAAGTGTTGACGATAACCTTGTTGGTGCAATTGTTGACGACGTAGAAAAAATGATTGATATACCTGTAAATAGCATACAGCCTTTGAGAACTGCTAAAGATGATCTTGGGTTATCCTCGGGCATGTACACAATTGCCGATGATAAAACTATGATAGAATTTGATGTTCTTCAACTGTTGCAACAGGCATAGTTATGTTTAATAGCGCTTATATTTAGCGTTATACAATAATGAGAGTGAGTTGAGCTTTTTGGCCGAAAGTGCATTTGAACAGACAGATATTAACACCAAAGATTTTGATAAATTGATTAATTTTATGAAATCGACTTACGGCATAGATTTATCGAACAAAAAGCAGCTTATTGCAAGTAGGCTTGCCTTTGAGATAAAAAAAATTGGATACAACAGCTTTGCCGATTTTGGAAACGCCCTTCATAAATCTAATGATGACAGCTTGCTTGAGCTTGTTTTAAATAAGCTTACAACAAATTACACGTTTTTTATGCGCGAAAAAGAGCATTTCGAATTTTTAAACGATAATTTGTTGCCTATTTTCGAAAAAATGCATCAGAACGACAAGGTTATATCTATTTGGAGCGCAGGTTGTTCTTCGGGCGAGGAGCCATACACTTTAAGCATGTTTTTAAAGGAGTATTTCGAGGGCAAAGGCCAAAAATGGGATACACGGATACTTGCCACAGATATTTCTCTTCAGGCACTGTCTAAAGCGAGTGTAGGCCGCTATAAACACCCGGCAGACGTGCCAAAGCACTTGCTTGCAAAATATTTTACGCACGACAGCAAATCTGATCTTTACACAGTTAAGGACAGCCTTCGAAATAATTGCATTTTTCGAACGTTTAACTTGATGGAAAATTTTAATTTTAAGCGAAAGTTTGATATTATTTTTTGCAGAAATGTTATGATTTACTTCGATCAACAAACGCGAGATGCGCTTGTTGATAGGTTTTGCAATGCTCTTGTTCCGGGTGGATATTTGTTTACAAGCCATTCCGAGCCACTGAGAAATAATTCATCCTTTGAAACAGTTTACAATGCTGTTTACAAAAAGAAATAGTTTGTTTTATAACAACTTCTTTATTATTATCGACAAATAACGGTTTATGCCGATACGAAAGGTTGCTATTAATGCAGACAACAAAACGAATGATTAAGGTGCTTGTAGTAGACGATTCGGCCGTTGCCCGAAATTTTATTAAAAATGGCATTACAGGCGAGAATTCAAATATAGAGGTTATAGACTACGCGGTTAATGCTGACGATGCAAAAAGCAAAATTGTTGCATTAAAACCCGATGTTGTTACAATGGACGTTGAAATGCCCGGCACAAACGGTATAGATTTTGTAAAAAGCTTTTTATCTACATATCCTGTGCCGGTAATTCTTGTGTCGTCGTTAAATATACGTATATTTGAGGCACTTAACGCCGGTGCTGTTGATTTTGTTAGAAAACCCGACGGCAACGAAAAGCGCGAAACTTTTATAAAGTCGTTAAAAGAAAAAATTGTTGTGGCATCGTGTGCAAATTTAGCCCGTGTGCGGCGTCCAATTTCCCAAAGTGCTTTTGTGCAAAAACAAGAGACTGCGCAAAATGGCGGCAGCTTAGTTAAACAAACAATTGCCGCAAGTAGCGGGCTTACATTTAAGCCCGGTGTTAATTTAGATGACTTTCTTATTTTTATAGGCGCATCCACCGGTGGTACCGAGGCAACAAATAACATTATAAAATCTATGCCTGAAAAATTGCCCGGTATGGTTATTGTACAGCATATGCCTGCCGGTTTTACTAAAATGTATGCCGATACTCTTAACAAACTTGCACCTACTTACGTTAAAGAGGCCGCCGACGGCGACGAAATAAAAAGCGGAGTTGTACTTATTGCCCCTGCTGAATTTCAAGCACGAGTAATTAACAAAGGCGGAAAATATTATATTAAATGCACAAAAGAGCCTAAAATTAGTGGCCACTGCCCAAGTGTAGATGCTTTGTTTCAATCTGTTGCCGAGAATGTAACGTGTAAATCGGTTGGTGTTATTTTAACGGGTATGGGTGCCGACGGTGCAAACGGCCTTTTGGATATGAGGAAAAAGGGCTTTTTCACAATTGGTCAAGACGAGGCAACAAGTATTGTTTACGGTATGCCAAAAGTTGCCTACGACATTGGCGCAGTGAAAAAACAAGTTCCTTGCGAGGGTGTTGCAAAAGAAATTATACAGTATATTAACAATCCGTAAGGGTTGTTTTTATATTTAAACATTTTTGTATGCACACTATAATAGTTACAAAACAATGACACTTTGCATTAAAAACCACGTTAATTTTTAAACACAATTACAAGTTGTGCAAAAAAGCAATTTATGTTATAATAAACATTATATCGAACATTTTTTAATTTGAGGTGTGCAAAATGCATACAAACGGGGCTTATATTTTAACGCTTTGCTCGGCAAAAGGTGGCAGCGGCACAAGTGTTTGTTCGGCGCTAATAGCAAGCGCTCTTGCAAATAGAGGGCTTAAAACACTTGTTATCGAGTTTTCAAGCGGACCCGGTAGCATTGACTGCGCAACGGGAATTTACGGAAATGTAGTTTATGATTTGGGCGATATTTTTACACAACAGTGTAATATTGAAAAGGCTGTTTGCCAAAGTCCACACAGTAATTTGCTTAGTGTAATTTGCTCTGCAAGAGGCAATGTTAATATTAACCCACAAATTTTTTATAATATGTTAAACGAAGTAAAAAACAGCTATAATATTATTATACTTGATGTTGCCTCGGGTTATAGCTTGCCGTTTAGGTGCGCATGTGCTGTATCAAATGCGGCGGTTATTGTTACCAATCCTAATTCGGTAGCGCTAAGGGCAAACCAGTTAATTGCCGATACTTTGTGCGAGTACAGCCACATAACCACAAAGCTTTTAATAAACAAGGTAACACAAAACATGCATAGCGGCAATATATACGATTTAGATGAATGCATAGATACAGTAGGCGTACCGTTGTTGGGCGTTATACCCGAAAGCAGTGATATTTTAAACACAGCATGTACAGGTAAAGCACTGCTTGAGAGCAGCGCAATTGCCAGTGCGTTTAGGGCTGTTGCAGCTCGTATTTGCGGGGTACATGCCGAGCTTATTTACAAGTAACCGGTTTTTTTTAGAGAGGGGAAAATTTATGAAAATTGCTTTAATTGCACACGATTCGAAGAAAGAGCTTATGGTGCAGTTTTGTATTGCGTATTGCCGCATACTGGCACAGCACTCGCTTGTTGCAACAGGCACTACGGGCAAGCTTATTGCCGAGGCAACAGGCCTTACCATACAGCGCTTTATGTCGGGCACACACGGGGGTGGCCAGCAAATTTCGGCGTGCATTGCCTGCAACGAAATTGACCTGTTGCTGTTTTTTAGAGACCCTATTACGGTTAAGCCTCGCGAGCCAAACGATTTAAACCTTTTAAGACTTTGCGATGTACACAACATACCTATGGCTACAAATATAGCTACTGCCGAAGTTTTAATTCACGGATTGGACAGAGGCGATTTGGATTGGCGTAATATTGTGAACCCAACTAAATAGGCAAATATAATTTAAAAGTTTTATTTAATATTTTTATTAAAAAAAACACCTTGCAAACAGCAAGGTGTTTTTTGTGTTTTGTTGTTATGCCTCTTTATTTTGCAAGTATTCGCCATACCTCATATGAGATTTTTGACTTATTGCCTTATAGTACAAATTTTGCGCCCTTTGTGCAAACGTTTCGCTTGAAAAATTACCGTTTGCTATATTAAGCGACTTTTGCGCCATTTTTTTCCTTGTTTCCTCACTGCTTGCAAGCACTTTAAGTTTATCAACAAACTCTTCGTCACTTGCAAATTGCCAGCCGTTTTCACCTTCAATTATTATGCCTTTTAAGCAATCGTCTTTTTTGCAAAGCATAGGCAAACCACAGGCCGCCGCCTCTATATAGGTAAGGCCCTGCGTTTCGCTTGTAGATGCGCTTACAAATACATCGCCAAGCCTGTAATAATCGGCAACGTCTTTTTGGGCAACCATGCCTGTAAAAATTATATGCTCTTGAACATTGTTCTCTATTGCGCATTTTTTAAGGTTTTCTGCTGCGGGGCCATCGCCAACTATAATAAAATTAACATTATACTTCTCTAGTTTTGGCATAAGTTTTATTATTTGATCAATGTTTTTCTCTTTGCCAATTCGCCCTATAAAAATCATATTCAGTTTATCGCTTTTAATATTATGCCTGTTTTTCAGCTGTTCAATGCGGCTGTCAGACGGTATGCTTTTAAACCTACTTAAATTAATACCCGTGGGTATTACCTCAATGTTGCAATCTAAATTATATTTTAATAGCACATCTTTTGTTTTTTGCGGTGGCGCTATAATGTAATTGCTCTTGTCTAAAAACAACTTGCACAACTTCGAAACGGCCATTTTCCCCACACGTCGACTTTTAATAAAGTAATGGGTATAGTCCTCGTACATTGTGTGGTAGGTGTGTACAAGCGGCGAATTAGTTCTTTTAGCTATTTTTTTTGCAAACACAAAAGTCGAAAACTCCGTTTGAGAGTGTATAACATCGGGTTTCCACTTTATAAGTTCTTCTATATGACGTGAAAAATAATTTTTAAAAACTTTTGCGCCCGGGTATATAAGGTCGGCATTTAGCGAGCTTAAATAAGTTACGCCGTCCGCCTCATACGACGAGGAAGCATCTGTAAGAGTAAGAATTTTAACATCGTGGCCAAGCTTTGTAAGCTCACCCTTTAAATTAGATATAGAAGTGACAACCCCGTTTACCATTGGGTAATATGTATCGGTTGTTATAAGTATGTTCAATAAATCATCTCCTTAAAAAAATTGCCTGTGTAGTTGTATGGATATATTAATTAAACATTAAAAAACTATTGTATTACGTTAAAATTAATTTATTTCAACTTAACTTTTAATATTTTAACACATTTTACACATAAATATCAATCAAATCTGCACATTACTTTTGTTTTAACTAAAAATTAGTGCAATATATATGCTTTTTTATGTATTAAGTATGCACTTTTATGTATAATTGTTTTATATTCCATGTAAATGTAACGATTTATTACTCAAAATTCTTCAAACAAAGTATTTTTTTACTAATTAATATTTTTATTGCCTGTACTATTATGCAAAATACAATTAATTTAAATAAGTGTGTATTAATTCGTTGACACATATGCACTGTTTGAGTATAATTATACTTACAATTTTTATGAATAGGAATTGCATATGGTTTATTATATACCAATAATTTTAATAAGTATTGCAGGTTACTTTCTGCATCGAAGATTTAATGCCCCACCGGTGGCATGTTTTTTTATAGTGCTGTGTTTTGGCGCAGGCTTTGTATGGGTGCTTGGTGCTTTTAACTTGTTGTTTGCGGGCATGTTGCTTTTTTATGCGCTTTGCATTTTATTTGGCTGCGTGCAAATTGTAATAGATTTTAAAAGCAAAAACTTCTCTGCGGTAAGTAAGTTTTTTACGGTTCCTTATGTTCTTTTATTAATAAGTACATTTATTTTTCTTGCCATTTACGCTTATCAAAACCCTTTATTCCATTACTGGGATGAATACTCGTTTTGGGGTACGGCTGCAAAACAGGCACACACCACTCATTTTTTACCGTTTGTGCAAAATTTCGGATTAAACAGCTTTTCAAATTTACCAACCGGCAGCAGTACTCTTGTATTTATATTTTCGGCGTTTAACAATACATTTAACGATTATGTGCACTACTATGCATACGCCGTTGTAATGCTTGCGGTTTTTGCACTTTTAAGCGAAATTATTATTTGCAAATATAAAAGCGGCATTGGTGCTATCAGTGTATTTTTTCTTTGTACTGTTTGCGTTTTTTTTCAAACAACTCACCCAACATGGCCCGATTTTTCAAATCAATCGTATGCTTACGCAACCGCTATGGTAGATTTTTTAATAGCAATTTATGCGGTTGGCTGTGTTTTGCTGTATTTTTTAGTTAAAGACAGTGCTTTAAAATACGCATATTTTGTGCCGGCATTTCTTTGTTGTTTAACAAAAAATGTAGGCATTGTTTTTGCTTTGCTTTCTCTTTGCATTATTGCATGCTTTCAAATTTTTGCACAAAACCAAAACGGTTCACGGGTTATTTTTCGCTTTTTACCCCTTATTTTAGGTGGAGTATTTCTTTTTACACTTTACATAGGGTACAACAGCATATCTTCTAAAATACATTTTTATCAGCCCCCCAGCAGTAGTGTTACATTAATAAACGGTATGCTGGAGCATCAAGCACCCCAGCAGCAAGCCTTGCCCGAGCAGCCCTTGCCCGAGCAAAGTGCAACTTTTGTACAAAGCATTATATCTCCCTCTCTTCGCAGCAATCGCCAAGCCGAAGTTATTAACGACATGGCGTTGCAATTTACAAATACAAAAACCACTTTTTTTATATACGACTTTTTATTAGTACTTATTTTAATTATATTGGGCGTGGTTTGCATTGTTTTTAGCAAAAAAAGCCAAAGGCTAGCTCTTACTATATGTCTTTTGGGCATAATTATAAGCGGTTTATTATATGCACTTGCAATTAGCTATTTTATAGCACAGTTTTCAGATGGCATGGTTGAATACTCGCGATATATGTCTACCTATTACTGGATTTGGTTGTATTTAACTATTGCTATGCTTGCAAGCATTTTAATAAAACGCAAAAAAATATTTATTATTACAGCGTTTTCGGCTTTTTTAACTGCTTGTTTATTTTTTATGGGTACAAACAAAATTTTTGTTGCCAGCCCACAAAACCACTATATGCAAGCCATACAGCAAAAGCATGAAATTGCACCTTATAACAATGTTTTAAGCACATCGCCAAAAGTTTTTTTAGTTAGTGAAAGGTACAACGATTACACTTATATGCTTGACAGGTACTATCTGCTTCCCGCATATGTTAACGTGGATACTAACCACACCGGGTTTGATTTTTCAAAATCTTTTATTGAAGAAAAATACTTAACACCTGAGAACGAAAGCTACTATATTGTTGCAACAGATGATGAATTTTTGCAAATTATTGCCGAAAATTTCGATTATGTATTTATATCATATATTGAGGAAGAATTTAAGTTATCTTACAGCGAACACTTTAAAAGCGAGCTTAAAATTAACACAATGTATAAGGTAGTACAAGGCGAAACGGTTTATTTTGAGGAGGTGCATTTTTGAAAGAGCACAAAAACACAACATGCACCTTTTTGCTAAAAATTGACACTTATATAAAAAGCCATACGCTTAAATGCATTGTTATATGTTATGCCGCAGTTAGTATAATTGTTTTGTTTTGTGCTTTGGCAATAGGTGCCGTAAATTTATTACTGTTCTCTACAAATTATTACTCTACGCTAAATTTAAACATAAACAGTTTTGATCATATTGGAATTGAAGTGGTAAACGAAAACACTATAATTACTACAACAAACGACTCTCAACTAATTTTAAACGATGCTAAAAACATAAAAAGCTTGCATATTAACGCTCGGTACTCTCAACTACCAGGAGAAGTAAACCTGTTTTATGCACAAAATGCAAATGATGATTTTTCTTCAAATAAAATGTTGTATGCACAGTATAAAGACGGTTATTATACGTTTAATTTACCGCTTGGCACTAAAAAAATTAGGTTTGATTGCGGAGTCCACTCCGACGTTACTATTGAATTTGGCGACATTATTTTAAACAGAGCCACGTTTTTCGATTTAGTTCCAATTAACACCAGCATGCTGTTTATTATTTTAATTTTACCGCTTTTTTTACTTACTTTTACAGATATACTAGCTAGTTTAATTATAAACAAAAAAAATAAAGCTTAAAGGCGAAACATCGCCCTTAAGCTTTTTTATATTTATAGTTTAAATTACGGCCTTTTTGTTTTTTGCTCATTATTATAATCGTCTATAGCCTTTCTTTGCACAACTTCTTTAATTCTGTTGTTCAACTGCGATATTCTCATAGTCATGTAAAACTGATGTACAATTAAAATAAATATAATTACAAGGTATATAAAGTTTACCGGCGACTCTATAAGCAATATGTCCGAAACAAAAAACGCTATTTGAGGGAATAAACTAAGCAAAAACACAATTGCCGATAAAAAAATCCAAAATATGCTGTCCTCTATTTGCACTTTCGATCTTCTTACTTTAAATAGTATAAAGCCGCATGTAATTATACTGCCAAGTATTAGCATAGCCCTAAAAAGCAAACCCATTATCCGTCACCCTTTCGAAACCACTGAATTAAAACTATTGACACAACAGTGTTTAATGTGTACTTAAGCCCACTAAACAAATTTAAATAGCTTTGCCCCGCAACACGCTCGGCCATTTCCACTTGGCACTCGGCAATTTTATACTTTTGCCTTAACAGGTGTGCAAGAGTATCGGGCTCGGGGTGGCAATTAACGCTTTTTGCAAGTAAATTAATTACTTTTTTATTAAAAATACGCATACCGCTTGTGGGGTCGGTTAAAAGTTTGCCTGTTGTTATATATATTATTGCCGTAATAAGCCTACTGCCAAACATCCTGGGCGAAAACGGCTTTTTTTCGCTTACAAAACGCGATCCCGAAACTATGTCCACTCCGCTTTCAATTGCCAACTTTTCCAGCACATGCACATACTTTGCCAAATGCTGGCCGTCCGCATCAAATTGCATAGCGTAGTCGTAATTATTTTCGCTTGCATAAAGCATTCCCGTTTGAAAAGCACCGGCAAGCCCCAAATTAGATGCAAGGTTGATTACGTTAAATTCGTTTTGTTTGCAAACTTTAAGCGTATCATCGTGAGAACCATCGTTAATAATAACATAGTCCCAGTCGGGGCAATGCTTTTTAATATCTGTTATTGTGTTTACAATGCTATCTTGCTCGTTGTGTGCCGGTATTACAAGTATTTTTTTTAACATTTTTTCCACCACAATTTATTTTGCACATATTATTAAATTTCCGGTATTTTTTAGCAACAAAGCTATAATAACGGGGATGTTACGCATATAACGCAACATCCCCATTCTCTAAAATGGAGCTGTTAATGCGATTCGAACGCACGACCTCTTCCTTACCAAGGAAGTGCTCTGCCGACTGAGCTATAACAGCACAAATTTAAGACAACTAAGTTTGCCTACCGTAAAATTATACAATATTTTTATATTTGTTGTCAATATTACAAGCCTTATTTGTATTTAGCAGTGCACCAATTGTTTTATCGGGCCTACGTATTGTTTAGGCTACTTTTACAGGCACCGTGCCTTTTTTAAATTTGCAAAGGTGCTACCGGTTGCTAAATTTAAATGTTCTTTTGTTTTGTGCTGAAAAAATTATCGCGTTCTTTAAAATAACATGCCGGACACAAGGACTCGTACTTTACATCTCCTTGCATATCTATTGCAACTTGAGAGCCCTCAAATACATACTTGCCGTTAATTTTCCTTCCGTTGCACATAGCCTTTCGCCCACACTTACATATTGTTTTCATCTCTTCAACGTTGTGTGCAAGCTCTAATAGGCGTGTAGAACCCGGAAAGCCTTTTAGCGAAAAATCGGTGCGCAGTCCATAGCAAATTACAGGCAAGTTTAAGTTTACGGTAAGCATAAACAGCTGTTGTGCTTGCTCGGGTGTAAAAAACTGGCTTTCATCTGTTAAAACACAGGCAAGTTCTTTGTTTGCTTTTATATTTTCTTGTACAATTTCGTATATATTTGCAGTTGCTCCAACAGCAACATCTACTTTGCGCTCTACACCAAGGCGCGATACAATACTCTCTCCGCCCTTTGTGTCTACCGACGGTTTTATTATAAGCACCCTCATTCCACGCTCTTCGTAATTGTGCGCTACTTGCATAAGTGCGGTGCTTTTACCGCTGTTCATTGCACCGTACCTGTAATATAATTTAGCCATTTCAACATTCCTTTAACATAACAGTATTTATTCGCCTTTATTTCTAACCCTGTACGCAAGGCTAGCCAAACTATCGCTTAAATGAACATTCTCCACTATAACGTCCTCATACTCCACAGTTAAATCGTAGTGGCTAAAGTTCCAAAATCCTTTTATGCCAAGCGATACAAGCGTTGGCGCAAGTTGTATAGCGCCCGATTTAGGCAAACAAAGTGCTGCAATGTCGGGTTTATGGTTTTGGCAAAAGCTCATCAAATCCTCTACGTCCAAAACAGGTGCACCGCACAGCGTTTTGCCTACTTCTTCTTTATTCTTATCAAAAGATGCCAATAAGTGATACCCACGCGCCTCACCTGTAAGATAAGACGAAATTAACCTACCAAGCCTACCTGTTCCAATTAATATTGTGCCCAGCTTTTTTTCACTAAAAAGCAAGCTCGCTATTTCATCGTGCAAAAACTGCACATTGTAACCTATACCCTGCTGGCCAAACCCGCCAAAGCAGTTAAAGTCCTGTCTAACTTGCGAGGCAGTCGAGCCCATAATTGCAGCAAGTTCGCTAGATGAAATTTTTTTAACGCCTTTGTTTTTAAGCTCCAGTATGTGTCTGTAATATCTGGGCAATCTGTGAATTACGGGCAAAGATACCTTACTGTGTTCATTCATTCTTATCGGCCTTTCTATGCTTTATTTTTGCCCGGTAATGCTTGCACAACTGGCAAACACTACCGGTACTACATACGTTTATTAAAATTATACTTCAATTTTGCTCATTACATAATCGCCAAACTCGCTACACGTACAGCCTGTATCTCGCCCTGTTATGGTAAGTGCCTTTTCGGCAAACATACATGTGTCAAGCGCCTGCACTAGTTTGTTCGATTTATCTACAAAGCCTATGTGTGCCAGCAACATTGCTGCAGCCCTTAGCATACTGCAAGGGTCGGCATACTTTGCACGCCCCTCTTGCACCATGCGCGGCGCCGAGCCGTGTATTGCCTCAAACATAGCGTATCTTTTGCCTATGTTTCCGCTACCTGCTGTGCCTACGCCGCCCTGAAACTCAGCCGCCTCGTCTGTAATTATGTCTCCGTACAGGTTTGGCAATATAAATACCTGAAAATCACGCCTGCGCTTTTCATCTATAAGTTTTGCTGTCAATATATCTATATACCAGTCGTCTGTTGTAATATTTGGGTGTTTTTTACCTTCTTCTTGGCACAAACGCAAAAATTTTCCGTCGGTTTGTTTTACAACGTTTGCTTTTGTTACAATGCTTACTTTATTTTTTCCGTTTTTTGCTGCAAAATCGTACGCAAGCTTTGCAATTCTATTTGTTCCCTCTGTTGTTGTAACTGTAAAGTCTATGCTAATGCCATCTTCAACCTCAAATCCACAGCTGCCAAGTGTATATGCGCCCTCTGTGTTCTCCCTAAAAAATGTCCAATCTATACCTTGGTCTGCCACTTTTACAGGCCTAACATTTGCAAACAAATCAAGTTCTTTTCGCATTGCTACGTTTGCGCTCTCTATATTTGGCCATTCGTCTCCTGCCCTTGGTGTTGTTGTTGGCCCTTTTAATATTACATTACACTTTTTAAGCTCGCTAAGAACATCGTCGGGTATGGCTTTCATGCATGCAACACGGTTTTCAATTGTTAAGCCGTCAATTTGTTTAAACTCTACTTTACCGCTTTCAACTTCGCCTTTAAGTAAAAATTCCAGCACTCTTTGTGCCTCTTTTGTAATAGAATCTCCAATTCCATCGCCCGGGCATATGCCAATTATAATTTTATCAAGCTGTGCATAATCTATAAAGTCCTCTTGCTGTTTCATTTCTTTAACTCGTTTTTGCTGTTGTTTTATAAGCTGTTCAAATTTTTCTTGTGCACTTTTTATACTTTCCATTTTCTTCTCCTATCGTTGTTACGTACTATACTGTTAAAGTATATTTGCAAAATGTAGTTTTTTGTTGTGCTGCCTTTATTTGCAAATATTTAAATTATTTAATATAGCATACTGTTCATATTATATATTTAGATGTTTTAAGTGTGCCACAAAACGCACTGTTTAAGTTGTGCTGTGCTGTTTTGTATAGTTTAACAATCCGCCGAATTTAATTATTTCGCACTGTCTTTGTGTAATGTTGCAAAGCAAGCTTATTTGTGTGTTTTTTGTTTTATTTTTAAGTATAAGTTCACCGCTTTGCAAGCCGTCTAGTAAGTTTTCAATAACAATTTCATCAAGCAAATCTATGCTGTTGTAATCGTCTTCGTTTTTAAATTCTAACGGCACAATGCCTGCATTTACTAGGTTTGCCTTATGTATGCGAGCAAAGCTTTTTACAATAACGGCACGTATGCCCAAATACAGCGGCACAAGTGCTGCATGTTCTCTGCTGCTGCCCTGGCCATAGTTTGCACCGCCAACTATAAAGCCTGATTCCAGTTGCTTTGCACGCTGTGCAAACTCTTTGTCGCAAACCTCAAAGCAGTACTGTGATAAGTAAGGTATGTTGCTTCTGTACGGTAAAATTTTGTTGCCTGCGGGCATAATATGGTCGGTTGTAATGTTATCGCCCACTTTAAGTGCACACTTTATTTTCATTTCGTTTTCAGGCAGTGTTGCAATTGGTAGCGGCTTAATATTTGGCCCACGCAAAATTTGTACGCTCTCGTATTCGCTTTCATTTGCGGGCATATCTATCATATTATCGTTAATTGCAAACTTTTTCGGCATTTCAATATGCTCAATTTTGTCAAAATCACTTGGGTCGGTAATATATCCGGTTAGTGCGCTTGCCGCGGCTGTTTGTGGGCTTACAAGGTATATTTGCCCGTCGGCCGTACCGCTGCGTCCCTCGAAGTTGCGATTAAACGTGCGCAACGATACACCGCCG
>CAYJLZ010000002.1:25333-61783 GCA_964371265.1 uncultured Bacteroides sp. | reverse complement strand
CGGCAAGAAAATTTTTAGACAACTACTGTGAGAACCTTACAAAAAAGGCGCAAGAGGGAAAACTTGACAATATAATTGGTCGAGATAAAGAAATATACAGAACAATACAAATTTTAAGCAGGCGCCAAAAAAACAACCCTTGCCTAATAGGCGAAGCTGGCGTTGGCAAAACGGCAATTGCCGAGGGAATAGCTATTCACATTGCAAACAACACAGTGCCGGCAGGCCTTAGAGATAAAGAAATATATTTGCTTGACCTTACAAGCCTTGTGGCGGGCACACAGTTTAGAGGCCAGTTTGAAAGCAGGGTAAAAGGGCTTATAGCCGAGGTTAAAGCCGCAGGCAACGTTATATTATTTATAGACGAAGTGCATAACCTTACAGGTGCCGGTGACAGCGAGGGAAGTATGAACGCCGCCAATATATTAAAGCCTGCGCTAAGTAGGGGCGAAATACAAGTTATAGGCGCAACAACGTTTGCCGAGTACAGAAAGCACATAGAAAAAGACCAAGCACTTGAGCGAAGATTTCAACCAGTTAAGGTTGAAGAACCGAGCATAGCCGACACAATAGAGGTAATAAGCGGTATTAAACAGTACTACGAACAGCACCACTACGTTAAAGTAAGTGATAATATTGTGCGCACTACCGTTACATTGTCGGAAAGATATATTACCGACAGGTTTTTGCCCGACAAAGCTATTGATTTACTTGACGAGGCATGTGCGTGTTGTAGCTTGCGCCATACGCAAATAACAGACTATGTACAGGCGGCCAAAAAACTTGATAAGCTTAAAAAAGAGGAAGAAGAGCTTGAGCAAGACAGCGACGATACCGACTTTGAGGCGCTTGCAAAAGTACGCAGTGAGATTTTAAGGCTTGAAGAGGATTTGCCACAGCTTGAGGACTCGGTTAAAGATATACAAGTTACAATGGAAGATGTATCGAAAGTAATTGAACTTTGGACAGGGATACCCGCGGCAAAAATTAAAGAGAGCGAACACACAAAACTGCTTACCCTTGAAGAAAATTTAAATAAGGTAATAATAGGCCAAAACGAGGCAGTGCGCCTTGTTGCAAATGCAATTAAGCGCTCTAGGGCCGATATTTCGGCACGAAAACGCCCGGCAAGCTTTATTTTTGTGGGCCCTACGGGTGTTGGCAAAACCGAGCTTGTAAAACAGTTGTCAAAACAACTTTTCGATACGGTAGACCCACTAATTCGCCTTGATATGAGCGAGTTTATGGAAAAACATGCGGTATCTCGGCTTATAGGTTCGCCACCGGGATATGTAGGATACGATGAGGCAGGCCAGCTAACCGAAAAAGTACGAAGAAAACCGTACAGCGTTATTTTGCTTGACGAAATAGAAAAAGCACATCCCGACGTTATGAATCTGTTGTTGCAAATTCTTGATGAGGGCAAAATTAACGATGCCCAGGGAAGAACGGTTAATTTTGAAAATACCGTTATAGCAATGACAAGCAATGCGGGATCGGCCGATAAGGTGGGCGAAACCGGCTTTAATAAAAGCGAAAACGAGATGAGCAAAAACAAAGCAATGAAAGCACTTAAAGACTTTTTGCGCCCCGAATTTTTAAGCAGGGTAGATGAGGTTATTGTGTTTGACAACTTAAAAGACGAACAACTGGAGCGCATAGCCGAACTTATGCTTGAAGAATATAAAGAGCCACTGGCGGCAAAGGGAATAAGCCTTGCATGGCAGCAAGATGTGCTTTCGTGGCTGTGCAAAAAGGCATCCGGCGGCAAGTTTGGAGCAAGAGATTTGCGTAGAGTTATAAGAACGCAAATAGAAGACAAAATTGCACAAAAAATAATAGACGATACAGCCGATGCAAACTTGAATATAGCGCTGAAAGATGATGATATTGATATATCGTAATATTTAAACATAGCGTAAATTGAAACGTGGAAAAAAATTGAAGAATTTAAAAATTCATGTATTATATGCATATTTTTAAACACATTTTAATAAAATGTTCTAATTAAATAAAGCTACACTAAAACACCCGACAGTTTTAATCTGTCGGGTGTTTTTATATTACAAATTAATAAAACAAACCTAAATCGCTAATTAAATGCTCCTCTCCAAAAAGCAAATCGTACTGCAAAACAGAATGATTATACATCAATTGCTGTTGATTTTCATCAATTTGCCTTGTGCTTGTGCCATCGGCAAAGTGCATTGTACCTTTGCTTGTTGCAGTGTAACTGTGCAATTGAGATGATAAATACTCAAAGTAATCGGGCATCTCGAAGCCGTAAAGTTCCATCATAACGGGCGCTATGTAATATGTGCTTATTACACCTAAATCGACAGGTTCGCTCAGGGTATTGCTCCAAATAAGGAGGGGTGTTTTGTACAAATCGGGGCTTTGAGTATCACCTGGCTGTATAAAACCTGTGTCCTCGTATATGCCATATCCGTTTGACATAGGGTTTAAATGGTCGCCCCAAAACACAACTATTGTCGGCTTATCTACTGTAAGCAAGTAATCGGTTAGGCGGCCAAGTGCAGCGTCTGCCTCGTACATCCCCGTGGCGCACTCTTGCATTTCAGCAATTATATCGGCGCTAAGGCCTGCCGAGTTATCGGTAATTTGCACAAGGTCTTCGCTAGGGTACCTGCTAGGAGAATAGGTTGTATGGTTTTGCATTGTAACGGCGTGTATAAATACCGAGCTGTCTTCAGAGGAGCGGTTTTCAAGCTCTTCAATTATTCTATCGGTAATTGCCATGTCGCTAATAAATCCACGTCTGCGCTCGGCGTTTTGCATATCTTCCTCGGCAATATAAGTGTCTATTCCAAGGCGAGGGTACACAACATCTCTGTTCCAAAACCTGCGCCCATATCCGTGTATTGCAAGCGTGTCGTAGCCGTATTGTTTCAGCCACCACGGCAAAGAGAACGTATTGTCGTTAATATATTGCTGAAACGCCTTGCTGCCGGCTGGCAAAAAGTCCATCGACATTCCGGTAAGCGCCTCGAACTCAACATCGCACGTGCCGCCTCCAAAACTAGGCGTGTACACAAGGCCGCTTGCGCCCTCGCTGGAAAGCCTATTTAAATTGGGTGTAAGCACTCTGTCGTAACTTATTCCCTCAAGCTGCTGCATATCCCAAAATCCCTCCGACATTATAAAAATAACATCGGGGTTTTGCTGCCCAAGGTTTGCACCTGCAGCCACTGTTTCACCAAATAAAAAAGGTGAATCTTCGTTTTGTGTTTGGCCTATTATACTATTAATGGTATTTTGCGAGTACCCCTGGGGTTTTTCAATATTAAGCATTTGTAAATTTGTTAAAAACCCCGAAAGTGCTCCGTTATATCTATAAAACCTATCTTGCATCCACATGTCGTACTCTATTCCAATAGCCTGTGTTGCACCGGGGTTTAAAAACACGCCTATAAGTATGGCAAAAGCCAAAATTAGGCTAATTGCCGACAAAATATACCTTTTAATTTTATTCGAACGCTTTAGCAACAATTTTGGAAGTTTAATATGATACCCTATAAAGCTAAGCACTGCAAATATAATAACTGTTATTATCATATTTGGCTGAATTTCAAGCGTTACTTCGCCCATTATACCTGCAAATGTGCCTATTTGCAGCAAATCCCACGGCAGTAGCGGTTCGTTTCTCATGCTTAGCTTAAAAAAAGTTGCAATGCCAAGGCTGTTTGGAATTAGAGCAACAATTAAAGTGCTGACCAATTGGCGCTTAGTTAAAAATAAAAAAAACAAATGTATAAAAACCAACAACAAATATGCGGCCAAAAAACTTAAAAAATTGTACTTCAATGCCATAAAAAAGTGAAGATCTTTCCCCTGTGGGCCCAGTGTACCGCGAGATATCCACTCACATGTAACAATGCTAAGCATGGGAATAAACAAGCAATACAATATATTTAATAAAATATTTTGTATGTTTTTTATAAAGTTGCTGCGCGGTAATAGTAAATATCTTTTCTTATTTTCTTTTGCTAAAACTTGTTGCATATAAAAACCTCATAAATTCTGTAAAACCTATAACATTATATCACATGCAAATAAATAAAAAAACATATATTTTATTACAAAATATGTAAAATTTAACAGCTATTTTAAAACACATCTTTTCAAATACAAATAAATTGTATATAATGTAAGTAACACATTTATTTATGCCACATTATTTTTTGCAGAGGATATTTTATTGTGTAAATTTTACTAAGCCCACGTATTTAGGCAAATTTTAAAGGCAAAAAACCTTTATAAGCCGCTTTTGGGGGTTATTTTGCCGATGAGCTCGTTTTATTAAAGCGACAGAACGGAGCACGAATATGATTAAAAAGTCACATGTTCGCAAAACAAAAATTATATGTACGCTTGGCCCTGCTACCGACGATGAAAAAATTGTAAAAGAACTTATTTTGGGCGGAATGGACGTTGCGAGAATTAATATGTCGCACGGGAAACACGAAGACCAAAGAATGCGCGCCGATATGGTAAAAAAAGTGAGGAAAGAGCTTAATAAATCGGTTGCGCTGTTAATGGACACCAAGGGCCCGGAAATAAGGCTAAAAACGTTTAAAAACAAAAGTGCTATGCTTGAAAAAGGGCAAATTTTTGTGCTTTATAACGATGATAGAGAGGGCGACAGTACAGGTTGTGCCATAACGTTTGCGGCCCTTGCAAACGACGTTAGCAAAGGCACAATGATTTTAATAGACGACGGCCTTATTGCACTTTCGGTACAAGATGTAATAGATGGCAACATTGTTTGCACGGTTGAAAACGGCGGTAAGGTAAGTAACAACAAAGGCATAAACGTGCCGGGGTGCGATTTAAGCATGCCTTACGTTAGTGCCGCCGATATGCTTGATTTAAAGTTTGCAATTGAAGAGGACTTCGATTTTATTGCTGCATCGTTTGTGCGAACGAAAGAGGACGTTGCCCAAATTAGGCATGCCCTTGAGGAATTTGGCTGCGAAAATATGAAAATAGTATCGAAAATAGAAAATGCACAGGGTGTAGAAAATATTGATGAAATAATACGAGTGTCGGACGCAATAATGATTGCAAGGGGCGACATGGGCGTTGAAATTAACTTTGAAGAAATACCTAAAATACAAAAAGAACTTATTAAAAAAGCATATACAGCAGGTAAAAACGTTGTTACAGCAACGCAAATGCTAGAGAGTATGATTAAAAACCCAAGGCCTACAAGGGCCGAAACAACCGACGTTGCAAACGCTATATACGACGGTACAAGTGCAATTATGCTTAGCGGAGAAACAGCAGCTGGCGATTATCCCATAGAGGCAGTTAAAACAATGTGTACTATTGCAACGTACACCGAAAAGAACATAAATTATGCAAGCAGGTTTCAATCGCGCACTTTTGATGGTGAAAACGATGTTACATCGGCAATATCTCACGCTACATGCACCACAGCGCACGACCTTGGCGCAGTTGCAATACTAACGGCATCAAAAACAGGGCAAACGGCAAAATTAATATCAAAGTACAGGCCGGCTTGCACAATTATTTGCGGATGTATGGATGAAAAAGTTATGCGCCAAATGAACTTATCGTGGGGTGTAATACCACTATTAATGAACGAGATGACAAACACCGACGGTTTGTTTAAAAATGTTGTGGATGTAGCCGAAAAAGCGGGATACGTTAATACGGGCGACATAGCCGTTATTACAGCAGGCATACCGCTTGGTGTGTCGGGCACAACAAATATGCTAAAGGTGCACCTTGTGGGCGATATTTTGGTAGAGGGCATAACAATAAACAAGGGCAGTGTTAGCGGCCGCCTTTGCGTTTGCCAAAGCGAAGAAGAGGCAAAGCTTAATTTTATCGATGGCGATATTCTTGTTATTAAAAGTACATCTAACGCTATTATGCCAATTTTGCGAAAGGCATCGGGCATTGTAACGGAGGCAGGCGGTGTAACTTCGCATGCGGCAATTGCAGGCCTTGCGCTGGATATACCTGTGCTTATAGGCGCACAAAATGCAACCGAAATTTTAACAAGCGGAACAACTGTTAGAATTGAGGGCGATAAAGGTGTTGTATTAAGTTTGTCTAAGTAATTTATACACTAAACGAATATACAAACAAAAATAAACTATTTGCATATATCTAATTGATGAATTTTTGGCAAAACAAAAACCAGTTAAAGTAAAAGCCACCTCATAATTTTGAGGTGGCTTTGTGCTTTAGCTAAATTTAATAACCGATTTAAGTAAGTTAATTGTAAATTAAAACGCCAAATAAAACATGTAAAAACCAATAAAGCACATAAGTGTACCCATAATAATTTTTAAACCTTTGCTTAACTTTGCGTACTTTGCGCTTTGAGAAAGTTTTTGAACAAAACCTACGCTAGTGCCGCAAACAACTGCCAGTATGCCGTGGCCAATAGAGTATAAAAGCAATAAAACTATGCCAAAAGCAAGGTTGTTTGCGCCGGCAACAACGGCTAGCAGTGCAATTAATACAGGAGTTGAACAAGGAGAAGAGAAAACACCGGCCAAAATACCGGCAATTACTGCGCCAAGATAGCCTTTTTTTGTATTTTTTGCAGTTAAATAACTCGAGGGTATAATTTCGTAAAGGTCAAACGTTTGCAAAGCCATTAGCATCATAAGTATGCCTAAAAAAAGGTACCAAATTGTGCTTGACGTGCCAATTAAACTGCCGGCCATGCTTGCAAAAACGCCGAGAGCTGTAAAAGTAATTGCCGAGCCAGCAGCAAAAGTAAGCGACAATAGCAGTGCCCTTTTAGTAGTATGCTCGCGTGTGCCACCAACATAGCCCACAATTAGCGGAACACTTGACAGTGCACACGGTGTAAATGATGTTAAAACGCCGGCAAGCAGCGCTAAAATAGGTGCAAGCCAAGTAGCGTTTACTATAATTTGCGATATATGTTCAAGTATTGCATCCATACTAAACAGCTCCCATATCTTGCAAAATAGTGTTCATTTGCTCTTCGGTAAGCCCGCCCTGGTGTACGGTATATATATGCTCACCCGTTTGCATGTTGGAATACGTAACAAACTCGATGCCTAAATTGTCGCTGGGAGTGTAGGGTGTGCCATCGGCATTAACAAAAACTTGTGTAGGTATAACTTGAACAGGAAAGCCGCTAGATGCTTCGGGATTTTTCCACACATCAACAAATTTCACTATGGCTTTTTCTTGCATTTGCTCGTTTACGCTTACAAGAACAGGTGCCATTTCAACACAAGGAACACACTCGTCAGCACCAAAATCTATAATTATAGGTAAACCGTGTTGCTTTAAGGCGTCGAGGTTTATTTCGCTTGCAACTAGTTCAAAATCGGGGTTTACTGCTGTGTTTTGCTGTGTTTCGCTGTGCTGTTGCATAGTATTAGTGTTAAAAAATGTTTGCCAAATAAAAATAGAAGCAACAACAGCCACCATTAAAACAGGCACTAATATTTTTGCTAGTTTATTTTTTGCCATAGTAATCTCCGTTCGTTTTTAACTAAAAATTGAATTATTTCAAATAAATCATATCAAATATTTTTAATGCGTTTATTATATATCATTAATAAAATAATGTCAACAAAAATAATAAATTTTGCAAAAATATCACATATAAAAAATTTGTTTTATATAGCAGTACAATATTTTAAAAAATTAAAAGGGCATGGATATTTATCCATGCCCTTAGGTTTTTATTTTAGCAGTAGCACAAATATTAATACATGTGCTTGCAAAAATATTACTTGAAACTTTATTTTTTACACTAACTAAATTGCGAGCTTTGCTGTACTGTGCCGTTTTTAATTAAACAAAGCAATGTGTAGCAATTATAGTAAAAACCACTTTTGTGGTAACTTTACAGTGTAAGCGATGTTGATGTTAAGGTGTATGAACGTATACTTCAAGCGTTATAGCTGTACCAAACGCAACCGACGAGCCTGCTGCCAAAGATTGTGATTTAATTTTACCATCATCTGCGGGTGTTGTTGTAGGCACATCGGTAAAAGTAATTATAAATTTTTTGTTAATATCTATATTGGCCATTACTTCTGCTTTTGTGTCAATGCTTACGTCAGCCTTAAAGTCCGGGACAAGTATGTTTGAAGTTACAGGATTATAAAGAAGAGTAACTGTGCTGCCCTCTTTTACCTCTGAACCGGAGGCAATGCTCTGCTGCCAAACCTCACCGGGCTGTTTTGAAGAGTTGCTTTGCTCTACAAAAACAGGCACTATGTTTAGTGTTTTGCAAATATCCGTAACTTTTTCCCTTGTCATAATATCGCCGTAAGCCGATGATGCCGGCGTTACAAGGTCGGGCATAAAAATAACTTTACCACTGCTTACAACAATGTTCAGCGTATCGTCAATTCTCATTGTATAGTCTATTTTATCTTGCGCTAGTATTGTGCCGGGAGCACTGTCAGACGAGGTGTACGTTGTATTAATTTTTATGCTTGCGCCCTCTTCGTTAAGCGGCGTTACCCACTCTCTAACAGATGGCTCGCTACTGCCCACAAACGACTGCACAACTATTTTATACCCCTTGCTGTACACAAGCTCTACAATGTCGCCATCTTCGTAAAGCGTGCCTGCCCTCATAGATTGATACGACAATTTGCCCTCGTCGTAGTTCATAACGTATTTTTCGCTTACCAGCGTAGTTATGCCAAGGCGTGATGCCTCAAGTGCCGCCTCGTCCTTTGTCATTGCAAAAAAGTTTGGCACAATAATCTCTTCGCCCTTGCTCACGTTTAAAATAACGCTATCACCTGTGCGAACAACCTCTTCTGCCTTTATGCTTTGGCTTATTATGTTGCCTTTTGCAATAGTATCGCTAAATACTTCAACAATGTCCAGTATAATTTCGTTTTCTTCGGCAAATGTTTTGGCCTCGTCAAGGCTCATTGTTAAAAAGTTTGGTAGCGTTACCGCCTCGCCCTCGCCCTTGCCGCGTGAGAACACAACGTAAAACGGAGTGTCCCTTTTAATTTCGTCGCCCAAAACGGTGTTGTCGTTAACCCTATACTCTATAACACTGCCGCTTGGCACTGTTTCACTGTCTTGCGTTGTAATTCTAACGGCTGTCATGTGGTTGTCGGCCGCCCACTGCTCAACTTCTGTCATTGTCATGTTATCAATATCGGGTACAGGCACAAATATATCAAGGTCGGGCCCGGACGATACTGTAAGTTGGAAAAATGCGTCGCTTTTCAAACTCTCGCCCTCGGCAGGTATTTGAGATATAATTTCGCCGGCGGGTATTTCGTCGCTAAAAATATTCTCCTGCGTAATAATAACTTTATTTTCGTTTGCCCAAAGCTGTGCATCGTTAATGCTTTTGCCAACCATGGCAGGTACGGCCTTGCCCCTGCTTATAAAAAATATAATTATAACAACAATTACAAGCAAAACTGCCGCAGCAATAATGTATTTTATAATCGGGTTTACTTCTTTAGGCCGTTTAGACGGTGCCCTTTTAGTGGGTTGTTTAAACGTGCTTTTTTGTTCGAAGTTCATTGTGGCACCGGAAGTTGAAGTGCTACCTGTTGCGCCACTTACCATGCCGCCTTGTGCAGCACTGCCTTGTGCACCTTGCACAGATGTAGTGCTATTTTGCACTTTATCGATGTTTTCGTTTCCTTGCTCACTACCTGCCGCAGTGCCTTGCGCATCGTCATGCACCTGTGCAATATCGCTCATGTCCTTATCAGATTTTTGCTTGTATTTATCTAAAAAATCATTGCTCATTATCGGTTTATAACCTTTCTGTTTGCGTATAAAATTGGGCTAGTTTGTAATATCTTGCTTTTTAAACACTGCCGAGGCAATTGCAACAAACACCGCCGAGAATAATAGCATAATTAAAACTCCAAGGCCTAAACTTATAGGTACACCTTTGTCTATCATTTCGCTGACAGCCGTGTATTCTCCAACAAAAATTTCGTGCATATTAATGTACGGAATAAAGGTATACGCAATAATGTTAAGCGGTGCACGATATGCAAGAAAAGTTAAACCAACAAGTGAGCCCATAGTGATGATTGTGGGAATAACAATACTTACAGCCATATTTTTTGTGAGCACCGACATAAAAAAGCCGAGCGAATAAATAAAAATCATGCTTGTGGAAACCGCAAAGAAGTGGCCTATGAACATTAAAAAGAAATTAACCTGGCCGCTTGCGGTGTAGTTGGGGTAGAAGTAATCGCTAAAGCCGTTTAAAAATCCCTGTGTAATTATTATAACAATAAAAACGGCAAAGTAAAGAATGTAAACAAGTTTTATTCCTGCCAAATATTTGCTGAAAAGCACCTTTAATCTTTGCCTTGGGCGTATCATTAAAAGGCGAACAGTTCCGCTTTGGAACTCGCTTGCAATAACCCAGCCGCCCACAAGTACGCCAAATATACTTATTATAAGCGTAGTAGCAAAGTGGTTATACACATTTTGTCTTGAGCCGTCCTCAACAAACTTCATGTCGGGTTTTCCTGTGTCCATGCTGCTTTGAGCTACAAATAAATTTTTCCTGTATTCCTCTGTTTGCTCGCTTAAAGACTGCTCGTACTTTGCATATGTGCCGTACTGCTCAACAAGCCATTCGTTATCGTAAAAATCCTCTTCTGTTTCTTTGTACAAAGTGCTCTCAAGTATATTTCTCTGCATATCGCTAATTTCGCTAAGGGCGTTGTCTTGCCAGCTGCCGTCGTCGTAAATTATATTATTCTCTAGTCTGTACTCCAGTTCGGGTATATAGTTCTCGGTAATATTTTGGTTACTTATCTCAAGCCCACTAATTTCCCTTGCAATAAACTGCTCTTGGCTCGGGTCTTCAAGCAAATCTTCCTCAAGCGTCTCAATGCGCTTTAGGTTGTCTTCAATTTGCTGTGCATAATCATCTTTCATAATTTCAACGTACTTTGAAAAATCATTGTTAAGCATCATTTCGTCGAAGTTTTTAAGGTAATTTTCGGCAAATGCAATTTTTTCGATAATTTCCTCGTCGGTTAAATTAAACAGCATCTCAAAGTCGGTATACATGCCAACTTGTTCGCCTGCCATTTGAATTGCCGTTTGGTTTACATCTTCGTTATTTTGTATTTGCTTTAATATATAAAGATCAGCCAGTTGATTTCTCGCATCGTACGATATGCGCATACGGTAATCGTCGTCGCTTTCAATAACGGGAATGTACGCCGAGTAGAAATTAATAAGCTCATCAAGCATTTCTTGGCCGTATAAAAGCGCCTCGCTGTCGGTAAGCCACTGCGTTATATATTCTTTCGTATCTTGCAAATAATAAAGTTCGTGTGCAAACTGGTTGTTAAGCTCGTACTCAACTCCGTCTACAATAATTGTTTCTTCGCCGCCGTAGTAGTAATAGTTGTATCTGTTGTCGTTAGTTGTGGCGTTAAGTATGGGTACACCCACAGTGATAAATAAAAATATTAAAATTGCGGAAATTATAATAAACTTACTGCGCAACATCTTTTTCATTTCAGCAATAACTTGTTTTGGAAAATTCATGTTTAGTCTCCTTACTAAATTTTAAGAAATTTGTGTTTTACTACCTGTTGTCATCGAGATAAAATCGTGTTCGAGTGAGCGGTTTTGCCTGTTAACAGCATAAATGTTAACACCCATATTAACAAGCCCCCGTATAATTTTGGGTATCTCTTCGCTCTTCATAACAATATTAACACCCTCGGGCAACAAATCGCAGTTTGTTTTCATCTCTTTAAACTTTTCCAAAACCAATTTGTTGTTGTCGGTTACAAATGTGTATTGGTAAATTTCGTCGTTTTCATCTTGCCCTATTGTTTTTTCGCCTATTATTGTGCCGTTGTCTATTATATAAATTCTATCGCACATCAGCTCCATTTCGCTTAGCAAATGGCTGCTGATAAACACGCCTGTACCCGCATTTTGCGCAAGATTTTTCAAAAGTTCGCGCAGTTCTTTAATGCCTATTGGGTCAAGGCCATTTGTGGGCTCGTCTAGCACAAGTAGTGGAGGCATGTGCAGTATTGCCTGCGCAAGGCCTATGCGCTGGCGCATACCCAAAGAATATGTTCTAATTTTGGTATTTGCTCTGTCTTTCATCTTAACAAGGTCAAGCACGTTGTCTATACTTTTTACAGCCTCTTTGCCGTGAAATTGCGCAAAGTACTCAAGGTTTTGCCTACCCGTCATGTGTTTGTACAAATCGGGGTTTTCAACAATTGCGCCAACGTTTTTCATAGCGGCCTCAAAATTATTTTTTATGCTGTTTCCACATACGCTAATGTTGCCCGATGTAATTGAAAACAGCCCCATTATCATTTTTATGGTGGTAGTTTTGCCAGCGCCGTTTGGGCCTAAAAACCCAACAATTTCGCCGCTGTTAACGGTAAGGCTAACATCGCTTACTATGGTTTTCTTTTTAATAACTTTTGTAACGCCCTCTAGTTTTAATAATTCCATTAATTTTCTCCCAATATTAAATTTGACTGTAACAATATATATGTGATAAAATTTTATGTATAGCAATCACTATTAAGTTACAATCACAAAATACATGTAATATCGTACAAATACAATAATATATCTTTGCGCATTATTTGTCAACAAGATACCATGTATACATTATATATAACGATTTATTTTACAACTTTATTACATAAAAATTAAAAAGGTAGAAAAAAGGTAGAAAAAAATGAAAAGATGCAATTGGCCCGGCATGGAAAATAGCGATATTTACAAAAGTTATCACGACAACGAGTGGGGTGTTGCCAACTACGACAGTCGGCACTTGTTCGAAATGTTTGTACTGGAGTCATTTCACTGCGGTTTATCTTGGCTTATAATACTTAAAAAGCGCAGTGCATTTAAGGCAGCATTTAATAATTTTGATGCAAATATTATTGCAAACTATACCGAAGAAAAAATTGAACAGCTTATGCAAAATACCGATATTGTGCGAAATAGGGCGAAAATTTTGGCAACAGTGCAAAACGCAAAAAGTTGCCTGCAAGTTTGTAACGAGTTTGGCAGTTTTTCGAATTATATATGGAGTTTTACCGGTGGAAAGACCGTAAAGTTTGCACACGACGGTACAATTACAAAAAATGAGCTCAGCGATGCTTTTGCCAAAGATGTGAAAAAACGAGGATTTAAATTTATGGGCAGTGTAACGGCGTTTTCGTACTTAGAGGCGGTGGGAGTTATGAATAACCACGCAGAATACTGTTTTAGGCATAGCGGCAGTTAGATTATTAAGTAATTTACACAGTGGCTTTAAAGTTGATTGGTAATTTAAGGTGAAAACACTTTATTACATTTTTTTGCATCGGTATAAAAACTATATAAATTTATTTTTAAAACTTATTTTATGGCGTAGCATAGCCACATGCCAATTTATATTAGCTAATGCTAATATAAATAATATACCCACAACAGCGTAAAATTATTATTAAGGAGAAAACTATGATACTTACAGTTACATTGAACCCTGCAATAGACAAATTTTATAAAGTTAGCAAATTAACACCAAAAACCACTATGAGGGTAAGCGAGGTTATAAATATGCCGGGCGGCAAGGGTATAAATGCCTCTCGAGTGGCGGTAATATCGGGGTATAAATCTTGCGCAATGGGCTTTTTAGGTGGCCATAGCGGCAAGTTTTACGAGAGCTTAATTACAGAAAAAGACATTGAGATGTGTTTTACAAAGACAAATTCCCCAACAAGATTTTGCACAAATGTATGGGATGAAAGCGAAAATAAAAGCACCGAGCTTTTAGAGCCGGGAAGCGAAGTAACACAACAAGATGTGCAAAATTTTTTAAAAGAGTATGAAGAAAAACTGCCAAAGGCAAAAGTTGTAACGCTTTGCGGAAGTATGCCAAAAGGAGTAAGCGAAGATTTTTATGCAAAGCTAATAGAGCTTGCAAACAAATATAAAAAGCCGGTTATACTAGACACAAGCGGAGAATATTTAAAACATGCTGTTAAAAAAACTCCATACATGATAAAACCGAACGAGCATGAAATAAAGCAGCTTTTAAACATAGATGTGCAAAACACACAGCAGTTGATAGAAGCGGCGAAAACATTGCACAAAACAGGAATTGGTATTGTTGCGGTTTCAATGGGTAAGCATGGCGTAATGGTTGTGTGCAAAAGTGGAGTGTATAAGGGTAGCACACCCGACATAAAGGTGGTAAACACAGTGGGTTGTGGCGATAGTATGGTTGCCGGTTTTGCTGTTGGCATTGCCGAAAATTGGAGCATTGAAAAAACTGTACAGTTTGCACTTGCAACATCTACCGCAAACGCAATGCACCAT
The DNA here is from genome assembly GCA_964371265.1 of uncultured Bacteroides sp. Taxonomy (GTDB): domain Bacteria; phylum Bacillota; class Clostridia; order Oscillospirales; family Ruminococcaceae; genus Ruthenibacterium. The sequence continues at coordinate 47,428 of CAYJLZ010000002.1, read as the reverse complement.
AAAGCGGGCTACTTTGAGCAAAAAGATTTTGATGAAATACTGCCACTTTGCACCGTAGAGAAAATTGCAGAGTTGTAAAATATACATCAGAGTAAAGTTATAACTAATTGCAACATAAAAAGGCACATATTAAACTTATTTAGGTTTAATATGTGCCTTTAATATTAATTTAAGTATATTTATTATAGATGAAAATATATAAAAAAGCAGCTACTTTTATTTATATGCCAATGTATATAATTTTTAAGCTTGCTCTGTAACGTTATCGCTTTTTAATTTTGCAAATTCATCCATAACGTGGTTATAAGTGTCCATTGTAATATCGGGCATGCCCTCGCCGGTTTGCGTGTTAAGGCCCGCCGCCTCAAAACCTTTTACAACAGCGGCTTGCATCTCTTCAAGTTTTTGCGCATCTCCTCCGGCAAGTGTTGTTGCCATAAGCATTATGCGCTCACTAACAGCCTCTATCGAGTAAGCACCGCCCTCGGAAATGCTTGCAAGCGCACCCTCGGGTGTTGTTGCGGGAGTTGGCAGCGCGTTTTCCATACTTCCGAATATGCTTGTTAACAAGTCGGCAGATTGTGTGCTAAACTGTATGCCGCTTTGCGTAATGCCCGCTAAATTTGCCTGTGTACTTACATTTTGGTTTACAAGTTGCGAAAACAGCTCAATAGTACTCTGCTGCCTTTGTCTGTTAAGCTCGTCAATTTGATCGGAGCTAAGTTTACTAACGGGTTTATAAGTATTATTTAAATCGTAGGTCTCTTGTTTTTCAAATGTGTCAAAATTAGCGGCGTAAGTTGTTTGTGCTTTTGTAAAAGAACTGTCGCTAATTTTATTTGCGTCGTCTTTATCAATATATGTGCTTTGAATGTTTTGTACGTTTGAAATTAACATAATATGCTCCGTTCTATGCAAGCGTAATAGATTTTTGCTTTTGTTATTATAATGTATATAACAAAAGCCGCAAAGTAATAAAATAATGCTTAATTATATATCGTCAATTTACATAAAAAAATAAGTGTTTAAAAGGATAGGTAACTTAATAAAAACAGTGCACTTTGCTTTACAATATGCACTGTTTTAACATTGTTAATTTAAGTAGCACGTATTTGCAAAAACTCACTAATTAAACAAATTATCGCTTGCAATTTTATTATAATGCTCGCTCACATCTAAAAATTTTTGCCAGTTACTAGGGTATGCATTACTCCCGCGAAAAGTTTTATCAGGCTTGCCAAACTCCTTGTACACCAAAGTCCAGTGCTGGCCGTCCAATATGGTTTCTTGCGGTTGATAATTTTCTTGCCACGAATAAATGTCTAATTTATGAATTTTATCAAGAAAAACTTCGCTGTCTTGCATTGAAAAACTGTATATCTTGTCTTGTTTTCTGCTAACTCTGGCGTTTTCAAAATATACTGTTACAATTTTGTTTATTACACTGTAAGATATAGCGTATTCGCTTATAAGGCAGTTTAGAAAGGTAATTCGCATATATTCAAGCATATTTTATAATACCTCCTTTGATTGGGGCTTTAACAGTGGCAAGGTGAATAAAAAAACAATGCACACTATAAATAAAACTAAATGCAATCCGACATTGTCGCCAATATAACCTAAAATAGGTGCGAATATCATTAAAAAAAGCGATTTTAACTGTGCGCCGGTACTTATAATTGTTGCTCTGTAAAATTTTTCAATATTGTTATCTATTTCGTCAATAAAAATAGGTTTGCGCACACTGTGAAATATATATACAAAAACGTAAATTATACATACAATTATATACTGTTTTGAAAAAACTGCCAACATTAAAAATAAAAATGCATAACAAATATGTATAATTAATAGGCAAGTTATACTAGCTTTTTTACCCTTTAATAAATATGCTTTTTTAGAAAAATATGAACCAAATAAATTGAGCACTGCATAAACAAAACCTAAAAGTATTTTTAAATTATCATCTGCCGATAATGATACTATAAGCGAAATGCCGCTGCCTATTATAATAACTTCCAGTATCGGCTGAATTAAATCTTTAACATAAGAAAATGCGGCCTCAAAAATACCTTCTTCAATTAAAAGATTTCGCAATTTAATATTAATTCTAAAACTCTGCACGAGGTTGACAATCATTTGTTTAAACGATAAATCGTTGTTTTTGTCGGCGATATCTAAAAATTTAGGGTAGCTTATAATTAACAGCAAGTCAAGCAAATAGGGCAAAACAGAAAATAAAAAAATATAGTTGTCATCCGGCGAAAAAAGTATTAGTAGTATGCCCAAAACACCGCTTGTAGCACTGCCTATTAATGAGCACGAGCGTGTCCTTCCGTACACAAACGTTTTTTCGCTTTGCCAACTTTTAAAGTCCAAATAAGTATATATCATAGCCTTGTGTGTTCCCGACCGAAACGCCTCACCCATGCCAAAAAACATCATTGCAACAGCGGCAAGTATAAAACTATTGGCTAAAAAAAATATAATAAACGAAGTAATGTAAAAACCAAAACAAAAGTACAGCTCTTTTTTTCTGCCAAAATAGTCGGCAATAAAACCCGAGGGCAGCTCAAACAAATTAACAAATATTTCACGTATGGCAATTAAAATACCTATTTGAAATAAATTAATGCCGTTTGCAAGCAAATAAATAAGCAAATAAGGTTCAAAAAATTTTAAGTTTTTAAGAAAACCATAAAGGCAAAACTTTTTAACTTGCATATCTTTCAAAATCTCTTTTTGAAGGTGCGTTTTCATAACTCGCCTGTTAGCTCCTTAATTTTTGTGTTAGCCATATCTAAAGTTACTTTGCCTTTTTCTGTAATAGTGTAATATTTGCGCAATTTTCCGTTGTGGTTTTTGCACTCTACACTCAAATGGCCCGATTTTTCTAAGCTGTGTAATATAGGGTAAAGTGTTCCGGGGCTTATATCGTAGCCGTGAGATTGTAGCTCGGCTATCATAAACGATCCAAAAATTGCATCTTGCTTTGCGTGGTGCAATATATGTATTTGAATAAACCCCAAAAACAGCTTTCGCAATACTTTATCTTCCATATATTTCTCCAAAAGTTTACTTTACACATTAAAAATACCATTATAACGAAAACCGTTATCGTGTTTCGTTATAATGGTATCACATGTAATTTACAATGTCAATAGCATACAGCTAAAATTAATTATATTCTGCGCCGGTCATTTTTTCCAAATCAACACCTTTTGTTTCTCTAACTTTAAATCCGAAAATAAGAAGTGCCAAAGGAATAAATATTGCAAGCATACCACCGCAAACAAGGTGCAAATTACCTGTTGCTTGAAGCAATACGCCCGAAAGCACAACGGGTATCATGCCGGCAAGGCCTGCAACAACCGAGTAAATACCTATTACCGATGCACGAATATACGTTGGGGCAGACTCTGTTGGGATAATCATCATAAGTAAATCGGTTACGCTCCAGTATAAGCCCGAGAAAATGCCTATAAATATGCCAAGCGATACAGGTGGGAAACCTGCGCTTGTTCCAAATACAAACAAAAGCCCTACAACAAGTGAGGTAAGACCCATTATTATGCCGGACTTTTTGCGCCCTACGGCATCTGTTAAAAAGCCGCCGAGGAAAGTAAATATAGCGTTGAACATTGGGAAGAATATTAAAGCTGTGGACAATTGCTCGTTAGACATACCACCGAGTGCCATTAAAGAGCTGAAGTGAATCATTATGGGAACAGAGAATACCCATGTAAATGCGGCAATAATAAGCCATTTTGTTTGTTTATGGGTAAAAATAAATTTAATTGCGGCAAAAACACCAACTTTTTCTTTTTTCTTGCTGTTTTCTTGCATTTCAACTTGCTCGGCTGAAACCATATCAACAAATCCGTTTTTCTTCATCTCAAGCTGAGAAATTCTTTTCGATAGGAAAACAGGTGTTTCTTTAAAGAATATATAAGAACAAACACTTACAAAAAATGCAAGTATAATAGGGAAGTAGTAAACATTTTTCCACAGTGCATCGTCATTATTCATAACAGTTTGCATAAGTACGGGAACGAGCATTACACCCAAATAGCCAATAGCTTTAGTGGCAGATGCAATTTTGACCCTGTGCTTTTCCGGTGCAACTTCCATTATATACATAACTTGCATGTCGTTTGGAACAAAAAACCTTGCTATATAGCCGCCCATAACAAATATGTAAATATTTGGTGCAAGCATGCAAACTAGCATTGAAATGCCCATACCAACAGTATTTAAAATTAAAAATGGCTTTCTTCCGAATTTGTCGGACAATGTTTTGTAAAACGGCAACAGCAAAATAACAAGCGTACCGGGTGTTAACAAAAATGAGTATGTTGCAAGGCCGTCGGTGTACTCAACTCCGTTTGAAACAAAAAATTCTCTTATTGCAAAAGGTTGCAAGGTGCCACCGATGTTAGAGGTAACTTCATCGACAATATAAATTATAGCAATAAAGAAAATCATCATAGGTATGTAATATTTACCTATTGGTGACGCCTGCTTCTTCTTCAGCTTTTCAAGCTGGGTGGCCTCTTGTTTAGTAAGCGTGCTTTGTGTATTTGTTTTGTCCATAATTCTCATACTCCTCAAAAAAATTTTAATATAATTGCTAAATTTGCAATATAACAGTTTTCCCCCTCTCGAACACAAATTCCATACAAGTTTGCAACTTGTTAAAATAAATTTGTGCATTATCACCTAATTTTAGCATGATAAACAGAAAATGCAATTGCATTTTCCGTTTTAGTTGTAATATTGTATAATCATTTTTCGACTTAAAATCGAAAAATTTTTAATAAAAATGCTATTAAAGCAATTTTTTTATACCGTTTTCTACCTCGTTGCCTCCAAAATCTTCGCACCAGCCGTCTAAAAAAGCGTTTGCCACATGAATGTGTCCTTTAGTTTCTTCAAAAACATTGCCGGTAACTTTTACATTTAATATTTTGTTGTTTTTAACAATACCGTGTCCGTGGGCAAGTGCGCCGTAAAACCTATATTTATAAATATTTTTTTTAACATAATTGTTTTCGCACACTAAATTTTCAATTTTGTTGCCATCGCAAATGTATGTGCGTATATCTTCGTCTGCCGTGCCGGTTGCACATTTTTTATGTGCAGCCTCGCCATTTGCAAAGCCGCCGCAAAAAGTAAATGCATATTTTGCGTTATAAAGTTTGTTATCTTTAATTACAATATCTTTTATGTAGCAGTTTTTCATAACAGTATTTTCTTCATCCATAAGCAAATCGTCGCCAATTAAGTATACTGCACAATCCACATCAAAAATTTCGTTTGCCTCTATTCTAATTTTTTCAACACCTATGTTTTCTATATAAACATTAGGCAATGTGCCCGAGCGTGCGCCGGCACAACTAATGGCGTATTGAGTTTCGCCTACAAAGTGCGGGTTTGCACGTGGATTTCCTGTTATTTTGTTGCGCAATATATTAATGTTTTTTACTTTACCCGTGTCGGTTTTGCCAAAAAACGAAACTATTCCAATAACATAAATACCATATAAACCGTGTGTAATGTCGTTGTTTGTTATGTTTATGTTTTCGCAAACAGCATTTTTTTGGTGCGCAAACCCTGCCGATACAGAAATTGTTCCATCCCATGCACCGTGCAATTTGTTGTTCGATATTTCTATATTACGAAGTATCGGGTTAATTACTGTTGGTATTGTGTTTGAGGCGCCCTCACTTGGGCGGTTTTCAATAATGGCACCGCATAAGTAAACCGACATTCGGTGTTCACCATCAGTGGTGTTTTTTGTAACAGTAACGTCGCTCAACTCAACATTTTCAACATCTTCGCCGTTTGCAGCCTTGCCGGCGCCCATTGCCAAAAATATTTTAAGGCCGTTTTTTTCACCCATTTCATCGCCCGTAGCACCCAAAAAGTCGTTGCCTGTTATATTTACATTAGATATTTTTGAATTTGATTTTGTATTTACTATTTCAATGGCGAAACCTGCAACATCGTAAAATCCGCAATTTTTAATAGTTATGTTATTTATGTTACTGCCGTTTGCGTCTACTGCTATGCTTCTGTTATAGTTGTAAAATTTAATGTTTGAAATTTCCACATTGCTGCTATTAATTAAAAAACAGCCGCTTTTTTGCCCTGTCAAACTGCTGTTGCTGCCGTTTATTTTCAGCGGCTTTTTAATAGGCGGTATGTCGCTTGCAAAGCTTAGTTGTAAGCTGTCTTGCAACGTTATCTCCATGTTTCCAACTTCGTTGTTATTCTCAATTGCCAGTAATAATTCTTCCGATGATGAAACAAGTTTTGTCATAAATTTGCTCCTAATTATAATTATCTATTTGTTTTGCAAAAAAACTTTGCTTGCCTCGTTGCCGCCATTGTCGCGCACAAAGTCGTCGCACACAAAGCCTTGCACATGCACGTGGTTTTCGCCTGTGCCAAATTTGTTGCGCTCGAAAACTATGTTTCCGCAAACTTTGTTGTCGGTGTAAATGCCATGGCCGTGGCCTGTTGCACCGATCGCTTTAACACGATACCTATATCCCTCAATAATATTGTCGGTGCATGTAATGTTTTCAGCACGGTTGTTTGTCAATACGTTAGTTACTGTGCTGTCGTCAGTTATAGGTTCTGCCCATTTTTTGTCGTGCCTTGGGTAGCCAAAGTTCCAATCGTAAATTCTACCCTCTATTTGGCAACCTTCAAATTGAAAAGGCACGTCTGCCGATAAAATTTCGTTGTGTTTAATGTTTACGTTGCGCACAACGTTGCCACACTGGGTGTAGTCTCCGTCTATCATTGCGTATGCTCCGCTTAAAACAATGCCGCTGCCCTCTAGTTTGTTGCTTGTAATGTCAATGCCGTCTATCACGCAGTCGTTGCACACAACACCGGGAACAAAATCGGCCCTTGTGCCACAAATCCATATGCCTCTGATAGGTTCACCTACATCATCTATTCCAACTTTAAAATGGTTGTTTGAAATGTTAACGTTTGTAATTTTGCCGCCACCGCCTGTGCCGTAAAGAGGCTCACCTGAATACATGTATATGGCAACTATGCCTTGTAAACCATAGTTGCCCGTAATGTTTACTTTGTCGATGCTTGAATTTTTTACGCCTAAAAAGCTGTCGACTACATTTAAAATACCATCCCAACACAAGTCAAAGTGGTTGTTTGTTATATTAATATTGCGCGATGTTAAGTTATTGAAAGATGCCTCTTGCTTTGTAAAGTCAGACCCTGCCGGCATACCCGAAACAAAGTTTAAACCAACCCTAGATTGCCCTACTTTGCGGCATTTGTTAACATAAACATTTTCAAGCACACAGTTTTCTATTGCGCCGCCCTGCTTATATCTGCCACAGCTTATGTTGTAAGCCAAAGCGGCAAGGGCCACAGCATCTTCTTCCCACTCCTCGTGCGCCACTTGCGATATGCACTCTTCAATGCGGATGTTGCGAAGTGTAGAGTTACTGCATGTTGAGCCAACCTCAACAGTGTTAAGGCCGCCGTTCATTGTAACTTGCCTAACAAGCACGTTTTCTACACAGCCGCCCATGCCGTCTATCTCAATGCCAAAATTAAAACCCTCAATAGTAAGGTTTTGAACTGTTGCATTACTTGCATGAATGTTCATGGCGAATATATCGCTATTTTTGCCTGTTATTGTTGCATTTTTGCCAGTAATTGTTAAGGGGAAAGTGTAAATTAAGCGTTTTTGTAAGCTTATGCTCACCCTCAATAATAAGCTCGCAGCCTTCTAAACCCTCAAAACTGCTGTTGGGGGTGCCGTTTAGGTAGTCGGCAAAATCGTCTAAAGTATTCATTCCCAGTGTGAATTGTTTCATAATTATACGCTCCCTATAAAAAATTAATTTGTTATATGGTTAAAATTTTACACTGAAGCAAAATTGATAGCAATGTAATAAGCAGTTGCAAACAAATAACAAGTGTGCGATTATCCGACTTTTGCAAAGCAAATTTATGTGCTGGGCAACTTAATGTTGCAAGCGGGAATTATGCCGCTTGGAGCTATATTAAAACTATTGAGCTCTTTGCAAAACCACTTAACACCGTGCCATGCATTAAACTTATAACCTGTTTTATCAAAAAAACCAACTTCTACAAATCCGTGCTTTTTATGAAATTTAACGCTGGCCTCGTTTGGATGTGTTATTCCGGCATATGCGTTATAAAAGCCTTGCATTTGCAGCATTTTAAGTAAAGCTGTGTATAATTTAGTTCCTGTGCCATTGCCTGCACTATCTTTATTTAAGTAAATCGAAACATCAACATCATAACAATAAGCCTGCCTTTGTTTGTGTAAAGAGGCATATGCATAACCTACAATTTTACTGTTTTGTTCGCAAACCAAAAACGGGTAGTCTTTGCATATATCATTAACCCTATTAGTAAATTGCTCAATGCTCGGCACATCAATTTCAAAGGTGAAGGCTGTGTTTTCTATGTAGTAAGTGTAAATATCAAGTATTTGTGCGCTGTCCTCTTGTGTGGCTTTTCTTATGCTGTAATTTATCACTGTGTTGCTCCTTTTTGCAATAAAATATAATGTGGTTAAAAACTTTTGCTTATGCGGGAAACGCAAAAAATAACACTTGTCCTTTATCGGTAAGCACTATTTCGCCATCTTTTAAACTTACAAAAGGCGATACTTCATCAACAATTTTATCGCCTTGCTTAAATACCAAAAGTACATCGGGGTATAAATCGCTAACGTTGCAGCTAAGCCACAGTATCGCACCCTCTTGTGTAACAAGTGCCGGTTCATCAAATTTTTTTATAAGCTCTCCCTCGTCGGATAGCTCCATTTCATACACTTCAATATACATGTTTGTGTACCGTGGCACTATTAAATATTTTTCGTTGCCAGCATCACCAAACTCGTGGCTATCACGCACATTAGGTACAAAAAAATCTTGTGGTTCGCCTTTAATTGCCTCCATGTCGTCGCTGTACCCTCCAATAAGTGCCGCTGCATAAAGGCTGTCGCTATTCCATGTAATAATGCTATCAATTTCGGTGTTCGTATTTATATTTTCTATTACCTCAACAGTAAATACTGTATAAAATTTTAAATATATTTCTGTGCTAGCCGTTAATATATTATCATCGCTTTCAAAAACATAGGCACTGCCAAACTGCTCGGTAAAAGCAACGTCAAATTCGCTTTCTATAAATTCAACCATGCTCTCACTGTTATTTGCATGCATTATATATGTTGTGTTATCATCAAAAACGTTGGCAACAGGGTTTGTGTCGGTTAAAAAAGCGGCCTTAGTTATATACGGTAAAGGGTTGCCGAGCTGAAATATTATAGCTCGATTTAAAAATATAAACCCACTTAAAATAACAAATAAAACAATTAATATTATGATTATAGATGCCAGTACTTTTTTCATTTTTACCTCTTTATATAACAATAAATTTTTTGCTTGTAAATACACTAAATATTATAGCACTTTTTTGCAGGATATCAATGTTTATTAATAATTTGCACAATTAGTTTTAGTTAAAATACAAAACACACCCCTGTTTTTGAGGTGTGTTTTATAGTTAAAAAATATTACTTTTAAGCTTTGCTTTTTTCTATAACTGCGGCTTTTCTCTCTTGCAATAAATCTAAACGGCGCTGCTTTGTTTGTTTTAGCCAAACTAAAGTAAGCGCAATACCAATTGCTGTAATTGCCATAATTAAAACAAATATTAGGCGATAACCCGCAACCTCATCGTGTGCGAAGTTGTCGAGTATAATACCTGCAGTGTATGGAACAAAAGCCTCGGGCAAATAACCTATTGTACAAACAAGGCCTATAATTGTACCGCTGGCCTCGGGTGGAAATTTGGTTTCTTCCATTATAGCAAAGTGCATAGATTGAGTTACGTACATAGACGCAAATATTATTAAAAGACCTGCAAGAATTAAAATAATTGTACTGTCTTGCGGAGTAATGTAAACAACGCCCATACCTAAAAATGTGGTTATTAGGCCCACAAGCATAACTTTAGATGCATTAAATTTATCGCCTAAAACGCCGGCACCCATAGCGGCAAACGGGCGAATGTACTGCGATGAAGATGACATAATGCCAGCAATTAAAGGGCTTACACTAAATATTGCTGACGCATAAGGTGCAACGTAGTAGTTGCTCATGTTCATGGTGTAAGCACACAAAATAATTAAAGACATTAGCCAAACTCGTGGGTTTGCAATTACAGAACCGAGTAATTTGAAATTAATACCACCAGATTGGCTGGCGCTACTTGTGTTAACGTTTCGAAGTAAAATAATAGATAATACGCCCATAGTAATTGGTATTGCCGAGTACATAACTAATACTGCTTTAACGCTTGGTAGCATAGTACCGGCAACAGCAAATGCAGCAAAAAGTGCCGCCGCAACAGAAAATGCAATTGCGTTTGTAATACCGCGACCGCCCTCGAAAATGCCGAACGCACGGCTTTGCTCGTTAGAATTACCCACAAGGCGCAAAGCTTTAATAAGTGCCGGCCAAAATGTCATAAGTGAGGTTATGCCCCATATGCCATGAATAGCTATTATAACAGTTGGGCTTGGGCTTGTTAAAAGAACAAGACCTAGACCGCCTGAAACAAGAAGAGAGCCCGGTATTAAAATTTTAATTGAAACTTTATCGGCGATTATACCACCTACAAAATACGAAAATACGCCAAGAAGTCCGAAATAAGTACCGGCAAGGCCTGTTTCTTCGTTAGTCATTCCAAATGCGTCTCTAAAGGCCTCATAATAAAAACTACGAAAATACGGCAACATGTATATAGATGCCGCCGAAATAGTTAATACCACTAAAAGAAACATATTTTTCTTAAGACGTGGAGCGTTGTCCTGTGTTGTGTCCATTATTTATACCTCTATTCTTTATTTTATTTAACAAGTTGTTATTATATATTTTAATTGCATTAAAGTTTAATATTTTTTGATATATTAGCCATGCAACTAAAATAAAAAACCTATAAGTTTACTATACTGCCGCCTTTTATAACAGCTGCAACGTTAGTTAGTGCATTAATGTCTTCGTCGGGGTTTCCCTTACAGCACAAAATATTTGCCTTTTTACCAACCTGTAAAGTGCCCACTTCGCTGTCAATTTTTAGTATTTCTGCGTTATTTTTAGTTGCCTGTATTAAGCATTCAAGCGGTGTAAATCCCGCATCTCTCACCCTTGCTTTAAATTCATAAATTCCATCGCCGTGGCTACCTGTGTAAACGCCAGCATCTGTTGCCCAGCCAATTTTAATTTTGGCTTTTCTTGCCATTTGCAAGCTATTTATCATCATATCTCTTAACTCTTCGGCCTTTTTAACATAGTGCAACGGCTTGCCCTCGGGAAATTCAAGAAAGTTTGTCATAGGGGCCATTGTAGGCATCATAAACGACTGTGTGCTGTTTTTATACATCTCGATAGATTCTTCATCTAAAATAGATGAGTGCTCTATCGTTCGAACACCGCAGCGTATGCACATTTTAATTGCCTGTGTTCCGTGGCAATGTGCAGCTACGTATAGGTTAACATATTTTGCAGCGTCACACAGTGCTTGAAGCTCGTCTTCCATTATAATTGATGCACCGGGCTGTCCACCGGGGTTCATAACAGCACCCGTTGCCATAACCTTAATAAAATCTGCCCCAAGTTGATATTGTTTCCTAACGGCTTTTCTAAACTCGTAGGGGCTATCGGCCTCGGCATACATTGCGCCAAAAAAGTTGTTGCCCATTTCGGTGGGTGACAATATTATGCCACTTGCCAATATATCGGGCGCAACAACAAGTCCGTGTCTAACAGCCTTTGCAAGGTCTATAATAATATTGTCTCTGTCACCAACGTCTCTAACAGTTGTGTAGCCCTGTTTAAGGTTGTCTTGTGCAAGCTTAAGTGCGCGCATTACACGGTATGTGCCGCTTTCAGTGTTCTCCTCAAACGTGTTCATTCCGCATAAATCAAGGTGCAAATGTCCCTCTATTAAACCCGGCAAAACGGTGTTGCCGCTCATGTCTAATATTTGCACATTACTTCCCTGCTCGGGTATATTGTCAGTACCACTTTTAATTATTTTAGTTATTTTTTCGCCCTCTATATAAATATCTGCGAAATCCGAGTCTATTTGTGGTGTTAGCTCTGCTAAAACACGTGCGTTTTTCAATATTAACATTAAATATCACTTACCTTTACAATTTATTATATAAACTGCCAAAAATGCCGTATAATGAATTGTACATGTTTTGTACACAATTTGTCAATATATAATATTTTCTGGCATATAAAAATAAAAAGCATTGTTTTGGGCAATGTGCACAAAAATATTTATTAAAAAAGGTATTGACAAAACAAAAAAAGTGATGTATACTTGCAAACAAGTTAATATTGCAAACTAATGAACAAGAGAAGTAACCTTTTGAAAACCTTTTAAGAGAGCAATCGGTTGGTGCGAGATTGTGGGGATAATAAATTGGCGAATGGGCTTGTGAAGGCGGGGGGAAAGCTGTATTTATGCAGCGAGTAATATCCGACGGGGGCTTACCGTTAAAAAAGCATGTATATGTTAGTATACAGTTGAGGTGGCTGAATTTATTTCGGCAATTTAGGTGGTACCGCAGAGTTTGTCTTTGTCCTATATGTAGGGCAGGGGCTTTTTTTATGCAAAAAAATAATTATATGGAGGAAAAGGAAATGAAAAAATTTAACTTGAAAAAACTAATAGGGCTAACAATGGCGGGTGTTTTGGCACTTGCACTAACAGCGTGCGCAAGCCCGCAACAAAGCCAAGACGAAAGCAGTGCAGCACAAAGCGAGCAAACACAACAAGAAGAAGGTGAAGTTGCAACCGCTGACATGCCAGAGTACAAAATAGCAATAGTAAAACAAATGGATCATGCATCGCTGGACGAAATAGCAAACGCTGTGGCATCTCAGCTTGATGCACTAGAGCAAGAGCAGGGATTTGCTAACACATATGAGATATTTAGCGGACAAAACGACCAAAGCGTACTTAGCCAAATAGGTGCACAAATTATTGCCGATGAGTACGATGCAATTATTCCTGTTGCTACACTTGCCGCACAAGTTATGACACTTGAGGCGCAGGACACAAAAACACCTGTAATATACGCCGCAGTATCGGACCCACAAGCTGCCGAACTTACAGATATAGACTATGTTACAGGCATGAGCGATGCGCTTAACACAACTTTTATTATGGAAATGATGTTTGCACAAAACGAGCAAATTGAAACAGTTGGGCTTTTATATTCACTGTCGGAGGCAAACAGCGCAAAGCCAATTGAAGAGGCGAAGGCATACCTAGATGAAAAGGGAATAGCGTACCTAGAAAAAACAGCAAACACAAACGATGAGGTTATAGCAGCGGCAGGTGCACTTGCTGCCGAGGGAGTAGACGTAATATTTACACCTACTGATAACGTAATTATGGCAGCACAGCTTTCAATATACGAAACACTAATTGAAGAGGGTATTGCGCACTATACAGGCGCCGATTCGTTTGTAAGAAACGGTGCGTTTGCAACATGCGGCGTAAATTACACAAACCTTGGTGCACAAACAGCCGACCTTGCGATGAGTGTTTTGCAAAACGGCACCGATACAGTCGAAGATTTTTATCTATCTGAAGGCGGAATAATTACGGTTAATACCGAAACAGCTGCTGCAATGCAAATTGATTACAGCATGTTTGCCGATATGGGAGAAGTGGTTGAAGTTGTAACAACTATTGAATAATTTGCACCAATATACAATGCAATATTAATAATGGGCAAACTAAAACAAAAAGTGTAAAATTAAAATACCTATATAACGGCAATATATAATTTAGATAGGTAAAATAAAACGGCGGCGCATGCAAATTTTGCTTGCGCCGCATAAACAGGGGGAAACTTAGTGTTATATATAATAGAAACGGCGTTCGAGCTTGGGTTTTTATACGCGCTTGTGCCACTTGCACTGTTTTTAAGTTACAGGGTGCTTAACATTGCCGACTTAACTACCGATGGAGCGTTTGTTTTAGGGTGCGCTGTGTCGGTATCTTTGGCGGCCGCCGGTATGCCATTACTTGCCATACCGGCAGCAATGGTAGCAGGCAGTTTGGCGGGTTTTGTAACGGCATTTTTACAAACACGCATGGGTGTGCCTCCTATATTGGCGGGAATAGTAACAAACACAGGCCTTTATACTGTAAACCTTATGGCAATGGGGTGGAGGGCGAATGTTAGCCTATTAAAGCAAAACACTATTTTTACTATGTTTGAAGATATAGGTATTGTAAGTGACTTTCACGAAACAATACTTGCAGCGGCTATAGTTTTTGCTGTAACGTTTTTGCTTGTATTGTTTTTAAAAACAAGGCTTGGTCTTTCTATTCGCGCAACAGGAGATAACTCCGACATGGTTAAAGCGTCCAGCATAAACCCAAAATTTACTGTAACGGTTGGCCTTTGCATTGCAAATTCACTTACTGCGCTTTCGGGTGCGCTTGTGGGCCAGGCGCAAAAAACAGCCGACATAAACAGCGGTACAGGAATTGTTGTTATAGGCCTTGCATGCCTTATAATAGGCGAAACAGTAATGGGTAAAAATAAAGTAGGGCTTGCGGCATTTTCGGCAATAGTGGGAAGTATAATATATAGGTTAATGTATGCAACTGTTTTACGAACAGGCATTGTTCCAATAGAAGGTTTAAAGCTGGCAACGGCAATAATTGTAGCGCTTGCAATTGCTGCACCTACAATTAGAAAAAAACTGACACTTGCAAGGCAAATGCAAGAAGTGCGAAATAAAAGAGGGTGAAAAAATGCTTAAAATAAAAAACGTTAAAAAAACGTTCAATATGGGAACGGTTAACGAAAAAACAGCGGTGTCAAACTTAAACTTAACGCTTAACAAAGGCGATTACGTAACAATTGTGGGCAGTAACGGCGCAGGAAAAAGCACATTGTTTAATGCCGTTGCAGGCGATTTTTATGTTGACGAGGGTGCAATAGAGCTTGATAATAAAGACATAACGTATACAGCGGCGTACAAGCGTTCTCGCCAAATGGGCAGGCTTTTTCAAGACCCTATGCGTGGCACAGCACCTAGCATGACAATAGAGGAGAACCTTGCACTGTGCTACTTGCGCACTGCAAAGCACAGTAAGGCATTTTTTGCACGCATAAGTAAAAAAGATAAAGAAATGTTTAAACAGCATTTAAGTGGACTTGATATGGGCCTTGAGGACAGGATGAAACAACCCGTTGGCCTGCTGTCGGGTGGGCAGCGCCAAGCACTTACGCTGCTTATGGCAACAATGACACCGCCAAAACTGCTTTTGCTTGATGAGCATACAGCAGCGCTTGACCCTGTTACTGCCGAAAAAGTGCTTCAAATAACTGACGATACGGTAAAACAACATAATTTAACGTGTATGATGATTACACATAACTTAAATCATGCACTTGCAAGGGGTAACCGCACCTTAATGATGGACGGTGGTAAAATTATTTTAGACGTATCGGGCGAAGAGCGAAAAAATATAACGGTAGACGAGTTGTTAAAGCGCTTTAAAGATGGTGCAGGCAAGGCACTTGACAATGACAGGATACTTTTATCACAATAACAACACAATAAAAAAGGCACAGCTATGTTTTAGCTGTGCCTTTTTTTATACAATGCGTTGCATTATATAGTTTATTATCTTATGGCTTTCGGCTCGTACCTTAAGGCACATCCGCCGAAACATGCCAGTAAATAACACTACGTGTTATTTATATTAAATTGATATTAGCATTTATTACAATGTAACAAGAGTGTCCGGCTTTATAAAATCAAGCTCTGCTTTATCATGGGTTATATAAATTACCGTTTTGCCCGCTGTTTTATCAAGCAAATATTGCATTGTTGTTTGCTTTGTGTCGTCATCAAGGCCTTTAAAAGGCTCGTCCAAAAACAAAACATCATAATCGGCCAAAAGTGCACGAAGTATGGAAATTCGCCTTTTCATACCGCCGGAAAGACTGCTGACCATTTTGCTTGCCAAGCCCTCAAGCTCGATACAAGCAAGAGCGCTGTTAACTTGCTCCCTTGTTAAAATTGCATCGCTTTTTTTGTACAAATGAGGTAACATTATATTTGCATACACATCAAGGCTTTCACACAGCCTATCCTCTTGAAAAACCGCACTCATTTTTGCATTTTCGATACCTGTAATTATGCCGCTGTCAGGCATTTCAAGCCCCATTAAAAGGCGTATAAGCGTTGTTTTGCCTTTTCCCGATTGTCCCATCACGCATGTTATGCTATTTTTTTTAATTTGCAAATTAAAACTGTTAAAAACAACAACTTTGTCGTATGCTTTGCAAATATTTTGTAAAACAATCATTTTAGGTGCACACCCCCAAGCCGTTTGCAAGCAAGTTTAATAAGTAGAGCAAAAGTTTTTTCAAATATAAGGCTAAGTAAAATTATTACAACAGTCCATGCAAAAAGCGATGGAGTATCGAGAAAAACTTTTGCCTCGTACAAATGTTCGCCAATAGAGTTATCGGGAAGGCCAATAACTTCGGCAGCTATGCCCGCTTTAAAGCTCATACCAAGGCCAACAATACAAGCAGCCTCAAAAAACGGCATTATTTGAGGTATTATTATATACCTAAGTGTTGCGGCGTTAGTTACATTAAACAGGTGTGCCATTTCGGTAAGTTGAATGTTTAAATTTTTTATGCCGCTTAAAATATTAGTGTAAACAACAGGCATAACCATAATAAAACTAATAAAAATTGATAAATTTTGTGTTGATATCCATATTAATATAAGAATAATTATAGATGCAACGGGAACAGATTTTGATATTAAAATAATAGGGCTGATAAATTGGCGAAATACTTTGGATTTGTGCGAGACAATTGCAAATAACGTGCCAATAAAAACAGCTATAACAAAACCCGAGCTTATTTTAAAAATTGTAAATGCAACGCTTTGCCAAAAATTAAGTTGCGCTACCAAAAAAACAAGGCTTTCTAAAACCGAAAGGGGAGTGGGCAACAAAATTTGCATATCTACAAACTAACTAGAAAGCTGCCAACGGGCTATCCATAAAAGGCTAACCCAAATTGGCAGCTTTTCTCTTTTTAAATCATTATTACCCTGCATAGTAGAAGGCGTCGTCAGGCATTGCTCCGCCAATAGATTGCGGGTTTAGCCCATACAATACATTTAAATATCCCGATAACATGTCTTTCATTTCGCTACCTGTAACGCAAACAATGTTGCAATCGGGTATAGCTTGTAAGGCAATTGCCTCGGGTACTATTTCGTAGCTACCTACAAGTGCTGCTCCCTCTTCAAGGTTATCATTTATGAAGTTAACACTCTGCTCGTAATTAGCTAAAAAGTCGGCAACGGCCTCAGGATTCTCGTTTAAAAAGGCTGTGTTTGCAACAAGCACACCGGTAATTAAAGTTCCGTCAATTTCGCTGTCGTTCCAAACTTGTGTCAAATCAAGTGCGATGCGTATGTTCTCGTTTTGTGCCATGGCAGTAGTAGCAAAAGGTTGTGGCAACATTGCAATTGCGTTTTCCTCTGCGGCAAGTGCGGCTACTACTTCTGCTTGCTCTGTTTTCCACTCAACCGTAACGCTGTCTGATAATCCGTTAGCTTCAAGTATTTGGGTAAGGGCGTACTCGGGTGTTGCGCCTTTGCCACTTGCATATATTGTTTTGCCCTCAAGGTCGGCTATGCTTTGTACGGTATCACCGCTCTCGGCAATATACAAAACTCCAAGTGTATTTACTGCTATTACTGTAACAGCACCGTCGGCATTGTTGTACAGTACACTTGCCACGTTTGATGGCACTGCAGCAATATTAACCTCGCCCTTTGTAATCATGGGCGTAACAACGTCTATTGCTGTTTCTATTGAAAACGTGTAGTTATTGCTTGTTATGGCTCCGCTCTCGGCATCGCTCATAAACTTAACCATACCCATTGCTGTTGGGCCGTTAAGTGCCACTGCCGATACATCAATTGGCTCAGCTGTGGGTGCTGCATCTTCTAAAGGCTCTGTTTCGGTCATTGTCTCTGATGTAGACAAAGCTTGCGAAGTGCTATCGGGCGCTGCATCTTCCGAAGGTGCACCGCATGCGGCAAAGCTGAACAATGCCACTACACAAATTAACAACAAACTTAAAACTTTTTTCATGTTTTTCTCCTATCGTTTGCAATTTGCAGTAAATTTATTTAGTTTGCGCAAATTGCGAGTGTAAATATAAAATACAATAAGTTAGCACAATCTAACCATACTAATTATATCATAAATAATAAAAATGTCAATAAAAAAGGTGGCGTTACAATAAAGCCCTTTTTATAAATATTACACAAAATCGTATAATAATATTATTATACCATAAAAAAATTAAAATAACAGTTACAAAATTGTTAATGCTTTATATTAAGTAAAAAAGGCTTATAAAAGCCTAATTATGTTTGACTTTTTAAATGCTTATTGGTAGAATTAAAGAATTAAAAACAATTTATTTTAAAGTTTAAACTTATTGACAGGTGGAATGATAATGCATAAAATTACAGCATTTTGTAAAACACATAAAAATATAATTGTCGCGCTAATGTTTTTTGCTTTAGTTGTCGTTGTTTTTTTTACTGCGTACAAGGTAAGTATGGTTAGTGCAACTCAAAAACTTTACTACGATGTTGTAAATTATGGCGTTATAAATGAAACGTTACCTATTGAAAACGAGCAAAGCATAGCTGCAAATGCAGTGTTTGATGAAGATTTTGCCGCTGTTGCGTTTATGATAAATACAAATAACGCGACAGATGGTAAACTAACGGTGCAAATTAAAACGGGCGATGGCACTGTTGTGGCAACAGGAGAAAAGCAAATAGCCGAAATAACAACACGAGATTTTACAAGCTTTAACTTAGATAATCGAATTAAAAGCAATACAGAATATGAAATTGTTGTAACGGCGCATTTAAACGAGGGACAATACGTTACACTGTTAACAGATGACAAAGGAGATAGTATTAGCCTAGCAGGGCAGTACGACGTTGTTGGCAGGGCATTTACTAACTATTTTATCTTTTTTACTCTGCTGTCGGCACTTATATCGGCGGGGGCGTATTTAATGCTTAAAAGTAGCAAGGTAAAAATGCATACGTTTACATTAATTGCAATATTGCTTTTAGGTGTACTTTACAATATCGTTCTTCCTGTGTATTCTGCACCCGACGAGGCGATGCACATAAATCAAACATTTAACGAATCTACAAAAATGCTAAATGCCGAGGGCGCAAACGAAATATACCACGATGTAAACTATAAAAGGCCCTCCGATAACAACGAAATAGTGCAAGATGCATACGTTAGTCCGCTTACATATAAAGAGATTACAAATGAATTTTTTACACTTACCGGTGATAATGCAAAGGATACTGTAATGTACGAGCAGGAAGAGGTTGGGGGATACACACTTCCGTACATGCTGCCGGCAATTTTTGTAAGCTTAGCAAGAATTTTGCATTTTGGCTTTGTGCCAACATTATTTCTTGCACGGGCGGCTAATTTAGTGTTTTATGCACTGGCAATATATTTTGCTGTAAAAATAACGCCTGTTGGCAAAAGTGTGTTTGCCGTAATTTCTTTAATTCCTATATCTTTACACGTGGCAAATTCTTTCTCTCGTGATAATTTTATTATATCCATGGCAATATTGCTTGTTGCAATTACATTACGCCTTAGCAAAGACCTAGATGTAAAATTGAAATACTACATTATTTTTTCAATTTTGTTTATGCTGTTTTTACCCAGTAAGGCAACGTATTTGCCATTGCTATTAATTGTATTAGTAATACCGCTAGGCAAACTTGCAAAGCAAAAAAAATACACATTAATGTATGGGTTGCCCGTTACAAGTATTGGATACTACATAATTATTAACGGAGCAATGCTACTAGGCATGTTTGGAACAATACTAAGCAAATTATTTCTTGCAGTATCAAATACAAGCGCACAAATACAAACAGGCGTATCTTTAACGGTGGACTACATAGCAATGGACAGTGTGAGATATAGTATGTATAAAATTGCAACAAATTTACCAAGTGTGATTGTTATGGTAATACGCACATTTTTAGAGAACACGCAGTATTATGTATACACACTTTTTGGTGGAAGTTTGGGGTATTTTGATATAAATATATCGTGGCTGTTTGTAATAGGTTTTATAATTTTGCTGTTACTTGCAGCAAATAATTTTACTGCTGATGAAATGATATTAACGGCAAAGCAAAAGGTAATATTTTTTGTAAGCTCGCTATTATGTTGTGCACTTGTTGTTTTAGGATGTATTACGTGGACTCCCGTGCACAGCACTACAATTTACGGCATACAGGGTAGGTATTTTACACCTGCACTTGCAGGTATTGTGCTTTCAATTAAGTTTAAGTTTTTACACATAGCAAAAGATATATCTAAACACATTGTATTTGCGGCAGTAATTTTAAACGTAGGTGTTTTAATGAATGCCTTTTATATTATAAGCACAAGATAAAGCTTATAAAAAAACACGCTGAAAAGGACTTTAAAGTCTTTTCAGCGTGTTTTTTATTGTAATTAAATTTGCACAAGGCGCAAAGGTAAACAATCGCACTAACGGTTAAATAAAAAACCTGTTGTGGTTGTTACTTTACACAAGCACATCAATAAATGCGCCCTTTTGTGCAGCCTGTGCAGATGGTGTTGCCTGTTTAACCATCTCAACCATGTTTAGTGCAAGGTCTTCGGTAGTTTCCATAGCTTTGTCGGTAACAGAAACAGCATAATTCATATAAAATTCTGCACCGGTAGCAGATGATACAGTGCTCATAAACGTTCTCCTTTAATGTAAAATTGGCAGGTGTAAGCTATTTATCTTTTTCTTGCATGTTTTTTTTAAACAAGCTATCAAGCTGCTTTACGGCATCTGCCACTGCCGGAGTATAAGCGGCATCAACGTTTGCGTTTGCAGCTTGTTTAAGTTCGCTTCTTAAAATAAGTATGTCTTTTGGGGCATCAATTCCAAGGTTAACATTGCCCGAAGAATCTACAGATACTATTGTAACGCTTATATCATCTGATATAGTAAATGACTCTCCGACTTTTCGCCTTAATATTAACATTAACCCTCGCCCTCCCCACTAAATTCCGATAAAGGGTGGCGCATGTGGTACATGTCAGTTTCAAGTATTACCTGCATAGCCTGTCTTGTGTCGTCGTTAATACAAACGGGGCACCTTAAATTAATGGTGCTGTTTTTAATTGGCTGCTTAACAACACACATTACATAGTAAGACAAATCTTCGCTTTTTTCTACTTTCATTTGTTCAAGTTCTTCACCTGTAAGAACCGGAGCGTAGTCGCCTTTTAATGAAAAAGGATTCATAACAACAAATGCGAGCATTGGAGTTTTTACGCTTTGAAAGCAAAGCAAATTTGAGTCAATACTTTCAAAAGGTAAAAGTAAAAACTCTTTTTCATCTTCAAACCCAAACAGACCTTTAGAAAAGGTTAATATGTCGCACTCGTCGTATTCAATGTGTGAAAAGTACTTAGTATTAAGTTGCAAATTTAACCCCTATTCCGCCTTTTACTAGGCTTTTACATCAACAGGCTGGTAGTCCGGGTCGGCAGACGGTGGTACATAAAGTGGGCCACCAATGTACTTAATAATAACGTCTGGCTGTTGTGTAACAGTAAATTCAACGTCGGCAGGCTCAAATGTAAAGTCCATTTGTTGCATACGCCAGTCAAAGTTAAGCTTATCCATCTCGTAGCGTATACTCATTTCTCCGCCTTCGAACGAAATTTCGGGCGGTGTACTTGGCAAAAACGTTACATTTATATTGGGCAACCCAGTATTTGTAACGCTTTTAGCAATTGAGTTTAAAACGTCTTGTCCCGGCCCTGCCCCGCGCCAAGGGCGGCCGGATTGGGGCAATTTTTGTGGTGGCGTTTGTTTTTTGGTTTGGGGCGTTTGTT
>CAYJLZ010000002.1:7304-25323 GCA_964371265.1 uncultured Bacteroides sp. | reverse complement strand
CCCTGCCTCGCTCATAGCTCGGCCTTCTTGCGCAATTTGTGCTGTTGCCTGAAGTATTTGGCTTTGGCCCTTTTGTGCATTTTGTTCTACACTTCGCATTGTAGAAGGTACTATCGTATTGCGCGCCTCAAATGTGTCAATCTTAACTTGAATAGGCCTGCTTTTTATATGCAGCCCACCCGTATCCCGGGAAATTTCCATCTGCGCTGTTCCCTTAGTGGAATAATTAAGCTTGGCATTAGTGCTTTTCATTTGAATTTCGATAGGTACTGTTTGTATTTCAATAAGTGGATACATTTAATCGAGCTCCTTCCGACGCTTTTGCATCCTAAAGTATTTTTTGCTGCTTTAAAAAGCAACTATATATAAAGGTAAAATATCCTTATTTTACCTTTAATATCAATAATTATTTAGCGCATATAGTCCATTAAAGACTGAGGTATGATTTGCGAACCCACCTGCAAAGCTGCGTTATAAGTGGTTTGTGCCCACATAAACTGCTCAATTGCATCGGCCATATCAACGTCTTCTATGCTAGCCCTCTCAAGGTTAAGCGCATCATGCGTACTCTCTAGTTGAGAGAGGTTTGTTTCCAAATAAGCCGTTGCGGCACTGAGTTCGGAGTGCTTTTCAACCATGTAACTGTGAGAATCTTGCAATGCCTTTGTAAGCCTTGTAATATCCTCTTCGCTGTACGACCCCCAAGGAGTTGCTGAACTACTGTCGTATGTATTAAAAATATCAGCAATTCTAAGCATTATCGACGCTGTATTCTTCGGGTCACCGGTAGCGGCATCTACGCCATAGTTCAAAAAGTCTATGCCCGATATTGCTGCATCGTATGCTGTGGCATCTATTACGTTTCCGGCGCCGTCAACTTCAAAGCCAAGGCCAATGTCAACAAGTAGCTTTTCAACGTTCCACTCGTCAAGTTTTTCTTGGTTAGTATAATTTGCACCGGTAGAGGGGTTTACAACAGCAGCACCTGTGGTAGGGTCAATGTATTCGGCGTCAAGTTCGTGATCCAATTTAACGCCCCTATATGCAACATATTTTGTTGTATTTCCGCCTACGGTTTCTTCTAAAATGCTAAAAGGTGCCTCTTGATTATCGGCTCCGGCAAAAATATAATCGCTGTTGTACCTGCTATTCATAGCAAGTATAATTGCCTCGGCGCCTTTTTCAAGTGTTTGAGCCTGTGTGCCCAAAACTTCGAGGTTTGTAGAGTTTAAGCCGTTAAACGCAGGGACCAAGCCCATGGTTTTTGTAAGCTCATCTATAATACTCTCCATATTAGTCCATGCTGTTTCGTTTTTGCTTATAATTGTTTCGGTGTTCGAGTGCTGTGCCTGAACGGCGTTTAACGAGCTGTGAACTTTAAAAGCCCTTGTAGCCGCAGCAGGGTCTGCCGCATACGAGTCAAAATTTCTGTAAGTCATCAATTTTGTCATTGCGGTGTTAACTTTATTAGTGCTTTTCATAAGCCCCGATTTGTACATCATTAAAGAGCTATTAGTTGTTATACGAACCATTTATGTCACCTCGTTAAATAATATGCGATTTTATTAGGTATTTATAAGCGTTTCAAGAACTTCGTCAACTATTGTCATAAGCCTTGCAGCTGCGGAATATGCCTTTTGATACGTCATTAAATAAGTCGCTTCATCGTTTAAATCTACGCCCATTACCCCGTCTCTTTGAACATAAACGCTCTCGGCTGTTATGGAATAGTTGCTAAGCATAGTCATTGTGCTCATTTGCTCTTCTGCCATTGTGCTTTGTATTCGGTAAAGCATATCTTCAAATGTACCCTCGTAAGGTGCGCCAAGTGCATCGGCATCTATTGAGGTTGGGTCAAAGCTATGAGTATCGCCAAACACAGCCAAAAATTTTGAAAGGTTAGTTGTATCGCCCGACGGCGCATCAGGGTCGGTGGTAGCTAAAATGTTAATTGTACCGTCGGCCCAGCCCGAAGATATTGACAAATTACCGGCCGTTATGCCGTTGCCCAGGGCGTCTGTAACGTTGTTTGTATCGCTTGAAACGCTAAACAAGTTGCCCTAGCCGGCTATACCGGTGCCGGGGTTGTTAAGGTCGTTCATTACTGTTGCAAACTCGTTTGCCAAAGAATCTAACATTTTTTGATAATACGGAAGACCTTTTTTCTCTGTTGCATATGGGTCAATTGCTTGGTCGGCCGCCGTTGCAAATTCGCCTTTTTCTGTTAACATTTCTCTTAAAGATTGTAGCGAGCCATAAAGTGCGTTATCGTCTAAAACGGTATCGGTGGCAGTTGGGTCCATTGGTACGCCGTCAATATCTTTTAAGGTAGTTACTGTAACCATGTAGTTGTTTGCGGAAGGGTCTGCGGCTGTGCCTGTAAATATTTCTGCAACATTTACACCGTCAATAAGCCTACCGCCGGGTATTTTCATAAGGTTTTCGTCCGATAAATCTACGGTTATTTTTTCAACTTCAAAACCTGCACCAAGCACTTCTGTTTCGTATCTTACGTCTATTTTAACATATTGACTTAGCGAGTCAAGCAGTCTGTTGCGCTCATCTCTAAGCTCCAGTGCATCATCGCCTCTAATTTCGGCATTGCGAATAGAAATGTTAAGTTTTTGTATCTCTTCTAAATGCGAGTTAATCGTATCAACATCTTGCTCCATATACGTTTCGTATGTGGTTTCAAGCTGGCTAAGCTTTTCGCTGTAAGAATTAAACAGAGCAACAAGGCTACTGGCCGATGTTCTGATAAGCGCATCGTAACCGTCTATTCCGTCTGTATTTGCACGGTTAATTATATCTCTAAGGCTGTTCATTTGGCGCAAAATAACACCGTCGTCCTGGTCTTCTCCGCCTTTGCCAACTTCGTCTAAAATACTGGCAATATTTTCAAGGCCGGCAAGTTTTGCGTCCATAGCCCCAACGTCCGACATAGCGTTGCGGTATGTAATATCAAGTGCGGGATCTCTTAACTGAGCAACACCCTCGATAACAACGCCCTGGCCTATTTTTGGCGAGTAACGAGAATAATACTTATCGGCAATTGTACTTGCAAGGCTTGCTTGCTGAAGTTGTTGGCGAGTATAGCCGGCAGTATTTATATTTGTTATATTATTACCTGTAACGTCTAGGCCTTTTTGCGCTGCATATATACCAAGGCGTACGGTTGTAAGTGTGCTAAAAGTACTCATTTAAATCCCCTTTACTATACCTATATTTTAATGTCGGTTTTATTATTTGTATTTTTTTTAGGTAAGTCAAAATCCTCTTCGTTTAGCATAACACCTCTACTTTTAAGAGAGGTTTCAACTATGTTCAAGTTTCGATGAATAAGTTGTTTAACCTTTGCTTGCTCTTTTGAAAAATCATTGTATGTTTGTGTTGTTTTTTCAACAAGCTCTTTAATTTTATTCTTGTACTCGTCAGGGCACTTATCTTCCATCTGCTCCATTTTAGTGCCGGTGAGTCCAAGTTCATTTAGCACCTTTATCCGCTGTTGCTCAAGCCCGCGCATTTTTAGCGATGCCGCCTGTTCTTTTTTAATGCATTCGTCAATGCCTTGTACACTGTGTGTTTCAATTGCAACTGCCTTTTGTTTTTGTATAATTGTCAGGCTTTCAAGCTCTGCACACAAGCTTGTTAAAAAAGATGCATAATTATTAAAATCCATATTTTAACCCTTTAAACGTAGTTGTCGCCAAGCAAAAGCATACGAGCTGCTATGTCTTTGCTACTTGGCTTGTAAGTGCCGTTTTCTATTTGGCCCTTAATGTCTTCAAGCTCTTGATAAGTAGGCCTTATGTGTGCTTTTTGAGAAATATGTCCCACCATATCTTTAATTTTTGTTTGCTCTTCGCCAAGGGTAGCGCTAAAATTTGCAGTGTCAAAATTTTGTTGTTTTGATACTTTATTTATCGGTTTATCGCTGTATACGCCTTTACTGTCAAACACATCCGGCACATTGTTACGATTAACTGAGTAAATCATACGTAATTCCTCATTCCAAAGATTATTTAAGCATAACGCACAAATTCACGTTTCTTTAAGGCGCGTGCTTATATCCTTATAATATTTAATCGTCAAAAAATATAAAAAAATAAGTGTAAAAATTTAATTTTATTATAATTAAAAAAAACTTTGCCGTGTATTAATTACAGCAAAGTTGGCATTTAAAAAAGTTAGTTATATAATAGCGTTAAACATATTATATATATTAAGTAATATTAAAACACTTAAAACTATCATAAAAAATTTTTCGGTAATATTGTCGTCCATAAGTTTGTCAATAAAGCCGCCTATAATTGCCCCAAGCACGCCACCTATACACATGGCTACAAGAATATAAACATCTATTTGGGGAACGGCATTAGTTGCAAAAGTAGTTGTAAGGCTTGCAATTTGTGAAAGCAAAATTATAAAAAGCGAGTTTTTTGCCGTTATTTTTGGTGTCATTGAGAAGAATAGGTACAGCACGGCAATATTTAACGGTCCTCCGCCAATGCCCAAAAACGACGATACAAACCCAAGGCAAAACCCTATTAAAACACAGGCAAGCTTATTATAAATGTTAAAACTTTTAATTTTGCTTTTGTATATTATATAAACAAAAACAATAATATTAATAATAAGTAAAATTGACGATTGTATAAACGCAAGATTGCCGCTTAAAGATGCAAAAAACATTTTGCCCAAAACACCGCCGACACTAGCGCCAAGAGCAAGGGGAATTGTGCGCGAATAATTTACACTTACACCTTGTTTTAAACTGCGCAAATACGACGATATTGACATTGTAAGCACGGTGCAGCCCGACAAAAAATTTATTGTGTTAATCTCAAGGCCACTTAATGCGTCCATAACGGGTTTTATTATAACACCGCCGCCAATGCCACTTATAGCACCTATTGTAGAGGCTACAAATGCCACCGCAAACAAAAATATTATCATTTTTACTCCACCCCACCAACTGTAAATACATTATGTATTTTACAACATATTTAAACATTTATCAACTTAAATTACAAATGAGGGTTATATACAATAATTGAAAATTACGAAAAATTGATTAAATAAAAGAAAAACAAAGAAAAACAAAGAAAATATGTGATTTTGTTAAAATTAATAACCTAAAGCAATGGCGGTAAAAAAAACAGGCGCAATTTGGTTTAAATTTAACATTGTGTTTTATTAAATATGTATGATATAATGTTATCAATGCTTAGCAGTACACAATATTAAATGGAGGTAAATTATGGGTTTAATTAAAGCAATTACAGGTGCAGCCGGCGGCGTTTTGGCCGACCAATGGCGCGAGTTTTTCTCTTGCACTTCAATGAGCAGTGATGTGCTTGTTAGAAAAGGCGAAAAGCAAACATCATCACGTAGTTCGAACACAAAAGGTGAAGACAATATTATTAGCAACGGCAGTATTATTGCTGTGGCCGATGGCCAGTGTATGATTATTGTAGACAATGGTAAAGTTGCGGAAATTTGCGCGGAGAGCGGCGAATTTGTTTACGACAATTCGACTGAACCAACTATTTTTTACGGCGGACTTGGCACAGGTATAATTGAAAGCTTTAAAAATGTTGGAAAGCGTTTTACTTTTGGCGGACAGCCAGCGCGTGACCAACGAGTTTACTATTTTAACACAAAAGAAATTATTGGTAATAAATACGGCACTCCTAGCCCGGTTCCTTTCCGTGTAGTAGATACAAATATCGGCCTCGATATAGACATCGCAATTAGGTGTCACGGTGAGTACTCGTATAAAATTGTAGACCCTATGTTGTTTTATACAAACGTTTGCGGAAACATTGGCGAGGATTACACAAGAGATACAATTGATTCGCAACTAAAGAGCGAGCTTATGACTGCCTTGCAACCCGCATTTGCAAAAATTTCGGGTATGGGTATACGTTACAGTGCGCTTCCCGGCCACACAATGGAGCTGTCGGACGCATTGAATGAAGTACTTAGCAAAAAATGGACTGAGCTAAGAGGCGTAAAAATACATTCGTTCGGTGTTAGCCTTGTAAAGGCAAGCGAAGAAGACGAGAACATGATAAAAGAACTACAACGCAATGCAGCTTTTCGCAACCCAACAATGGCTGCAGCTCACCTTGTTGGCGCACAGGCACAGGCAATGCAAGATGCCGCCAAAAACGAGGGTCAAGGATCGTTTATGGCTTTTGCCGGCATGAACATGGCACAAAATATGGGCGGCAACACAGGCAACTTGTATGCAATGGGCCAAGGTATGCCACAAGGGCAAAATATGCAACAGGGCCAAGGTATGGCACAGGGCGGTGGTTTCCCGCAGCAGGGTATGCCACAGCAAGGTATGCCACAGCAAGGTACGCCACAGCAAGGTACGCCACAGCAGGGTACGCCACAGCAGGGTGCACCCGCACAGGGCGCAGCGCCGGCTATGGGCTGGAATTGCTCTTGCGGTGCAGTTAATAAGGGCAAGTTCTGCACCGAGTGCGGCGGCAAAAAACCCGAGGGAGCACCGCTATATCAATGCGATAAGTGCGGATGGCAACCGGCCGATCCGAAAAATCCACCTAAGTTCTGCCAAAATTGTGGCGACCCATTTAATGATGGCGATGTAAAATAATATAGTTTTTATAAGTGCCTTAAGTGTAATTGCTTGTAAAAGCGAACTTAAGGCACTTAATTTTTTAATGTAATATTAGTAAAATCGCCATTGTTGCTATCAATGCCATTTGTATTACAAAAAGTGCCGACACAGTACAAATTTTGCGAAAGGAAGAAAGAAAACAAACATGAGTGATAACTTGTTAAATTATCAATGCCCCAAGTGTATGGCTCCGCTGCGATTTGATGCAAACAAACAAAAATTGGTTTGCGATTTTTGCCTTAGCGAATTTGAGCAAGAGCTGTTTGAAACACCTCAAGTTCAGCAAGGGCAAAACGAGCAAGGCGCAGCCAGCGCAAACGAGCAAAGCGACTTAAATGTGCAAGGCGCAGTTGCCACACAGCAAAAACAGCGAATAGACTGGAGCGTGCAGGGCGTTGTTGAAAAGCAGCAAATAACGCAGGACGCCAAGGGCTATGCATGCACGTCTTGTGGGGCTCAGGTTGTGTGCGATACAGTAACGGCATCTACTGAATGCTTGTATTGTGGCAATCCGGTTGTGGTAAGCACAAACGTAAGCGGTGTGGTAACACCCGACCTTGTTTTGCCGTTTAAGCTTGATAAAACAAGCGCAAAACAAATGCTTACAAACTTTTACAAGGGCAAAATTTTAATGCCGAGTACTTTTAAAGATAAAAATAAAATTGAAAAAATTACGGGCATGTATGTACCGTATTGGCTTTTTACTTGTAGCGGTAAAGGCGATGCAAGCTTTAAGGCAACAAAAGTGCGAAGATGGAGCGACAGCGAATACAATTACACAAACACAAAAACATTCGATGTAAAAAGGGCGGGAAGTTTGGCGTTTAGCAAAGTACCTGTCGATGCATCGATTAAAATGGACGATAGCTATATGGAGGGTGTAGAGCCGTTTATCTTTAACGAGGCTGTGCCGTTTAGCCCCATGTATATGGCGGGTTTTGCCGCCGATAAGTTTGATGTAAGTGTGCACGACAGCACTAAAAGGGCTGATGAACGCATATCGGCGTCTTGCCTAAATGCTTTAAAAAATACAGTTGTGGGTTATAACAGTGTAAACGTTACAAATTCCGATATCGACATGCATGGAGAAGATATACATTATGCTTTGCTACCTGTGTGGATACTTAACACAAAGTACATGGGCAAACTTTATAAATTTATGGTAAACGGCCAAACGGGTAAAGTATCGGGAATTTTGCCGGTAGACAAGCTAAAGCTATGGCTTTGGAGAATTGGCATTACAGTTGCCGGAGCAGTGCCGCTTACCTATTTAGTATATTATTTAATGTATACATAACGAAAGGATATGAATTTATGAAAAAAATAAAAATCTTGCTGTTATGTATAGTTTTAATTGTGGTTGTAAGTACACCTGTATTTGCGGCGCAGTACGGCTACAATGTTATAGATGAGGGCGACTTTTTTACACCGGAGGAATTTGCGCTACTTGAAGAAAAACTATCGCAATTTACAGAGGAAACGGGCGTTGGCATAATATTTGTAACACGAGAAATAGGAAGTGAACTAGCGCATATAGAGCTGCAAGATTTGCCCAATTACTTTTTTATTGAAGGACACTATGCAAAGCAAATTGAGCCAAACGTTTATTTCGACACACATAGCGGAATAGTTATAACTTTCGACAATGTTGAAAATGCAATAAACTTTCAATATTACGGCGACGGCAAAGAAGTTTTTCCTCAAAGTGCAACCGACGCAATGTTTGAGGTACTTGCGAATACCGACACAACAGGTGATAGATATACAGGCTTTAACGAGGCCGCCGACATTGCCATAAATGCGGTAAATAATCCCGCGCCCTCGCCTGAAATGCTGGGCGAGAATGCTAACCTTGCAGGGCAAGGCCTAGACCCACTTGTAGACGGCGCCGAGCTTTTTACAGATGATGAGGAGCAACTTTTAATTGATAGAATAGCGCAAATTAAAAGTGAGTACAACTTTGATGTAACATTTTGCACTACGGCAAACCTAAACGGGCAAGACATAATGTATTTTGCCGACGAGTACCCCGACATAGATAATGGCGCCGACGGCGTTGTTTTTGTTGTAAATATGGACTATGCAAACGACGGCTACGATAGAGCGTATTTTTCAAGCACAAGAAACGGCGGCATACCGGCATTTACACAGCAGGCACTCGATAGGATATCGGGCGAGGTTGCACCACTATTGTCGAGCGAAAACTACTACGAGGCGTTTGATGAATACCTTAACATTACGCAGGATGTTTTAACAGTTTACGCAAGCGGAGAAGTGTATGAAAAAACGTACTACAACAGAGAAGACCTTATTTTTTCGATAGTAGTAGCGGCCATTATTGCCTTTATTATAGCTATGATAGTGACAGGTATAATGAAGAGGGGCATGAACACAGCAGTGAAAAAAGAGGCCGCGGCAGATTACATAGTAAACGGCAGTTTTGTGCTACACTCTCAAAGCGATACGTTTTTGTACGAGCGCACAACTAGGAGCGCAAAGGCAAAATCATCATCGTCTGGCGGCGGTGGTACGCGCTCATCTTCGGGCGGCTCTCGAGGTGGAGGCGGAGGAAGATTTTAAGGCATTTAGTGGGATTTATTGATGCTAACGGATATAAATTATGCGCTTAGCTTGCGCCAAAAAACAACTAATGGCATATTTAAAAAGTAAAAATTAGTATAAAAAACAGCATAAAGGCAAATTTAGCCTTTATGCTGTTTTTTTATGCTTTAATTATTTTGTTAATTGCAAACAAAACTTTTGCAAATTTTAAAAAGTGACGTTTTATTAGTATATTTACTTTTCAGCAAAACATAATGCAAGTTGCAACCTGTAAGTGCTGTCTATTATCTCTTAATATAAAACTCCAAAATTAAATCGCTCTGTGCGCTTATATGGTATGCGCTCTCTACGTCTGCACCCCACGAGTCTATGCCGCCAACTCCGCGCATGTGCGATAAAACACGCACAAAACTGCGCGCATGGCAGGGAAGTTCGTGCTTGTGTGTAGCATTTTCAAGCTCGTGCGAGGAATTTGGCAGCACCGAGAAATGAAAGTTTGAATTTGCTGCAATAAAGTGCAGTTTTTGTGGGCCGCCCATAGCAGCTATGGTAAACTTTTTGCTAAACGAGTGAAGACCGCACTCTTGAGGTACAAGGTAATCGGGCAGTGAAACATCGCACGTGTGCGTACCGTACTTTCCACCCTTGTATCTGTCGGGGTACGTTTCGCCGCTAAAGCCCGTATAGGTGTAGTTTTTAACCTTGTGCTGTGTTGCAAACTGCATGCCAAACTGCGATAAATCGGGTAAACCTTCCATTCCCTTTAGGTTTGCGCTCACTTTTATTGTACCATCGCTGTAAGCTGTGTAAGTAACAAAAGTTTGTGTGCCCACAAGTGTGTTAAATGTGTAAGTTATACTAACTTGGCCTTGTATACTGTCGTCAATTTTAACGTCTATATGGTGCTGATACAAATCGGCGGCTTTCCACAAAGCGGCACTTTGCAAAAACCCATTTGCGCTATCGTTTTCGGTTGGGGCGCGATGATATGTAGGTTTAGGTGCTCTGTAAATCCATTCGTAACCGTCATACTTTAAGCTTGTAAGTCCTCCGCTAACAAGCGAGAACATCATTTCAAAGCCATCGCCCTTTACGCCTAGGTTAATATCGCCTCTAACTATTTCAAACTGCTTATCGGTGCGCGGTACAAATGTGTTTTCGCTCTCTTGAATAAGAGCGGAGTTAATTTCGTCTTGTTTTTGCCTTTGCTGCTTTGGCATGTACCAGTATTTAACCTCTTGCATAGCGGGTTTTTCTGTTCTGTTTGCAAAAACTATGCCGTTGCCGCTAAAGTTATAGTCGGTTGGCCTGTCGGCAAAATCTCCGCCATAGCAAAGTACTTTTTTACCGTTGATATCGGCGTAAATTGCCTGGTCCATATAATCCCAAATAAACCCGCCTTGGTAGCTGTCGTATTTGTCTATAAGGTTTATATAGCTCTCCATGCCGCCTATGCTGTTGCCCATGTTGTGCATGTACTCGCACAGCATAAACGGCTTTGAACCGTCAGTTGTCAAATACTCTTCAATTTCGTGTGGGTGCGCATACATGCGGCTCTCAACATCGCTTATATGGCAGTAATCTCTGTTCCAAAAACAGCCCTCGTAGTGAACTACACGGCTTTTGTCTTTTCGTCTAAAATAGTTTGCCATTGCAAGTATATTTTCGCCTGTGTACGCCTCATTTCCGCACGACCACCACAGTATAGATGCATGGTTTTTGTCGCGCTCGAACATCGACACGGCTCTGTCAATAACACTGTCTTTCCACATCGGGTAATCGCCCGGCACGCTCCACGATGGCTCTAGCTTGCCCATTTTTTGCCACGAGCCGTGTGTTTCTAGGTTTGCCTCGTCCATAACGGCAAGGCCTGCTTCGTCGCACAATTTATACCATAAACTTTGGTTTGGGTAGTGGCTTGTTCTCACGGCATTTATATTATTTTTCAAAATAACTTCTAAATCGGCAAGCATGTCGCTCTCGTCTATTGCTCTGCCCTTACTTGGGTTCCACTCGTGCCTGTTAACGCCGTTAATAATAAGGCGCTCGCCGTTTAAGTACATAACCTTGTTTTTAATCTCAAAAAGCCTAAACCCTGTTGGCTGTTTTATAAACTCGGTTGCGTTGCCGTTTTCGTCTTTAACTGTTAGTACTAAACTGTACAAATATGCATCGCCGGCTTGCCATAAATTAATGTTGCTAAGTGCAATAGGCTCACAAGTGTAATATTCAATGTCGTTTTCGGCGCTATCCACTTTGTTTTGCCTTTCAAATTTAAACGCAGGTGTTTCCTCTATAACAAGTGTGTTTTGCGCATCAAAAAGTTGCAGCAAAATATTAGGAGCATTTGTACCCGATACCTTAACCTTTACGTCTAACAAGCCCGACTTTAAGTCGCTATTTACCTGGGGCTGTACCCACAAGTCCTCTATATGCACCGCTGGTTTTGCGTACAGCGTTACGCCTCTAAAAATACCCGAAAACCTAAAAAAGTCTTGGTCTTCAAGCCATGCTGTACATGCGCGTTTGTAAACCTGCACACAAAGCTTGTTATTTTGCGGTTTTATATATTTAGTCAAATCAAAGTGAGATGGCGTAAAAGTGTCCTCGGCATATCCCACAAACTCGCCGTTAAGCCACACGCAAAAAGCCTGCTCCACGCCTGCAAACTCTATGCAAACTGCTTTGTTTACAAAATTTTGCGGCATATCAAAATATGTTACATAGCTTAGCACGGGGTTGTTGTCCATATCTACCTGTGGTGGGCGCATAAATGTTTTGCCGTCCCACGGGTACATGGTGTTTACGTAGTGTATTTGGTCGTATCCCTGCATCTCAATGTGCGAGGGCACGCTTATATCATCAAAAGCAGTCACATCAAAATCCTCTTTGTAAAAATTTGAAGGAGCTGCGTTTAAATTTTTAGCGTATTTAAACTTCCATTGACCGTTTAAACTTTTATAAAGCGTGCGGTTATCGGCGTTCATGCTCCCTGCACTGTCGTAAAAAATATGGTCAGAATGAGCATCGAGCCTGTTAATTTTAATAACACCGGGGTCGCAAAGCCAGTTTACTATATCTTTTGTTTGCATTTTATCACACTTTCATTTATTTAATATTAAATGTTGTATGTTATTGTTTGCCAACATCTATATGCATAATTATATCAAAATTATATATAAGTTTACAACGAAACACATCAAAATTATAAATATAATAATGCAAAAATACATTTTAGTATTATATATTGCAAGTATTATAAGGTTAGTTTGTTTAAAAAGTTAAAAGTAGCCATAACAAGTTATAACTAAATTTATAATATATTGCACTGCAATTAAAAAGCAATGCGCCAACATGCAAACATGTAAGCACACTGCTTTTTAGTACAAAACAACCGGTATATAAGTAAATAGTATTATAGAAATACAAGTTTAACTAAGCATCGCACCTGTACCAAAGTTCGGCAAGGCCAAGCCTTGCAACGTCGCCTTTTCGTATACTACTGTGCATTTAAAAGCACAAACACAAATTAAAGCAAATAAATAACAATGCATATATTTTGCCTTAGTTGTACATTAAATTTAAATAACCATAAAAGTTGCTATCGGTATCGTTATAAAATTTTATTGCACCAAAGGGTTTGTTTAACGCTTTATCGTTAAAATTTGTATAGGTAATACTGTTGCAGTTATATTTTGCACCAATAGCGTTTAAAAGTTTTTCAATATCTTGCTCGCTTTGTGCAAAAATTTCTTCTGCGTTTAAATTTTGCGTTGTTCCGTATAAAAAAGCATAGGCACTTATAGTTGTGCTGTTTTTTAAAACTGCAACGCCATGGCCCGTTTTGCCTGCAATTTCTATTTGATTTTTCCAAAACTCTTCGCTGCGCTCGATATAAAATTTGCCGTTTAAACAATTTTTGTATATGCTATTTAATGCAGGTATATCGCTATAATTTGCAAATTGCAATTCTTGCGGTGCAGTATTTTTACAAAAACTGCTTATTGCTTTTTTGTTTAAATAAAATCCTTTTTCATAGCCGTACTGCTTATAAAAATCAAAAAGCCACTCCTCTTGCGGTATTAAAACCGAGCACACCTTGCCGTTTTGTCTGTCTATTTCAAACGACTTTTCTATAAGCTCGCTCATTTGGTGGCGGCGCCTATAATTTTTTTGTGTACATGCAGCATAAATATACGTTGCATCGTATATTATTTGCCCGTTTGCCACTTTGCAATCTATCATTTGCAGCATAGATGTAATTTGGCCGTCGCACTCGTATACAAGGGTTTTGTTTATGTTAAAAATTTTATTAAAAAACCACTCGTTAAACTGTGCATCATCGGGGTTGCCAAAGCACTCGTCAAATAAATTAATCACACTTTGCCTGTCGTTTTCGTTACACAAACGTATCATAAAAAACTCCTTATATTGTTAATTTGTATTACAAATATTTTTGCTTAATATAAAGTGCTGTTTGTTTCATTAAATCAAAACCAAACATTTTTGTGTTCTCCTTTGCCACGTTCGAAGTGCTATTTACATCAATTATATAAAAGCCTGTGTCGTTTTCAATAATGTCTAGCGAGCCTGTTTCAATACCTAAAATTTGCATTGTCTTTATTGCTGTGCTTTTAATTTGGCTGTTACAATTTTGATATACACTATAAGTAGAACCGCTCGAATACGATGACAATCCGTTTTCTGCAACACTTCTTTTTAAAATAAGCGCACACTCGGTGCCTATAACCTCTATGCGAGTTAAGTAGCCGTATTGTGGCTTAATAAACTGCTGTGCAATAAATTCAATGTCGGGCAATGATATGCTGTTAAGCATTTGCTTGTTTTTTACAATATATGTATAGTTCGAGCGCCCTCCGCAGTTTGGCTTGATAACGCAAGGATATTGTAAATTAGGAAAATTTGGTGCTTTAAAAACACCATAAACCTGCGGTACTGCAATACCATTTTGAAAAAGTGTTTTTGTAGTTAAGTTTTTGTTTATATCGTAAAAAAATGCCTGAGCGCTGTTAATAACAGGTATGTTATGCTTTTGTAAAGCAGGTAAAATTTGCGATACATTATCAAAGCTTGCCGTATGATTTCTAAATGGTGCACTTGCAAAAACCCTGTTAATTACAATATCATAACTTAAAATTAAATTTAAATCAATTGGTTTTTCTGTATCTATTAATTTTGCACTAAATCCCATACTGTTAAGCTCTTCGCAAAGTTTAAAGCACGACCACTCGTGCGATTCGAATAAAATAGCTGCTTTTTTCATAAAATGCACTCCGTTTTTAATTTATAATTTACCACACTGCGCATAGTAAAAACTAATATAAAAATAATTTTAACAAAATTTGCGCGTTTTTTCTACTGTCAATGATGATACTGTGCAGAATTTATATTATTTTAAAACCAAAATATTAATAAAAATAAGCATCACAATAAGCTTGGGCGGCAGTGCAATAGATATGGTGTAAAAGTTGTGATTAATACTAAAAATTAAAGCAATTTTTTGGCAGTGTTTTTGATGAGACAGCACATGTTTTTTGTAAAAAAATTTTGACCAAACAAGTGTTATTATGCTATAATAATAATTACACATTATACATAAAAAGGAGTAAAACTATGGCAAGCATAAAAATGGATATGTTCTCGGACAATTTACTTCAAACTGTGTCGGTAGACATTTATTTGCCTTACGATAGAGAGGATTATAAGGCAGAAGGTGCTGATGCGGTTATTTATTTATTGCATGGAATGAAGGGAACAAGTAGCTCGTGGTTTAATTTAACGGCGGCACAAAGGTATGCACGCGAAAATAATTTGGTGCTTATTTGCCCACAAGCACATAACAGCTTTTACGCCGATAATTATTTTGGAGAAAACTACTTTACTTTTATATCAGAAGAACTGCCAAAAAAATTACATAAGCTTTATAATTTTCCAAAGGAAAGGGAAAAAACGTTTATAGCCGGCCTTTCGATGGGTGGGTACGGAGCAATGTTACTTGGACTTGGCAGACCCGATTTGTTTGCAGCATGCGCAACTTTTAGCGGTGCTGTTGGCATAACGCAAACAGAATATATTAATAAGGACGACCCATTTGCAAAGCGATATTTAAGGCCTATACTGGGTATGGACTACAAGCAAAGGCAAGAGCTTGATGTGGCATACTTGGCAAAAAAAATATCA
Organism: uncultured Bacteroides sp.; assembly: GCA_964371265.1. Classification (GTDB taxonomy): domain Bacteria; phylum Bacillota; class Clostridia; order Oscillospirales; family Ruminococcaceae; genus Ruthenibacterium. The sequence continues at coordinate 9,908 of CAYJLZ010000002.1, read as the reverse complement.
GAACTTTCAAAAGAAAAACAGCCTCGAATTTTAAGTACATGCGGCACAGAGGACTTTTTATACAAGCCAAATATTGCATTTAAAAACTATATGCAAACACTACCGGTTGACTTTACATATATGGAATGGCCGGGCGAGCATGATTGGTATTTTTGGGATAAAAGCCTTATTTTAGCAATAGATTTCTTTTTAAATAATGGCTGTGCAAAAAAGTGTTTTGATCAGTGGAGAAGTGAGCCAAGCGTTGAAACTAACAAAAACTAAAGCAAATATATATTTATACTGTTTTATAACAAGCTTAAAAAACGTGTTTAAATGAAAAAAAGCATAAAATAAACAATATTAAAAGGTGTGCAAACTAATATAGTTTGCACACCTTTTTTAGTTGTTATTTTTGTAATGTTGCAAAAGCAAAAACCAGTATATTTGTTTAATTAATTATTATATGTAACAACAAATTTAAAAACCGAAATGTAAGTTTAATCTACTTCGCCTTTTAAAACTTTTTCGCCGGGGCGAACATTCTCTTTAACGTCTTTTAATGATTCGTCCTCTTTTATAAAGCCTTTCAAGTAGTCCTCATCCTCAACGCAAACCATTGTCATTGCTTTTGTCGGGCATGTTTCAACACAGCATCCGCAGCCCATGCATAGCTCTTCAACAACAAAGTGCTTTTCCATTCCCGTCTGCTTATTATAGCGTATGTCAATAGCCTCAAACATGCAACGCTTATCGCGACATTTTCCACAGTTCACGCATTTTTCAGCGTCTATTACTGCCCTAAAGCGAGATTTGCCGTAATATTTCCACGGCTGAAATTCGCTGCCAAGTTGCACTGTTTGCTTTAAAAGCACACATGCATCGGGTGTGCACGAGCAAAATACTTCGCCAATTCCGCCAAGCTCTGCTGCGTGTTTGTTAATGTGGCAATGGGGTTCTTCTTTTCCCTTTTTTTGTACATATTCAAAAATTTCTTCCCACGGTTTTATGTCGCCTATCTCCATTTTTTGTGCAATTTTTGCTGTGTTGTTAAATGCAACACATACGTATGGGTCCTGCCCAAACTCAGGATATCTTATGCGACATGCGCATTGGTTTTGCGATACCGCCTCACGAGAGCGGAAAATCTCCTTAACGTTTTCAGCGGGAAGTAAACCCGGAAAATCTTTAACACTGTCGTATCTTGGCACTATTCGAGCCCAGCCCATTTTACCGTCTTTTTCATATTTTGCGGCAATGCGCTGGTCTACTTTTGCAACATCGTTTTCAACAAAGGCTGCCATGCATTTGTAGTAACCGATGCCAAGTTTATCGTACCAGCGGCGGCTGTTTTGAAGATCAAGCCATGTTCCGCTACTTGGCGTTACAATTGCGCCTTTGTCAAGCCACATAATTTCGCCACTATAAAAACGCTCCTCAAGCTGGCTTTCAACGTAGGCTTTGTCCATGCCAAGCTTTTGTGCAAATTCGTCACTACATTTAAACTCACCCATCTCCGGTGTCCAGTCGGTATCGGGCAAAGCAAGAACAACTTTTGCGCTGTTTTCGTCCATTTTGTAGGCAAGCATCCATGGCCAGTACTCCGAATTCGGTATGCGTGCATCAATGCGCACTGCAAGTTCATTAAATATCGGTGATATTTCTTTTTGCAAAATAACATTCATTTTATCAATAATTTCTTTTGACAGTTTTCCTTCTTTACGCATAATATAACCTCTTTTTAATAATTTAGTTTAAAAAAAGCCGTATACATATTATGTATTCTTTTTGCATACGGCTTTAATTTGTTTAATAAATACTAGGTGTTTTTAGGTAACCTTTAAATATCGGTTGTAATTTTTTCAAGGTCGGCGCCTTTTGTTTCTTTAATTTTAAAGCCTATTATAAATAGGGCCGGTGGCAAAAATACTATGCCAACTATTGCGCAAACCAGGCCTATGCTACTTATAAATGTAATAAGTGTTGCAATTACTAGGGTGGAAACTATGTAACCTATGCTAAATGTAAACGACATGTTGCCCAGAACAGACGCGCGAATGTTTGTTGGGGTAGATTCTGTTGGTAGAACAGCCGTTAACAAATCGCTAACACTCCACAAAAGGCCTGTAAATATGCCAACAAGTGTGCCAAGCACAGCGGGTGCAAAACCTGCGCCGGCACCGTAAATTAAAAGCAAAAGTGCAAAAAGGCACGAGCTCAACATTAAAAGTGCAGCTTTTTTGCGTCCGATAGCATCTGCTAAAAATCCGCTTAAAAAAGTTATTAAAGCGTTAAATATAGGGAAAAACAACATCGCCTGTGTAAATTGTTCGGTTGTAAGGCCGCTGGTTACAAGTATGCTTGATAAGTACCCGACAACGCCTGCAAAAAGTGCAAATAAGAAACATGCAAGTGCATTAAAGCGAAGTTGGCGAACTTTAAACATAAGTTTAAATGCTTGTAGCACGCCGGTTTTTTCTGTTTGAGCTTTTTTGTTGTTTTGATCGTTTTCTGCGCTACTTAATTGATTTGCTGCCGATTTTTTTTCAAGCACGGCAATTCGCTTTGCTAAAAAAACGGGTGTTTCTTTAAAAAACACATACGCTATTAATCTTACAGCTAACG
>CAYJLZ010000002.1:0-7294 GCA_964371265.1 uncultured Bacteroides sp. | reverse complement strand
CTAACGCTAATACAATTGGCAAGAAGAATACATTGCGCCACAAACTTTCGTCGTTTGCCATAACTGTTCGCATTAATATAGGCACAAGCGTAACGCCCACATACCCAATTGACTTTGTTATTTGAGATATTTTTGCACGATGTTTTTCGCTTACAACTTCCATTATATACATAACTTGCATGTCGTTTGGAATGAAGAACCTTGTTATAACTGTACCGCCTATATATACATATATATTAGGAGCTATCATGCACACAAACAGTGAAAGACCCATGCCTATTGTGTTAAGTACCAAAAACGGTTTTCTTCCAAATCTATCGGCTAAAGCTTTGTAAAAAGGCAATACAAACATTAATAAAGTTGCCGGTGTACTTAAAAAGGTGTATGTAGCAAGCCCATCGTTGTAATCAACACCGTTTGCTACAAAAAACTCGTTTATAATAAAAGGTTGTACGTTACTGCCTATGTTTGCTGTAACTTCGTCTACAATATAAATAATCGCAACAAAAAAAATCATTATAGCAACATAATGTTTTATTAGTGGTTTTGCCTGTTGTTTTTTTAACTTTTCAAGTTCTTTTTTCTCTTTTGTAGTAAGTAAGCTTGAATTTTGCATATTAATACCTCATTTACTATATTTTTAAACTTTTACAAGTTTTGGTATTGCTACTAATATTAAGTTTTTGTTTTACCTTTACGTTTTAATGTGATACAATATTGCTGTATAAATTTTTTATTATTGAAATGTGTAAAACTAAAATTGCTTAATATGTTAACTAAATATGTGCAAATTCACCTTTAATAATAGTATACTACAATAAAAAACTAGCTTGCACAATGTTTTAAAATGCAAATTAAAATAAATAGGTGTATGTTTTTCCGACATTTAATTTGGAGATGAGAATATGATAAAAAAACAGCTTCTTCACTCGCTGTTTACCGAGGATGCAATTGAGCATTATTATGCTTTTGAAAAAAACAATTGTGATAAACAAAATTGCTTAGAAGAAGAGCCGAAGGGTACCTCGAGAAATTTTTCGGGCGAGGTTGGTATGCTGGTAGTTGCAGTAGACAAAGAATACGTTTTGCACGAATTTTGCACATCGTACAAAACAAATACTTACGGAATAGTAAAAAACAGCTTAAGGCAAAGCCATTTGCACAGCCACAATTATTACGAGTTAACGTTAGTAGTTAACGGCTTTGTGCATGTTCAAATTGAAAACACTAAAATAAAATACACAGCGGGAGATTTTTATCTGTCCGATAGAAAAATTCATCACACCGAAACGTATTCAAAAGACGCCTGTGTTATATTTTTTTGCATTTCAAAAGAGTTTTTTGCTGATTTTTTTGCTTGCTTGCGCACAGAAGATGAGGTTGACAACTTTAACCAATTTTTTAAAAGCTTTACAACAGGTATGAAAGAAGAAAACATGCCAAAAAAAATTTACTGGGACTTTATAAGTAAAAACACCGATAATTTGAATAAATTTTTTAATGATGTAGTTGCATTTAAGCTTGAAATATTGAACAGAGATATTGGATTTAGGCTTATATTGTTTGGGCTGTTAAAACGTTTTTTGTACACAATAACAAACGAGAACTATTACGTGTTTAACTTTAACGCTATAAATACACCGGTAAAAGATACGCTTGCAAAAGATGTTAAACTTTATATTGAAACAAAAAGGTGTAGAATACTTAGAGATGACATTGAAAATGATATGCATTACAGTGCCGATTACCTAAACAGAATTTTTAAAGCCGAGTACGGCGTTACTATGGGGCAGTATCAGCGCACCGTTTGTATGAACGAGGCGGCAAGCCTATTGCTGCGCACAAACAAAACAATCGGTATGGTATCCGAGCAACTGGGTTTTTCTAACAGAAGTAGGTTTTATAAGCTTTTTAACCAAAAATTTGGCATGACACCACAACAATACCGAGATGTAAACGCTAACAAGTAACAAAATAATTTATGCAAAAATATTGATATTACAACATATTTTTATTGTAACACATGCAATAATTATTGTGATATACATTTGTATGGTTAAATTGTCTATAAAATGATGTAAAAATACATGCACTATGCGAATAGACATTGCCCCCATACAAGAGTATAATGTAGATACAGAAAAGAGAAAGGGGCGAGGCCGATGTACTCCAATGAAACACCTGTTCAGTTAGTGCAGGCCTGTTGCTAAACGTATAATTCGCTAACGTTAATGAATGTATCATGTAAAGGGTTTATTTGGCGTATAAAAGGGCGCTAAATTTAAACTTTAAAAATAAGCGAAGGCGTTTTGCGTAAATAGTGCCTGCATAAACTAACAAATCGGTATTTATGCGTGTAAAGAAACGATAAGTGCCAAACTTGCGCAATAATTATAGCGGTTTTCAGCATGCAAAGTCGGTATACAATATAAAAGCAAAGTAGTATGGCTTTTGTGGCCATAACAATTGGCTGAAAACATAGTAACAGTTGGCAAAGTATAATTTGGTACGAATATGCATAGCAAAAAATGCTAATGTCTTGTGGTAAACGTGGCCGTATGTAAGGCAAAATTAATTTTACGGCAAAAAGCAAAGCATAAAAAACAAAATTGGCTTTATAGGTAATAAAAAGTGGGCTTTAATCTATTTTATGCATAAAGTTAAAGTGTTTTGCTAAAGGCAAAAGCAAATTAAAGCATATGGGTTTTAAACAAGAAAGGGTATAGACCAATGCAATACTAAACTGGGTTATAACTGTTTTGGATGTTGTTTGTGAAAGGAACAACACGTTGCAGAAAATTGCGCTTATATAATAAAATGCAAAAGAATTGGCTATAATGTCATAACGGAAGTGAATTTTAAAGAAATTCGGGTTTCAAATTGTCAAAATTAGTTGGCAAAAACGTGATATAAATAGCCGAAAATAACTAATTAATATATAAATGCCCTGTTGCTTTAGCGCTTCAGGGCATTTTTTTGCACAATTAAACAATAAAAAATGCAAAGCAAAGCTATATGCGAAGCGAAGTGCATAAACACTTGCATTTTGCAATAAAATATTGTATAATACTTAAAACAGAATATTTTGAACGAAAGAGTGGCCTTAAAAGGGCCGCTCTTTAAAATTTGTGTAAATTTAAAATTAAAATAAGCGCAAACCGTTAACGAAAAACATATTGTGCCTATTTTAATTTAGCTGTTAAGCAACCAACATTTTTTAGAATGGAGAGCTATATGCCAAAAAAGGATAACAACAGCCAGCAACCAAAGCAAACAACAGCGCACCGTGTAGAAGCATTAATAACACCTGCAATAACGCAGCTTGGACTTAAAATATGGGACGTTAGGTTTGAAAAAGAGGGACCCGATTACTTTTTGAGAATATTTATTGATGCCGATACACCTATTGATATGAAAGCTTGCGAAGATGCAACAAGGGCAATAAACCCCATAATAGACGAGGCCGACCCGATATCGCAAAGCTATTATATGGAGGTAGGAAGCCCCGGCCTTGGCAGAAAACTTACAAAGCAGCAACATTTTGATTTGATGCAAAATAAAAAAGTGCTTGTAAGGTGTATACGCAGTGAGCAAGACGGCGAAAAAGAAATTGTGGGTATACTTGTAAAAAAAGAGGGCAAAGTGCTTACACTAACAGTGCAAAATAAGCAAAGAGAAATAAACATGGCAAACGTAAGCTATGTTAAACTGTACGATGACGAATATTTGCAAGGCGATTAAAACGCTGAAAACAAATTATAAATAAAGGCAATTAAATATTGTTTATATGCATGGCTTTTAAAAGCGCTGTACAATACCAACAATTGCCAAACAAATAAAATAAAGAATGGATGATTGAAAAAATGAATTCGGAATTTTTTGAGGCGCTTACGCTTCTTGGGCACGAAAAAGGGCTTGATGCGAATTACCTTATGGAAAAAGTAAAAGGTGCAATAATTATAGCTGTTAAAAAAGATTATGAGGTAGACGAAGAAAACGTAAGCGTTGTTATGGATGCCGAAAAAGGTAAATTTAGTGTATCGCTTATAAAAGAAATTGTTGAAGAAGTAACAAACCCAAACACACAAGTATCGCTTAGTGCGGCACAAAAAAAGCGTAAAACCGCAAAAGTGGGCGCAACCATTACATTGCCTATTAAAACTAAAGACTTTAGAAGAATTGCCGCACAAACTGCAAAACATGTTATTCGACAGGGAATAAAAGAGGCAGAGCGCAGCCAAATGTATGCTGAAATGCAAAGCAAAGAGCATGAAATTTTAAGCGCGGTTGTAGTATCTGCCGACAATGCCAAAGGTATTGCAACGCTTGAAATATCCGATGGTAATGTAGTTACACTGCCTAAAAACGAGCAAGTTCAGGGCGAAATGCTAAAAGAGGGCGAGCGAATTAGAGTATATGTAGTTGATGTGTTGTCTTCAGAGCGTGGGCCGAAAATGATGATTAGCCGCACACATCCGGGGCTTGTAAAACGTATGTTTGAAATGGAAGTGCCTGAAATTTTTGATGGTACAGTAGAGATAAAGGCAATTAGCCGAGAGGCTGGAGAACGCACTAAAATGGCGGTTTACAGCAAAGATGAAAATGTAGACCCTGTGGGCGCATGCATTGGGCCAAGGGGCCAAAGGGTTGCAAATATTGTAGATGAGCTGAACGGTGAAAAAATTGACATTGTGCCGTGGAGCGAGGATACAAGCGAATTTATAGCATCGGCACTAAGCCCTGCCAGTGTGGTTAATGTACAACTACTTGAGGGCGAATCTAGAAGCTGCCGTGTAACTGTTCCCGACCATCAATTGTCGCTAGCAATAGGTAACAGGGGCCAAAACGCAAGGCTAACAGCAAGGCTAACGGGTTATAACATAGACATACGACCCGAGAGTGGCTACTACGGAGAGGAAGAGGCTCAGTAGTAAAAATTGCAAACAATACTATTGTAAAGAGAGAAATGCCTTTATGAAACAAAAAAAAATACCGCTGCGAAAATGCATGGGTTGCAATGAATCAAAGCCGAAAAGAGAGCTTGTGAGGATAGTTAAAAATAATGCCGGAGAAGTATCGCTGGACACAAGCGGAAAAAAACCCGGCCGCGGCGCATACGTTTGTTTTAACACAGGTTGTTTTGCAAAGGTAAAAAAATCTAAAAGAATAGACCGTGTTTTGGAATGTACAATACCCGAGTGCGTGTACGATGAGATGACACAGGAAATACAAAAGGGGGAAACCGGTGCAACATAAATTGGTCTTTGCACTATCACTTGCAAAAAAAGCGGGCGCACTTTGCATGGGCTTTGACGCGGTGAAAACAAATGTTATAAAAGGCAAGGCATATATGGTTATGTATACATGCGATATGTCGCAAAAAAATAAACAAAGAATAGATAGATTTTGCGAGGACCTAACAGAGGTTTTTGAAATAGATCTAACAAAAGACGATTTATTGTGCATAACAAGAAAGCCAACCGGCGTTTTTGCCGTTACAGATATACAACTTGCAACATTGTGCAAAAGTGCATTTCAAAAAACAACTAAAATACAAGCGACACCTACTAAGGAGGAACGTGAATGATAATTAAACACAAACTTAGCGATATAGCTAAAGATTTGGGAAAACAAAACAAAGAAGTTATAGAACTTTTGGAAAAGCGCACCGGAGAGGTAAAAAAACATACGGTGGCACTTACCGATGGTGAGCTAAATTATATTATCGAGCATTATACAACACAGAGTGCTGAAAGCTCTCTTGAAGAGTACATGCTGGTTATGGCTAGCAATGTAAAGCCTGCACCAAAACCCGAGGAGCCAAAACAACAAAAAACAGTTGCTGCAAAACCGCAACCGACACAAAGCACAAACACAAATATGGCCAAGCAAACAACTGCAAGTGCACAGCCAAAAGCTAACGTAAAACCTAAAGTAACAACTGAGCAGCCTAAACCTACAATGCAAAAACCGGTTGTTGCGCAAACAATAAAAAAACAACCCCAAAATACACAGGTGCAACCCGCAACAAAAGAGGCTAAAAAAGACAGAGAGCACCGTAAGCCGCCCGAGGCAAGAAAAGAGCGTATACGTGCATTTAAGCCCGAAAAAGAGAATAAAGCACAACAAGAAAAGCGTGAGGTTGTTACAGTAACAATAGATACAAGAACAACAGACGTTAACCTTGATAAATTTAACGATAAGTACACAGAGCTTGCCAGTGCTAAAAATATTGAAAACCGCCGCAAACCTATGCCAACGGGCAATAAGCAAAAATTTGGCAACAAAAACCGTTTTGGCGGCAGAGGCAACACTAATTTTGGCAAAAAACGTGTTGAAACAGAGGCTGAACGCTTGCAGCGCATTCAGCTTGAAAAAGCACGTAAAGCACAGCTTAAAGTGTCAATTCCCGATACAATTGTTGTAAGCGAACTTGCAAGCAGACTAAAATTAAATGTGGCGCAAGTTATAAAAAAACTTATGGGCCTTGGTGTAATGGCGGCGCAAACCGAGGAGATAGATTTCGATACAGCGTCACTTGTGGCGGAAGAACTTGGCGCAAAAGTTATACACGAAGTTCATGTTACAATAGAAGAGCGCCTATTTGAAGTGGACGAAGACCCGCAGGAGAGCCTGCAAGATCGCCCACCGGTTGTAGTAGTTATGGGACACGTAGACCACGGAAAAACCTCGATTTTAGACGCAATACGTAAAACACGTGTAACAGAAGGCGAGGCAGGCGGAATTACTCAGCACATAGGTGCGTATCAGGTAGAGGCAGGCGGAGAACTAATTACATTTTTAGATACTCCAGGCCACGAGGCGTTTACGTCTATGCGTGCAAGGGGTGCTAATTTAACCGACATTGCTGTGTTAGTTGTTGCCGCAGACGATGGCATTATGCCGCAAACAATAGAGTCGATAAACCATGCAAAAGCGGCCGGAGTAAGCATAATTGTTGCAATAAACAAAATAGATAAACCCGCAGCAAACCCCGATAAAGTTATGGAGCAACTTACACAGTACGAAATTGTTCCCGAGGCATGGGGCGGCGATGTAATATGTGTGCCGGTATCGGCAATAACAGGGCAAGGCATTACCGAACTACTTGAAATGATTAACCTTACATCACAGGTAAAAGAGCTAAAGGCAAACCCCGACAGACGTGCAAAAGGCGCTGTTGTAGAGGCAAGACTGGACAAAGGCAAAGGCCCCGTTGCAACAATTTTGGTGCAGCGCGGTACATTAAGGCAAGGCGATGTAATTATAGCAGGCACTGCAGTTGGCAGGGTTA
>CAYJLZ010000001.1:33828-70125 GCA_964371265.1 uncultured Bacteroides sp. | reverse complement strand
GGTAGCTTCATCAGTTCATGGCGGCAAACAAAGCTTGATGCCGCTCACGTTCAGTGCCTTATCGACGCCTTGACCCTGCGCGGCACTATCGCAGGCAAGACGAGCGGCTAAATTAAGCCGCTACAGCTAATTTATTGTTGTTAGCTATTTTTTTTGAGGCGTTTTTAGTGTGGCCCCACCACTACCCGCTGCTCTCGTGTCGTTCTCCCCGTCGAAACCTTTACATCCCCATATAAATTAATTATCCGCCAAACAAAAAGTCTACAACGTTTTCGCTGCCTGAAACTGTTCTTTTATACAGCTCGGTGTAACCGCAATTTGTGCAGCTTACTGTATAAAATCTTTTGTTTTGAATATCAAATATTTTTGCTAATTGTCCGCCTGTTGCTCGAAACTCGTCTGTTTCGCAGCTGTTACAATTGCATTTTACGCACTGATAGTTCATTGCTTTGCCCTTTCTTTCATTGCCCTGTCAATATCTCGTTTTGCGTCACGACTTGCCATAGTTTGCCTTTTATCGTAAAGTTTTTTTCCTTTACACACAGCTAGTTCTAACTTTACTTTACCATATTTATAGTATAGTTGTAAAGGTATTAATGTATAACCTTTCAACTTTTTTTCTTGTTCAAGCTTTCTTATTTCACTTTTATGCGCCAAAAGTTTTCGTTTTCTTGTTGGGTCTGTGTTAAAAATGTTACCCTTTTCGTAAGGGCTTATGTGCATACCCGACACATACAGTTCTCCGCTCTCAACGTCTACCCAAGAGTCTTTTAAATTAACATTGCCAAGCCTTAAACTTTTAACTTCTGTTCCAACAAGGGCAATTCCTGTTTCAAGTTTTTCAATAATAGTATAATCGTGCCTAGCTTTTCTGTTGTAAGCTATAACCTTCGATGTGCTCTTTTCAGGCATTTTCAACACCCCCTTTTCCTTATTATAATCTGCAACTTGCACTTTAATTGTCGCATTTTAAAGTTCTGCCCTATTTGCAAGCGAACGCGACAGCGTAATTTCGTCAGCATATTCTAAGTTACTGCCTACGGGTAGCCCGTAGGCAAGCCTTGTTGCCTTAACGCCAAGCGGTTTTACAAGTTTTGCAATGTACATTGCTGTTGCCTCGCCCTCTACGGTGGGGCTTGTTGCCATTACAATTTCTTTTGTTATATCGCTGTTTAGTCGCGCAATAAGCTCTTTTATGCAAAGTTGTTCGGCGCCTATTCCATCCATTGGAGATATAAGCCCGTGCAGTACATGATACAGGCCTTTAAACTCTCTTGTTCGCTCAAACGCAGCAATATTTCGCGGTGTTTCCACAACACATATTACCGATTTATCCCTATTCTCTCCTGCGCAAATGTTACAAACATCGCCTTCGGTAAAATTTTGGCAAATCTCACATCGTTTAATTTTATTGTGTGCATCCTCAATAGCACGTGCAAAATCCAATGCCTTTTCTCTGTCCATTGCCAGCACTTGGTATGCAAGCCTTGTTGCACTTTTACGCCCTATTCCCGATAATTTAGAAAATTGCTCTATCAATTTATCAAGTGGCTGTGCGTTGTAATTCATTTATTCACCGTACTTTCGCAGTTGCAATGTTGCAAGTATTAGATTACATGCCCGGTATATTCAGCCCACCTGTTATTCCGCTCATTTCCTGCTCATTTTTTTCATCAACCGTTCTTATGGCCTCGTTTACTGCCGCCGATACTAAATCTTCAAGCATCTCAATGTCCTCTACATCAACAATTTCGGGGTTAATTTTCATAGCCGTTATTTGGCGCTTGCCCGTAATAGTAACTTCTACCATTCCGCCCGACGGTTTAACCTCGTACACTGCATCATCAAGCTCTGCCTGCTTTTTTTGCATTTCCTCTTGCATTTTTTGTGCTTGTTGTACTAAGTTATTCATATTTTGTTGTTTTCCATATCCTTGAGGTAGTCTTGCTTTCATAATAATTTCTCCTTAATCGTCATTGATCACTACGTTTACACCGTACTGTTCAAGTTTTTTTATATTCTCTTCAAGTTTATTATCGGTTATTTGTTGTTCATGTTTTTTTTTATACGGGCCTATCGGATACTCCGAGCCTGTAACATCTGCTATTACATTTTTAATCAAAGAATTCGAGTATTTATTTTGCCGCATATACTCTAAAAACAAATCACTGCCTTTAATTAGCACACGCTTGCCGTCAAAATAAGCTTTACTACCCTTCATATTAGCATAAAGAAGCTTATCAACACTTTTCATTTTGCTTATAATTTCATCCCACTCATTAAAATCGCGCAAAGTTTCATTTTCCTCAACCGATGGCTTTTTCTTTGCTTGTTGTGTAGTTTGTTTTTCTTCTGCACTAAAATTGCTTTGTGGCACATTTCCCTCTTGCTCTTGTGCAAAATTTTGCACCTCGACGGGCTCTTGTGCCATTTTTTGATTTTGAATTGCCTGTCCTTCTGTTTGCTCTTCTATCGGTTCTTGTTTCAAAACTTTTTGCTGTGCAGGTGTTTTTTCGGTTTGCTCTTTTGGTTGTGGTAATTGGTTTTGTTCTTTTGGTTGTTGCACAATAACTTTTTGCTGCTGCATAGGTATTTGGGTTATTTCTTGTTCACTATAAACTTCGCACATTTCAATAACTGCTATTTCAAATTCTATGCCAACATTAAGGCTTTTGCCCATTTTATCTGTTGCGCTGCTCAGTATCTTAATATTTTTTATGGCGTCTTTTCGCTGTATTTCACTGCTTTTTTGTTTGTATTTTTCTATATCTTCATTGCTTAGGCCAGCTTGCATACTTAAACTGTCGCTTACCCGTGCCACAAGCAAGTTGCGGTAGTGCAATATAAGTTCGCTACAAAGCCTTTTAACATCTATGCTTTTCTCGTGCAGTTTTGTCACAAGCTCTATTGCCGCAATTTCGTTTTTCTCTGCAATAAGGTCGCTAAGTTCAAATAAATAACTTTTGTCAGCAATGCCTGCCATTTTTCTAACAGTATTTACATCCACTTTATCGTCTGTGCCAATGCACGTGTCCAGTATTGACAAAGCGTCCCTCATAGCACCGTCGGCAAGGCGTGCTATAAGCCCTGCGGCATCATCTCCAAGTTGTATTTTCTCTTCACTTGCAACAAATAAAAGCCTGTTTTTAATTTTATCTGCTTGAATACGCATAAAGTCGTATCTTTGGCAACGCGACAAAATTGTAGCGGGCACTTTATGTATTTCGGTTGTTGCCAAAATAAAAATAATGTGCGAGGGTGGTTCTTCCATAATTTTTAACAGTGCATTAAATGCCGCAATAGACAGCATATGCACTTCGTCGATAATATAAACTTTATACTTTCCGACACCCGGTGTATAAATTGCACTGTCGGTTAAATCCCTAATATTATCAACGCCATTGTTGCTGGCTGCATCAATTTCTACTATATCTAAAATCTCTCCGCTTTGTGTGCCTTTACAAACCTCACACTTCCCGCATGGGTTTGCGCCGTTTATATTTTTGCAATTTACTGCCTTTGCAAATATTTTAGCACACGTTGTTTTGCCCGTTCCCCTAGTTCCTGTAAAAATATATGCATGACCTGTTTTATTATTTAATATTTGGTTTTGCAAGGCATTAACTATATTTTCTTGTCCTATTACGTCGCTAAAAGTAACAGGGCGCCATTTTCTATACAATGCGCGATACATATTTAATGCCCCCTTTGCAAAATTATAATGTAATAACATTATACCAAAAATTAATGTACATTTCAGTACACAGAAGACAGACTTACTGCGGCGCACAAGGATATCCGCTTAATGCTGCTCGGTTCCCCGCCTGACATGGTTCGCAGCACCTCGTCGCACAGGGCCAACCTTCTGTATACTGAAATGTACACAATTACCGCCAATATATAAGCCTTTTAAAAATACGGTACTATATATTATACAATATTACATTAATATTGGCAAGAGGTATTTAGTTTATTTATGACTTTGGGCCTGCACCATGTGGCAAACCTCCAAATATGTACATAAAAGCCAAAATGTCGCCATTACTTAAGGCGGCATTTTGGCTTTACAATTACTCAAATAATCTTCTGCGCAACTCCAGTTTAACATACTCTAAATCACTGTTTGAAAGAACAGGAATTAATTCATTAATTTCGAAAACAGATTTTTCCCACCATTTGAACTCAAGCATAAGCCCAATCAATTCATCGTCAAATCTTTTACGAATTGGTTTTGCCGGATTGCCGGCAACTATGGTATATGGCTCGACATTACTTGCAAGCACACTGTTAGCTCCAATTATTGCACCATCACCAACAACAACTCCTGGCATTATAGTGGCATTTTGGCCGATCCAAACATCGTTACCAATTACCGTATCGCCTTTTACCGGCATTTTTGATAATGCGGGCACCCCCTGATCAAAGCCATCCATTATATAAAACGGAAAGGTTGAAACGGCATTCATCTGATGATTTGCACCGTTCATAATAAAGTTTACCCCAAAAGCTATTTGACAAAACTTGCCAATAATCAACTTATCGCCGTAAAAATCATAATGATGAGTAACGCAGTTTTCAAAGTTTTTACCCGAAAAATATGTGAAATCTCCAACTATAATATTAGGATTTGTAATTGTTGGCTTTACATAAATTACTGTGTCAATGTTATTTACGGGGTTAATTTTGTTAGGATCCGGATTTTTACCATCTCTCATATAATTGCCTCCCTCCTGTATACTAACCACAACAGTAATTTAATTTATCCTTTAATTACCTAACGCCTTTGTCGTACGGCAAGCCGGCAGCTTTTGGAGATGCCGATTTATGGCTTGTAAATGCAAGCACAACAAGTGTAACTACATACGGTGTCATTTTGTATATACTGTTTGGTATTTCCAGCGCTGCCAAAAACGACATACCGGAGTTAGCCGAGGCTATTGTTTGCATAAAGCCGAAGAAAAATGCAGCAAGAAGTATTTTAACAGGCGTCCACTGTCCAAAAATTAGCACGGCAAGTGCTAAAAATCCGTATCCTGCAACAGACGCATTGAAGCTTACCGATGTTGGTATAATAAAAACAAGCCCACCAATGCCTGCAAGTGCACCCGAAATTGCAACGCCTGCATATCTCATTTTTGCAACGTTTATGCCAACACTGTCGGCAGCCTGCGGGTGCTCTCCGCACGAGCGAAGGCGCAAACCAAAACGTGTTTTGTACAGTACAATATTACTTATTACTAAAATTAACAATCCCAAATAAGTTGTCAAATAAGTGTTTTCAAAAAATATATTGCCTATAATGGGTATTTGTCCAAGTACCGGTACTTTTTCCATTCTAAAAACATTTTTAAAAGGTACTTGCTGTGCGCCTAAAAACATGCGTGCAGTAAATATGGCAAATGCCGGCGCAAACATGTTAATGGCAGTGCCGCTAATAACTTGGTCGGCTCTCATGTTTATGCTTGCATATGCGTGCGCAAGCGATATTACAATGCCACTTACTGCCGCAACAAGCATTGCCAACAATAGCAAAACATGCGGATTAATTGCTATTCCTGCATTTTGCACAGCATGTATAAACATTGTGCTACCAAAGGCACCTATTATCATAATACCCTCAAGTGCTATATTTACAACACCGCTGCGCTCGCTAAACATACCGCCAAGTGCAACTATTAAAAGTGGTATAGAGAAAAACATTGTCTGTTGCAATAAAAAATATATTTCACCTACAATTTGATTCATTTCTCTTCGCCCTCCTTTTGCGTGTTGCTTGTTTTTGCATTGCTGCTTGCAATATCTTGTTTTTTACTATTTGTTTCTGCTGTGTTTTGTTTTACCGGCACGTCTTTTTGCTTTCTAATAAAATATCTTTTTGCAACTTCCCTCATTACAAGCGCAAATGCCGAGAAGTAAATAATAATTGAAGTTATTATTTCTATAACTTGCGGAGCAAATCCGTATACTTGCATATTAAATCCACCCTGATTAATATACGCTATAAATATGCCCGCAAATATTACACCTATGGGGTTGTTCATGCCAAGAAGCGCAACAGGTATACCCTGAAATCCCTCACTAGCAATAACGTCTACAACGTCCATATATTTACCTGAACCGGCAAGGTAAAGGCAAGCACCTCCAAGGCCGGCAATAGCACCCGAAATTGCCATTGTATAAACAGTACTGCGCTTAGAATTTATTCCGGCATATCTTGCGCCGTCGGCATTGTATCCACACGCCTTTAACTCATACCCAAACTTTGTTTTTTCAATTATAAAATAAACAATTACACCCATTATTATGGAAACAAAAATTCCTGCATTAACACTCGACGCAGTGTTTCCGTTTACAAAAATTAAATCGAGCCCAAGTTTTGGTGCATTTGCATGCTCTGCTACCGCCTTGGATTGATTTCTCATAGAGTTGTAAGCAAACTCCGATATAAGCTCGTTAACAATAAACATACCTATATAATTTGTCATAATACAAGATATAACAATGTTTACGTTCCTTGTTGCTTTTAAAATGCCCGGTATAACACCCCAAAGTGCGCCGGCAACCATTGCCGCAAGCATACATGTTATCCATAAAAGGGGCCCCGGAATAAACGTACAATGCACACCAATGATTATTGCTGCACATGCACCAAAAGTAAATTGCCCCGAGGCACCTATGTTAAAAAGCCCGGTTTTATATGCAAAGCAAACCGAAAGGCCTGTTAATATAATTGGTGTTGCCGAATAAAATACCTGGCCAAGGTCCCTCATGTTGCTAAATCCGCCTATTAAAATGGCAGTAAAACCGCCAAGTGCATTAGATGGGTTTGAAACTAAAAGCAGTATAAAGCTTATAATAAATCCACATAAAATTGCGAGCAACGAAGAAATAAAAGCCCACATACCGTTAGAGTTCACAAGTTTATTTACTAAAGTGTTTTTATTATCCATTACATTTGCCCCCTTTTAGAACCCGCCATATAAAGACCAAGTTCTTTAATAGATACCTGTTTTGGGTCGAGCTGGGCAACAATTTCTCCCTCGAACATAACAAGTATTCTATCGGAGAGTTCCATAACCTCGTCGAGTTCTAGGCTTATTAAAAGCACAGCTTTTCCATCATCTCTTTGCTGTACAATGGTTTTGTGAATATATTCAATTGCACCTACATCAAGCCCTCTGGTGGGTTGAACCGCAATAAGCAAATCCGGGTTGTTTTCAATTTCACGTGCAACAATTGCCTTTTGCTGGTTACCTCCACTCATGCTACGTGTAATTGTTTTTGCCCCTTGGCCCGAGCGTATGTCGTACTTTTGTATCAGCTCTTCTGAATAAGAATATATTTTGTTAAACTGTAAAAATCCATTTTTTGTAAATTCTTCTGTGTAATATTTTTTTGAAACACAGTTGTATGCAAGCGGGTAGTCAAGCACTAGGCCATGCCTGTGTCTATCCTCCGGTATATGCCCCATACCGCTTTGGTTTCTCTTTCTGATAGTGTAATTTGTAATGTCTTGTCCGTTTAGCACCAGTGAGCCTTTATACATTTCAACCAGGCCTGTAAGCGCATACACAAGTTCGCTTTGTCCGTTGCCATCTATGCCTGCAATGCACACAATTTCACCCTTTTTAACATCAAAGCTTACGTTTTTCACCTTGTCTTTTGTTGTGTTATTTTCTTTAACACACAAATCTTTTACAGTTAATACTGTATCTGTCGGGTTTGCCGGCTTTTTATTTATATTGAAATTAACCTGCCTTCCAACCATCATTTCACTCATCTGCTCTTTTGTTGTGTCGGCAACGTTTACTGTGCCAATGCCCTTGCCCTTGCGCAGCACAGTGCATCTCTCTGCAACTGCCTTTATTTCGTTAAGCTTATGTGTTATAAAAAGTATGCTTTTTCCCTCTTTTGTAAGGTTTTGCATTATATTCATAAGCTCTTCTATTTCTTGAGGTGTTAAAACAGCCGTGGGTTCATCGAATATTAAAATCTCATTGTCCCTATAAAGCATTTTTAGTATTTCAACACGCTGTTGCATGCCTACGCTTATATCACTTATCACAGCGTCAGGGTCTACCATCAACGAATATTTTTTGCTAAGTGCCACAACTTTTTCTTTTGCATCGTCCATTTTTAACATGCCGTTTTTTGTTGTTTCGGCTCCCAAAATAATATTTTGCAGTACGGTAAAATTTTCTACCAGCTTAAAGTGTTGATGCACCATACCTATGCCGTATTTTGTAGCATCTTTTGGGTCTTTCACATCAATTTGCTTGCCGTTTAAAAGTATTTTACCCTTTTCGGGTTTATACATGCCAAACAACACACTCATAAGTGTGCTTTTACCGGCGCCGTTTTCTCCCAAAAGTGCGTGTATTTCTCCTTTTTTTAATTGCAATGTAACGTTATCATTTGCAATGATGCCGGGAAATTCTTTAGTTATTCCTACCATCTCAATAATATAACTCATATTTTCGCATCCCATCTTAATTAAAACTGTTTGTTTCGTGTATTTCTAGCATCTCTCTTGCGTTTGCAAGCGCTAAATCTGTTAAATTATCTCCCGAAATCATTCGCGCTATTTCTTTTACACGGCTTTCGCTCTCTAGTGCATGTATTTGTGTATATGTTCTGTTATCCGAAATATTTTTCTTAATTAAAAGGTGGTTGTTTGCCTCGGCTGCAATTTGCGCTGTATGAGTAATGCATATAATTTGCCTGCCCTGCGATGTTTGTTTTAGTTTTTTGCCTATTCTGGCCGCAGCAAGGCCCGAAACTCCCGTGTCGATTTCATCATATATTATAGTTTGCACATCGTCTTTATCTGCCATGGCACTTTTTACGGCAAGCATAATGCGAGATAGCTCTCCCCCCGAGGCAATTTTTGCAAGTGGTTTTGCCGCCTCGCCCGGGTTTGTACAAATATAAAACTCAACACTGTCTTGCCCAAGGCCTGCAAGTGGCCCCTTTTTATGTTGCAACGTAAAATTTATACCCGGCATGTTTAAAAAAGCAAGCTGTTTACTTATTTGTGCATTAAATGCTTCAAATGCATTTAGCCTGGTTGTTGTAAGCTCGTTTGCCAAGGCCTTTGCCTGTTCATACAGTTGCGTTTGCTTGTCGTAAAGCTCATCAAGGCGCTGTGTTCCAAGTTCAATTGCGTTTAACTCTTCGCTTGCTCTTTGCTCGTATTGCAAAATTCCGGCAATATCCGTTTTATATTTTTGCTTAAGTTTAAAAATTAAATCTAGCCTGTCTTGCGCTTGTTCCAGCTCGTATTCATCAAAATTATAGCTGCTCAGTTTATCTCCCAGCTCACTTGCAACTTCCTTTGTTTGGTAAAACAAGTCGTTTAATTTATCGCTAATTTCGGAAATTTTTGTCGCAATATTCGCTACACCATCTAAAGTATTTGCTGCACTTCCTAATAGCTCGCAAGCACCGCTTGTGTCATCGTCTCCGTTTAAAATACTGTAAGCAGTGTTTATTTGCTGTGTAATTTTTTGTGCATTTAACATTACCTGTACTTGTTCGTTTAGTATTTCCTCTTCGTTTTCTTTTAAATCTGCCTTTGTTATTTCATCACACTGAAATCGCAAAAGTTCTATTCTGTTAATTTTTTCATCTTCATCCATAGACAAAGCGTCAATTTCACGCTTTACCTTACAAAGTTCTTTGTAAACTTCGTAATATTTTTTATGCTCCATATCATTTTGTGCAAATGCATTTAGCATATGTATGTGGTTTTGCACATTCATTAAACTCTGGTTGTCGTGTTGGCCATGTATATGTAAAAGGTCGCTACACACCTCTCTAATAACAGCAGCCGTAGAGGGCATACCGTTAATTCTGCAAGTGCTTTTACCGTCTTGTGTTATTTCTCGGTATAGCAAAAGTTCATTATTTGCTTCGTAACCCGCCTTTTGCAATCGCTGTTTCGATTTTTCGCATATGCCGCTAAATGTTGCCCATATACAAGCCTTTTGGGCGCCTGTTCTAACTATATCTTTCGATGTTCTACTGCCCAAAATTGCATTAATAGAGTCGATTAATATGGATTTACCTGCACCGGTTTCTCCCGTTAAAACATTTAAGCCCATTCCAAAATTAACAACGGCTTTTTCTATAACGGCAACGTTTTCAATTTTAATTTCACATAGCATAAATAAAAGCGCCCCTTAACGTGCTAAATATTTAGAAATTTGTTTAGTTAATTTTTCTGCGGCCTTTTCGGTGCGCATCAAAACAAAAAAAGTATCATCACCCGACAAAGTACCCACTACATCGCTCCAAACCATCGTATCAAAAATTTCACATGCGGCATTGGCCATGCCTGTGTAGCATTTAACAAGCACTGTATGCCCTGCAAAATCCACATGTATAACCGAACTTTTAAATATTGTTTCAAATTTATCGGGTGCCTGTTTGTTATTAATTGATTGCGATGCAACGTACCTGTAAAAACCGTTAACAGAAGTTTTTATAAGCTTAAGTTCTCTTATATCTCTTGATACGGTAGCCTGAGTTACATCAAATCCATCTTTTTTAAGGTATGCCAGCAAATCTTCTTGGCGTACAATTGCGTTTTCCTCTATAAGGCTTAAAATTCTTGAGTGTCTGGTATTTTTCAAAATTTTTACCTGCCTTTCAATTTTTTGTCTATTGCCATAAATTGCTGTGCCGAGTTAAAACTTATCAATTTGATGCGATTTTCATCTGCACAAACGGTTATTTCATCGTTTTCAAATAGCGGCAAGTCCGCTTGTCCGTCGCAGCTGTAAAGCATTTTAGTTTTACCCTCGCACGAGGCCTTTACACGCAGCTTTCGATGAGAGCTAAATACAAGCGAGGGACTATTTAAACTATGGGCACACAGCGGTGTTACAACTATTCCGTTAATTTCAGCGTCCAGCACAGGCCCCCCTGCCGACAATGAGTACGCCGTACTTCCGGTTGGCGTAGATATAATTACCCCGTCGCCTCTGTAATCACTGACAAGTGTGTCGTCGCAATATATTTTTATATCAATAGCTTGAGCCACACAGCTTTTACCTATTACTACGTCGTTTATAGCAGTTTGTGTGTGTTTTGTATCGCTGTTTTTATATGCACACAATATACTGCGCTGTTCCGTTTTATATTCTCCGCTTATAAGCCTTTTTAAAAGGTTAAGCTCGTTTGCCTCTACCGTTGCTAAAAAACCAAGCCTGCCCACATTTATACCCAAAATAGGTTTGTTATACTTTAGGCTTTTTCTCGCCGCTTTTAAAATGGTACCGTCGCCACCCACTGTTATTATTACATCGCAAGTTTTTAGTGCTTGTTGCTCGGGCATTTTTATTGCACCCTCAATGTTAAAATCGCTGTCGGTTTCGTTAACTGCAACTTTAACGCCGCTTTTAATTAAAATTTCGGCAGCTTTTTCGGCTGTTTTATTAGCACTTTGCTTTTGATGATTAACTACTATATACGTCGTCATTTAATTACCTTTAGTTAAGTTTATTTTGAAGTTCTTGGTGTGCTGTTTCAACTGTTTTATAAATTTGCTGTGCGCTCGGTTCACAGGGCTCGCTTATTTTTGTAACGTGTATTAAAAATTCAATATTTCCTTTTGGGCCTTTAATCGGCGAATATCCTATGCTCAAAACTCCAAAACCGTTTTCTATTGCTAGTTTACACGTTTTTTCTATAACTTCTATGTGCGTTTTAGCCTCACGCACTACTCCATTTTTGCCAACCTTTTCTCTGCCCGCCTCAAACTGCGGTTTTATTAAGCACACACCACTTGCATTATCTTTTGTAATGGCACTTGCCACGGGTAAAATATGCTTTAACGATATAAACGAAACATCAACGCTAAAAAAATCAATTTTTTCCTGTAAACTTTCTTCTGTTACGCTTCTAATATTTGTTCGCTCCATGTTAATAACTCTTTCGTCATTTCGCAGTGTCCATGCTAACTGGCCATATCCTACGTCCACCGCATATACTTTGCTTGCTCCGTTTTGTAACATGCAGTCGGTAAATCCTCCGGTAGACGCCCCAATATCCATACATATTTTTCCGTTCAATTCTATATTGTATTCTTTTATGGCCTTTTCAAGTTTTAACCCGCCCCTACTTACGTACGCAAGAGTTTGCCCTCTTACTTCAACTTTTGCATCTTCATTTACAGCAGTACCGGGCTTGTCTTGTTTTTCTCCGTTAACATAAACAACACCCGCCATAATCATTGCCTTTGCACGCTCTCTGCTTTGGCACATTTCGTTTTGAAACAAGTAATTGTCAAGGCGAATTTTCAATAATAGCACTCCCGATAAATATTTTTTTATAATAAACGGTTAATACGCAAAACTTTTTAAAAATATACCTGTGTTTTTTGTAAAGGCCGGTACAATAGCATTGTTTTAAAATGCAAAGCTATATAAGTTGTAATAGGCTTGTTTTGTCTAGCCCGTAGCGCTGTTTTAGTTGAGGTACGCTTGCGTGCGTTAAGTTTGAAGATGTGACACCTATGTGGACAAAATTACCCTTAAAGCCCTTTTTTGTTAGCTTAGCCAAAACATGCTCGCCTATTCCACCGCTTTTAATTCCCTCTTCGGCAAAAACAATTTTTTCGTAGCTTAACAAATCCTGCACAAGCCCTTTTGGCAACGGATGAACACGAACTAATTTGTATACGTGAGCATGCTTACCGCTTTGTTTTGCTTCTTGCACGGCATCTAAAACATCAAGCACCTGTGCGCCATATGTAACAAATGCCGTTTTTGCACCTTGCTGCTGTGTATTGTAGGCATCATAAAGCATGCCGCTAGCTCCAAGTTTTGCAAGCTGTTCGCTCTGCGCACCCCTTGGGTACCTTATTGCCCTTGGAGATGCCTTGTTTATAAGTTTACCCATCCAGTAAATCAGCTCTTCGTAATTGCACGGGCTATACACTTCTATTGTATTAAGCTGGCTTAAAAAAGCACAGTCGTAAACGCCTTGGTGGGTTTCACCATCACCCGGTACAAATCCCGCTCTGTCTATTGCAAACAAAACATTTAAGTTTTGCAAGTTTACATCGTGAATAATTTGGTCGTAACTTCGCTGTAAAAACGTTGAATATATACACACAACAGGTTTCATATCACTTGCAGCAAGCCCTGCTGCAAATGTAACAGCATGTTGCTCTGCCATGCCAACGTCGAAAAAATTTTGTTTGTGCTGCCTATAAAAGTGCTGAAGACCTGTGCCGTACTTCATTGCAGCTGTTATTGCGCATATTTTATTATCGCTTTGTGCAAGGCGTGCAAGTTCCTTGCCAAATACACTCGAAAATGAATCGATATCAGAAAAATCAGGGTCTTGAATATCACTCGCATCAAATGCTGAAACCCCGTGGAATTCTCCCGGGTTTTGCTCGGCAGGTGTAAAGCCTTTGCCCTTTATTGTTTGCACATGTATAAAAAGCGGAGCGCTCTGCTCGGTTTTATACGCCTTTAAAAGCGTACATAGCTCTTTTACGTTGTGTCCGTCAATGGGCCCCACGTAATGAAAACCCATATTTTCAAACATGGTTGAGTGGTAGAGCTTTTGCCTAAGTGTCATTTTTACATTTTGCAAATATTTTCTAAACGAAGTACCAACTAAAGGTATGGCATCTAAAACAGTTTGCAGTGTTCGCTTAAATTTAAAATATTTTGGGCTTGTTCTAAGGTGTGTTAAGTACTGTGCTACCGAACCCACATTTTTAGATATAGACATTTTATTGTCGTTTAAAATAACTATTAGGTTGCTAAGTGTGTGAACGTTGTTCATTCCCTCGTAAACCATGCCGCCGGTAAATGCGCCATCACCCACAACGGCAATAACTTTTCCATTATCGTTCATCATTTTTTTTGCGTTTGCCATACCTATTGCCGCCGATATTGCCGTGTTACCGTGCCCCGATATAAACGCATCGTGCTCGCTCTCTTTTGGCGATGGAAACCCGGACAACCCGTCGATCATTCGCAAATTATTAAATTTATCTTTTCGTCCTGTCAAAATTTTGTGTGTGTAGCACTGATGTCCAACATCCCACACAAATTTATCAAAGGGCGTTGTGTAAACACTGTGCATGGCAACGGTAAGTTCTATTGTTCCCAAATTGCTCGAGAGATGCCCTCCCGTTTTTGACACATTATCAATTAAAAATTCTCTTATTTCACCGCATAAACTTACCAGCTCATCACCATTTAAATCTTTAACGTTTTGTGGTGTCTTAATTTCATCTAAATACTTATACATATAAAATTATAAGGCCATGGGAACAGGTATTAAAATAGCTATTAGTATGCCGAATAATGCACCCGAAAGCACCTCTAACGGTGTATGCCCTACTTTCTCCTTTAGTTTTTTCAGTTTAGCTAAAGAGCCGTCCTCGTCGTTATCTTCCTCGTCGTCCAGCCAGTCATCCAGCAATTTGTTAAGCACCTTTGCCTGTTTGCCCGTTTCGTGCCTAACTCCCATTGCGTCGTACATTACAACTGCTGCAAGTATAAACGATATTGCAAAAAGCGGCGATGTTACACCCTCACTTCTTGCTGTTGCCATAAATGCACTGCACACAAATGCCGAATGAGCGCTGGGCATGCCACCCGCACCGTAAAGGCGCTCAAGGTCCCATTTTCCAAGCAAAATAAAGTTAATTAAAGTTTTAGCTATTTGCGCCCCCACCCACGAAATTGCGGCAACTGTTAATATATAATTGCCAAACAGTACACTTTGCAACTGCATAAAAATCTCCATTCTACCGCTAAAAACAATGCTGTTTATAAATACTAAGCCGCGGCAAGCTTAGGGTTTACAGCAGTATATTATTACCTTAAATTTTTTATAGTTAGCATGTTTAGTTAGTTTGTGCGCTGTGCAAGCAATTTTGCAAACTCAATTAAAAAATTTGCTTTGTTTCCAAAATTTTCTTGTAATTCATCGCACATCTCTTTTGTATATTTTAGTATCAGTTCTCTCGATTTGCTAATGCCATATAACTTTACAAATGTTGTTTTATCACTTTTTGTGTCTTTTCCTGCGGTTTTTCCCAGTTGCGCTTTAGTACTCGTCGCATCAAGCACATCGTCGACTATTTGAAACACAATGCCTACATTTAGGGCAAATTTGCATATTGCCTGTATTTGTTTTTCACTCACATCAACTGCAGTAGCAACCCCAAGTTGCGCTGCCGCCTTAATTAGCGCACCTGTTTTATTTTTGTGTATTTCATAAAGCACATCTTCGCCCACACTTTTTTTCTCGCTGTCAATATCCAGCTCTTGTCCGTAAATCATGCCGCTTGTGCCCGCTGCACGGCTTAAGTGCATTGCGGCTTGCATGTTTTGCTGTGGTTCGGCGTTTGCTGTGCTAATCACTTCAAATGCACCTGTTAAAAGTGCATCTCCCGCTAAAAGCGCAGTTGCCTCGCCATATTTTTTATGACAAGACTGCCTCCCCCTTCGGAAATCGTCATCATCCATACACGGCAAATCGTCGTGTATTAAACTGTAACAATGCAGCATCTCTATGGCAGCTGCATATTGTGCGCCGGCATTTATGTTACCGCAAAGCATGTCGCACACAGCAACACAAAGCACAGCCCTTACGCGTTTGCCGCCCCCTGTTAGCGAGTACACCGCCGCTGTGGCAACTTTTGAATTGTCTCTGTTGCCAAAAACGCTGTTTATCGAGTCATCCAGCCCTTTTTGCACAATGTTTAAATAAGTATCATACTGTTGTTTATAATTCATTAAACATCGTCCTTTTGAAGTTTGGCGCTTATTTCTTCAACTTTTATTTGTGCCTTTTCAAGCGCTGAGTTGCAAAAAACTATAAGTTCTGCCGCCTGCGCATAATATTTAATACTATCCTCAAGCGTTATTTCCTCACTCGACATTTTTTCAAATATCTCATCAAGTTTTTCACTCGCTTTTTCGTAAGTCATTTTATCTTTTTGCATTTTTAATCATCCTTTGTACTTATAACCTTACAGTTAATTTTACCTTGATGTAATTTAATGTTTAAATCGTCGTTTATATTTATATTTACTGTACTTTTAATTATATTATCGCCCTTTTTCACTATACTGTAACCCCTAGCTAGTACGCCTAGCGGGTTTAGCGAGTCGCCCATTGCGGCATAGTGCAAAGTGCTTTTTTTTGCGCTTTTTATTTTGCCGTTAATTGTTTGCATTATTGCCAATTTTAAATAATCAATATGTGCAACTTGCGTTTGAGGATATTTAGCTATTTGTTTTAAAGCATAACTGCTTTTTTGTCTTTGAGTTCTTTCAAAACAGTCGTTTAAACGGTTTATCATTATATTAGCAAATATTAAATTTACATTTTCAACTTCACTTTGCATATCCGGCACTACAATTTCTGCAGCAGCGCTAGGTGTGGGTGCTCTCAAGTCGGCAACAAAATCCAAAATACAAAAGTCGGTTTCGTGCCCTATTGCCGATACTAAAGGTGTTTTGCATTTATATGCTGCATTTGCTATTTCTTCGCTGTTAAAAACGTATAAATCCTCTTTACTTCCGCCACCTCTTGCTATAATTATAACGTCGCATCGCTTTGTTTTGTCTAACATTTTTATTGCAGCGGTTATTTCACTCTCGGCACTTGCGCCCTGAACGTTTGTTGGGCAAAGCAAAAACTCTGCATTTGGGTTTCGCCTATTCGCCACGTTAAAAATGTCTTGTATTGCCGCGCCCGTTTTAGACGTTATGAGCCCCACACATTTAGGAAATTCGGGCAACATTTTTTTTCGCTCCGGCGCAAAATACCCCTTTGCTTCAAGCTTTTCTTTAAGTTTATCAAATGCAAGTTGTATTGCACCTGCGCCAGCATTAAACATAGCGTCGGCATTTATTTGAAACGCTCCCTGTGGCTCGTAAAGTGTAATTTGCCCCCTTACAATAACGCTGTCGCCGTTTTTTGGCGCAAAGTTAAGGTTTTTTACATGCCACTTAAGCATTACAACTTTTACAGCACATTTCTCGTCTTTTACGGTAAAATAGTAATGTCCGGTTTTTACATGATTTGTAAAATTGGATATCTCGCCGCTAATGGCAACATCTGTTAAAACAATATCTCTTTCAAGCAAGTCTTTAACATATCTATTTAGCGCCGATACTGTAATTACATCTGTCACTTTTACCCCCGTTAAACAAACGTTTTAACATGTTTACAAAATTTGCCCTGCTTGTTTTGCCGCTATTATGGCAACGCCCATTGCATTGTCGCTTGAAAACTCTCCGCTAACAAATTTTACATTTGGCATTTGTTTTTGAACATATTGTTTTATAACTTCACTGCTCATTACACCACCGGCACAAATTATAGGCTCGGTTTTATATTTTGTTTTTGCATTTTTAATTATGCTAAGCACCGTTTTACCCACTGCAATAAGGCAATATTTTGCAACATAAGCATGGCTTTCGCCTTTGTTTATAAGCTCGTTGCATTTATTTTCAAGCCCCGATAAATTACATTGTGTGCCAATAACACTTACTTTAGGGTCTATTTCATCGTTACATGCAAGGGCAATTTCACTCATTTGCGGCCCTGCCGGAAAATTAAAGCCCAACTTTACACCTATTCTGTCCACCGCTTGCCCTGCATATAAATCGTTAGTGCCACCTATTGTTTTTATGCTGTTTATATTGTCACAATAAAGCAACTTTGTCGTTCCTCCCGACACGTGAAAAACTAAAACAGGCTTATTAAACAGTGAATAGTCGCCTGTTTTATAAATTGCGGCCGCTATATGCCCTTGCTGATGTGTTGTTTTAATAAGCGGTATATTTTTTGCAGTGCAAAAAAAAGTTGCAGCGCTTACGCCTGCCAAAAAACACGGCATATACGAGTTTTGCACGGGTTCGGGCGCAAACGACACACCAACAGCACCTACATTTGTTAAGTTTACCTGTTTTGCCGCATCATCAATCATTTCGGGCAAAAACACTGTGTGATGAAACACAGCATCACTTTGGCGCAGGCCTTTCTCTCCTTTTTTTACGGGCAATAATTTTTTATGCTTGTAAACAAACTTTTTTGTTTGTGTGCAATATGCCGAAAGGCACGTTGCATAATTGCTTGTGTCAATTCCTAAAACAAGCATATAAAACTCCTATTTTTGTATATTAAAATGCTACTTTTAAGCATTTGTTTAATGCTTAAGCTCTTTTACTATTGTGCCAAGCACTCCGTTTATAAACTGGTAATCGCTATCTCCCGAATATATTTTCGAAATTTCAACCGCTTCGTTTATAACTATGCTGTCCATTTCACCTTTGCTTTGCATAATTTCTGCAACGGCAATGCGCAAAATGGCAGAGTTAACCTTTGGCAAACGGTCAATAGTCCAGTCTTTAAGGCAGTTTTTTATAGTGTCATCAATTACGCTCGAGTTCTCTACAA
Source organism: uncultured Bacteroides sp. (assembly GCA_964371265.1). Classification (GTDB taxonomy): domain Bacteria; phylum Bacillota; class Clostridia; order Oscillospirales; family Ruminococcaceae; genus Ruthenibacterium. The sequence continues at coordinate 51,682 of CAYJLZ010000001.1, read as the reverse complement.
AAAAATTCAGCAATCCCTCACCGTATTCGTCTATCTCAAACTCTTGCATTTCACGCGATGTCTGTATAATTTCACTCAAGGTGTTTATTCCAAAAGACATTTCAAACAGCGCCAGCACGGCGTTTTCTCTCGAGGTTCTTCGTTTCATATAATCCTCACTTTAGCTGTGTATAATAAGCTTATACCCGCATATTTTATTCATTGCCGCTTTGCTCTTGTTCATCTCTTGCAACACCAGCAATTATAATATTAACGCGAGAAACTGTTATGCCTGTCATATTTTGAACGGCACTTTTTATATTCTCTTGCACCTTTTGCGCTAGCGGCTGAGCTTTTTTGCCGTATTCAATAATAATGTTTATTGTAATTTGTGCCACCTCATCAAGCAAAACAACGTCTATGGCATTTTTTGCCGCTACTTTTTTAAAGGCATTAAATAAACTATCGCCTTTATTTGCAATGTCCTTAACGCCATCTATTTCAAGCGCTGCTATTTTTGCCATCTTTGCAATAACATCTTTGCTTATTTGTAGGCTTCCGCCAATAGAATTAACCTCATTCATGTCCATAAATATCTCCGTTCCGTACCACTTATAACGCAGTACAGTATTTTAAGTAAAACGTTAGTTTATAATAAATTAACAATTTAATACGCAACATCATTAATTTTTTTATACAAACGCACGTCTTCCATATTAAATATATGATACATTATAGCACTTTTTTCATAAATTAACAACATATTATATAAAATTGCCCATGATACTTTAAAGAAATGTTGTTTTTTTATGCAATATAAGTATTTTTAAAAAAACACTTGATTTTTTGTTTACAATTTGTTATGATATCTTAGCAACTTAATGTAACCACTAGGAGGTGCAGAAAATGGCAAAATGTGATTGCTGCGGTAAAGGCGTTTCGTTTGGGATAAAAATATCTCACTCACATAGGCGCACAAATCGCACATGGAAACCGAACGTTAAAAGAGTGAAAGCTGTGGTTGGAGGTTCTTCTCGTTATATCCACGCCTGCACCCGTTGCTTGCGTTCAGGTAAAGTAACAAGAGCAGTTTAATTTGTACAAAGCTTTTTGGTTTTAAAGCTTGTTAATATTGCTAAAAAGTGCGGAGAGGTTTGGTAATACCGGTCTGTCCGCTTTTTTGTGCGTAATATTTGTACATTTTACTTGACATACTGCTTAATAAAAAGTATAATAGTTTAGCAACCTTATTAGGAGTGAAAATGTGCTTTTAGATTTTCGCAAAATTTTTAGCGGCGAGTTAAAAAGTGTAAATAAAAGTTTATTGCTCGATTTATCCGTTGAGGACTTTGGCTCGTTTACAGCAATTAAGCCTGTGGCGGTGCAAATAAGTGCTACGCACGGTTTAAGTGCGGCAAAGCTTGATTTAAGTGTAAAAACTACTTTATTAACATCTTGCGCACGCTGTGTTGACGATTTAGAAATTGAATGTGAATTTGAGCGCACATTTTTTGTAAAAAATGGCGAATGGGCCAACGATAACGCAAACGGGAACAATTTACCGTTTTGTGAAGACGGTAGGCTTGACACTGATAAGCTTATTTACGAAGAGCTTTTGCTTGAAGTGCCAAGCATACATTATTGCAAAGAAGACTGCATGGGTATTTGCGCAGTATGTGGGCAAAAAAAGCCGTGCAACTGCAAAAATGAACCTGATATTGACGAAAGATTGTTACCCCTTAAACAACTGCTATCAGATTAATCCACACAGAGGAGGTGCTTTAAAGTGGCAGTACCTAAAAGAAAGGTTTCCAAAGCGCGCAGAGATAAACGCCGCAGTAATGTGTGGAAACTTACAGCGCCCACACTTACAAGATGTACGCAGTGCGGCGAATATGCTCGTCCGCATCAAGTATGCGGTAATTGCGGCTCTTACAAAGGCAAAGTAGTCGTAATGAAAAAAGAGGCATAAGCCTTTATGTAATTTAAGGGAAAGGTTTATCCTTTCCCTTTTTCTTTTTTTATACAATTACGGAGGAGTAAATGGCCGTTAACGTTATAAGCGCCGATAAAAAATCTATTGCCGAAAAATACGGCATTTACAATTGTAAATTGCTTTCAATTAACGGCAACAATATAAACGACGTATTTGATTACGAATTTTACACAAAAGAAAAACAGCTTAGTATTGAGTTTATTGTAAACAACAAAACAATTAAAATATCTGTTAATAAAGACGAATATGAGCCGCTTGGATGTAATTTTAGCACTTATTTAATAGACAAAAAACACAGTTGCAAAAACAATTGCATTTTTTGTTTTATCGACCAATTGCCAAAGGGCCTTCGCAAAGAGCTTTATTTTAAAGATGATGACGAACGGTTGTCGTTTTTGTTTGGAAATTATATAACGCTTACAAATTTAAGCAGCAAAGAAATTGAGCGCATTATAAATATGAGAATTTCGCCTATTAACATTTCGGTGCATACAGTAGATGAATGTTTGCGAATTAGCATGATGAAAAATAAAAACAGCGGTAATGTTTTGCGATATATAGACGAATTTGCCGCTGCCGACATTAAAATGAACTTTCAGCTTGTTTTGTGCGCCGATATAAACGACGGCGACAAATTGGTGCAGAGCATTGAAAAACTCGGAAGTTATTTTCCAAATGTTCAAAGCATTGCGTGTGTGCCGCTTGGCCTTACAAAACACAGGGATAATTTACCCGTTTTAAAGGCTTACGATGAAAACAGCGCAAAAAAACAACTAGAAATTATGTTATATTACGGCGATTTGTTTTATAAAAAGCATGGGGCTAGGCTTGTCTATCCATCAGATGAATGGTTTATACTTGCAAAAATGCCCATTCCCGATTATAATTTTTACGAGGACTATCCTCAGCTTGAAAACGGCGTGGGTATGTGGCGAAAGGTGTACAGCGAGTTTGAAGATGAGCTCAATTATCAACAGCCCTCGAGTGCCGTGCATGAATACGATTTGGTAACAGGAGAAATTGCAAAACCACTTGCAAAACAGCTTTGCAATATGGTAAAAAGCAAATTTAAAAACATAAATATAACTGTTCACCCAGTAAAAAACAATTTTTTTGGCGGCAATGTAAACGTAACAGGGCTTTTAACGGGGCAAGATATAATACAACAGCTGAGTGGAAAGTTACAAACTAAAAGTTTACTTTTGCCCGAAAATTTGCTGAGAGATGAAAACGATTTATTGCTAGACGATGTTAGCATAAACGAAATAGAAAAAAAACTTGGCGTAAGCGTAAAGATTTTACCACAAAACGGCAGCGATGCCCTATTAATGATTTTAAATAAAGAAGTTCAAATTGATTAATGAGGTTTACGTATGAAAAAAATAAGCGCACTTGTATTTTTTACAATAACAGCATTAATGCTGCTTACAGGTTGCACAAATAATAATGAAAAACACAGTGTTGCTATGATAGGCGGTGCCGACGGCCCGACAGAAATTTACATTGCACAGCAAAAAAATTAATATAGCATTAAATAATATTGCGATAACATTTACAAGCTTTATTGTTTAACATAAATTTTTAACATAAAACGTTATAATAAACGCAAACAGATGCAAAACGGAGGTAAATATGCCAAAACCCATAGTGGCAATAGTGGGCAGGCCAAACGTTGGCAAGTCTACACTTTTTAACAAACTTATAGGCAGGCGCCTTGCAATTGTAGAGGACACCCCGGGCGTTACAAGGGACAGACTTTACGGCGATTGCGAGTGGCAAAATAGCGAGTTTTTACTTGTTGACACAGGCGGAATTGAACCGCATGTAACCGACAGTATGCTTGTTCATATGCGAAACCAAGCAAAGCTTGCCATAGATACAGCACAAGTTATTATTTTTGTAACCGATATAAACAGCGGCGTTACTGCACAAGACAGTGAAATTGCCGTTATGCTGTTAAAAAGCAACAAGCCCATAGTGCTTGTTGTTAATAAAATCGACAGCCTTGGCAATGTGCCAAACGAGCTTTACGAGTTTTACTCGCTAGGGCTTGGCGAGCCGTTTGCGGTGTCATCGGTGCATGGCCACGGCACAGGTGATATGCTTGACAAAGTGTGCGAGGGGCTTAAATTTACAGACGAAACACAGGAAGATGACGAGCGAATAAGCGTGGCCGTTATTGGCAGGCCAAATGTTGGCAAAAGCAGCCTAATTAACTATATTTTGAACGAAGACCGCATGATAGTTGCCGACGAGGCGGGTACTACCAGAGATGCCGTAGACAGTGACATTGATAACGAACAAGGCAAGTTTACATTTATAGATACAGCCGGCATGAGAAAACGCGGCAAGGTTGACGACGGAGTAGAACGATACAGCGTTTTACGTAGCCTTGCGGCGGTAGAACGTGCAAAAGTGTGCCTTATTATGATAGATGCAACAGCCGGTTTTACCGAGCAAGACAGCAAAGTGGCAGGTTTTGCACACGAGCAAGGCAAGGCTTGTATTATAGTTGTAAACAAGTGGGATGCGATAGAAAAAGACGATAAAACAATGGATAAACAGCGCAAAGTACTTGAAAACGACTTTAGTTTCATGTCGTATGCTCCAATTATGTTTATAAGCGCCAAAACAGGCCAGCGTGTAGATAAACTTTTTGCACTTATAAAAAGTGTAGACAATCAAAACGCAATGCGCATTACAACGGGAATGTTGAATGACGTACTTGCTAGGGCAACAGCAAGGGTGCAGCCGCCCAGTGATAAAGGTAAGCGTTTAAAAATATACTATATAACACAGGCATCAACAAGGCCACCTACGTTTGTATGTTTTTGCAATTCAAAACAGCTTTTTCACTTTTCTTACAGGCGATATCTTGAAAACCAAATACGTGAAACGTTTAATTTAAGCGGTACTCCGGTGCGCATGATTATTCGTGAGCGGGGCGAAAAAACTTAACAAATTAAGATTGGAGATGAGTATGACAAATTTAAATTCTATAGGTATTATTTTTATTTTTGCCGTTTGCTGCATTTTTTCTTATCTGCTTGGCAGTGTAAACTTTGCAATAGTTTTTTCTAAGGTAATTTATAAGCAAGATGTTCGCAGTTTTGGCTCGGGCAACGCCGGAATGACAAATATGCTTAGAACTTTTGGTAAAAGGGCGGCCGTTATCACGCTGCTTGGAGATGTTTCAAAAGGAATTATAGCTGTTTTGGCAAGTAGGCTAATAGGCCAGTTTATTGCACCCGATTATATTTTATACATGTTACATGCAAGTGCCATGTGTGCACTTTTAGGGCATGTGTACCCATTATTTTTCAAATTCAAGGGCGGCAAGGCAATACTGGTTTCAACCGGTGCAATTATTTCTATCAATCCTATTTTAATACCTCCGCTTTTGGCAGTGTTTTTAATTGCATTTTTCTCTACCAAAATGGTATCGGCCGGCAGCATTGCAAGCGCAATTGCATACCCAATATTTACAGCTGCTTATTACGCAATTGTAGGGCAAGTAAGTGTAGTTGCACTTATTGGCTCGTCGGCAATGGGTCTTCTTGTGCTTTATTTGCATAGGGCAAATATAAAACGTATTATCAACGGCACCGAGTACAAATTTATGCAAAAAAAGAGCGAAAGTTCTGACGATACAGATGATATAAATGACGAACAAAAATAAATTAATATAAAAGAGGTTAATTATGAACAACTTACCATATTTAGACGAATTTAAAAAAGAGGCAGAGTTTGCAATGTTTACAAAACAGCAAGCTGTTGGTGCCACGCTTACTATACTACAAAAAGAGAGCGCTAAAGCCGATAACTCTCCAAAAGATACTGAAATGTTTGCAAGCGCATTAAAAAAAGTAGAGTTTAGCTACATTGACGCAACCGATACCGAAACCGACACCATGCTCGATTCATTAGGTGTAGCAAGGTTTACCTCGGGTGATATTGTTAATGCAATTAACAACTTGTTGTTTGATGTGAAATAAATATTACAATATAAAATAAATTGTATTAAAAAGGCGAACCGCAACGGTTCGCCTTTTTGTATTATTTTTATATATATTACATATTGTATAATGTGCAAATATGCAAAAATTACATTTTGCCGCTCTTCATCTTAACTTCACTGTGCTAAAAATAAATTTTTGTTAAAGCACAACGCCGCCTTTAAATATTGAAATTTCTCTAAATCCACACTTTTCACTGTTAGTTTGCTCACCGTTTGCAGTATTTATAACTTTGCTAAATAATTTTTGCGCAACATCGGTAATTTTTTCGCCGCTTGCAACACTGCCTGTATCAAAGTCTATCCAGCCCTGCTTTCTCTGTGCAAGCTGCGAGTTTGTGCTAATTTTAAGCGTTGGTGCCGGTGCACCAAACGGCGTACCCCTACCTGTTGTAAACAAAATTATCTGTGCTCCGCTCGCCGTAAGCGCTGTTGCCGATACCAAATCGTTGCCGGGACCGCTAAGCAAGTTTAACCCTTTAACTTTAACAATATTTCCGTAGTCTACAACATCTACAACCGGTGCATTGCCACCCTTTTGCACACATCCACAGCTCTTGTCCTCCAGCGTTGTAATTCCGCCTTGCTTATTACCCGGCGATGGATTTTCGTATACTACTTGGTTGTGCGAGGTAAAATAGTCTTTAAACGACTGCACCATTTTTACGGTTTTGTCAAAAACTTCTTTACTTGCACACCTCTCCATAATCATTTCTTCTGCGCCAAACATCTCGGGTACTTCTGTAAGTATAGTGCTGCCACCCTGAGAGCATAAAATATCGCTAAAGGCACCCACAACAGGGTTTGCGCTAACCCCTGATAATCCGTCGGAGCCGCCGCATTTCATGCCAATTACAAGCTGCGAAACATCAATTGGCTCGCGCTTAAAACTACCTGCGTACTGGGCAATTTGGCTAAGCAATTTTGCGCCTTGCTCGTACTCGTCGTCAACTTCTTGGCACACCATAAATTTAATTCTATCGCTGTCAAACTCGCCAAGCTCATTTACAAATTGCTCATGCGTTAAGTTTTCGCACCCAAGGCTTACAACAAGCACACCGCCCGCATTTGGGTGTTTTGCTAAACTCGCTAGCAACCTTCTTGTTTGGGCGTGGTCGTCGCCCATTTGGCTACAACCAAACGGGTGCGGAAACGCATAAAGCCCATCGATGCTTCCTTTTACAAGGTGCGCATTATCGGTGCAAAGTTTTTGTACTACACCGTTTACACATCCAACTGTGGGTATTACCCATATCTCGTTTCTAACACCTGCGTTACCGCTTTTTTGTACCCGTTAAATGTTGTTGGGGCTTGCATTTTAAAGTCAATCTTTTTTGGGTTGTAGCTGTAAGCCGAGTCCTCGGACAAATTTGTTTTTACGTTATGAACATGCACATGTTCACCCGACATAATGTCTGCAGTGGCATGGCCTATGGGAAATCCGTATTTTATTATGTTATCGCCTTTGTTTATTTTACAAAGTGCCATTTTATGCCCTTGAGGTATGTCTTGGCCGGCCTTGACATCACTATATACATCTCCTGCTTTTACGTTTTCAAGTGCAACAGCAACTGTGTCAACCTCGTTAATGCGTATTAGTTTTTCCATTAAAATCTCCATTCTGTGCGCAGCACAAATCGTTTTATAAAATCTCCGTGCAAAATGGAGATTTTTGGCATGTGCCAACTGTGACGGCACATCTTAATATAAAGAATTAGCGTGATTTTTTCACGCTAATTCTCCCAAAAGTTGTAGCTATTTTATCGCAATTAATACAAAATAAAGCAACTTATTTATTAAATAATTTTAGAATAAAAACATAAGTGCTTACGCCTGTTTTAGTGCCTTTTCCATTTCCTTATACATGCCGTTTTTGTCTATGTCGTTCATCATTTGCACAACGCAGTCCTCAAGTTCGGCAATTTTTGTAAGGTCTTCTCCCCACATTTTTTCGTTTGTAAGCACTAAGTTTACAAGTGTTTTGTTATCGGTGTTTTTATTTGCTAGGTAAAAATCTATTATCCATTCGTCGTCTTTTGCATTTTTGCCCGATTCTTCCTTAAAAAACGCTATTAGCGATGCAAGGCTTAGCGTAGTGCAAACGGGCAATTTGCCAAATTTTTGCACGTATGCCTTAAAGCTAGGCATAACTCTTGCTCTCCACTTACTTGTGCTGTTAAGCGATATTGCAAGTAGCGAATGGTCGATAAACGGGTTGTTAAAGCGCTCTTCAACTGCGCTTGCAAATTCTTGCAGTTCTTGTTTTGGCATTTCAATTGTAGGAATAATTTCATCGTCGATAGTTTTGTTCATAAAACCTTTTATAACGCTGTCTTCCATACACTCTCTAACAATTGTTTTACCACTTAGGTATGCAGCCATAATCATCGATGTATGTGCGCCGTTTAGTATTCTAACTTTGCGCTTTTTATATGGTGTGTGATCTTCTGCAACTATAACCGGCAGGCCTGCCTTTTTAAACGGCAACTCCTCTTCAAGCCACTTTGGCCCCTCTATAACCCAAAGTGCAAACACCTCTGATGTTACAAGTAGGTTATCCTCATATCCGTTTTCTTTATTCAACTCGTCAGCCTCTGTGCGTGGGTATCCTGTAACAATTCTGTCTACAAGTGTTGAGCAGAAAAGGTTTTCCTCACTTACCCACTGAGCAAATTCTTGCTCTAGGCCCCATTCTTGTATATGTTTTTCAACACACTTTTTAAGTTCTGCGCCGTTATTATCTATTAGCTCGCACGATAATATTACAAAGCCTTTTTTTGCCTGTTTGCCAAAGTACTTAAATCTCTCGTACATAAACCTTGTTAGTTTTGCCGGGAATGACGCCGCAGGTGCATCGTCAAATTTACACGTATCATCGTAAACAATTCCTGCTTCTGTTGTGTTCGATACTATATATCTTAAATCGGGATTTTGTGCGCATTTTAAAAATTCATCGTAGCTTTCGTAGCAGTTTAAACAACGAGAAATTGTGCTTATAAGGCGCTTCGAATTTACTTTTTGCCCATTTTCAAAACCACGCAAGTAGTGTGTATAAAGTCCATCTTGAGCATTTATCATTTCGCTTAAACCCTGTGCAATAGGCTGTACAACAACAACTTTGTTGTCTAGTTTGCACTTTTCGTTTGCAATGTCAAAAAAGTAATCAACAAACGCTCTTAAAAAGTTGCCCTCGCCAAATTGCAGTACAGTCTCTTTGCCGTTTTGCAGTTTATATTCGCTAAATCCTATTTCGTTTAATGTATTGTACGACAGTTTTTTCATAACATTCTCCATTCTGTGCAAAGCACAAGTATTTTATTTTTTGTTAATTTATGTAACCGGTGTAATTCCAATTTGTTGCAAAAGAAAATATTTTGGTTTATTTATCAAAACCGAAAAAGCGCAATGTATTGTTATAGCTAATGTCCTCTACTATTTTGCCCATTGTCTTTAAATCGTTGTAGTACTCACCGTTTTCGGCAAGTTTGCCAACCCAATTGCACAAAATACGACGAAAGTACTCATGCCTAGTGTAACTTAAAAAGCTTCTAGAGTCGGTTAACATACCAACAAAATTGCCAAGTACGCCAAGGTTTGCAAGGTCTGTCAGTTGTTTTTCCATGCCGGTTTTGGTGTCGTTAAACCACCATGCACTGCCAAGTTGTATTTGGCCCGGGCATTGTGCGTCTGCTTGAAAACAACCCGCTATTGTTGCAATTGCCTCGTTATCGTATTGGTTTAAGCTGTAAAGAACCATTTTAGGTATGCCGTTGTTGTTAAATGCATCAAGCATTTTTGCAAGTGCATCTGCGCCATGCTCGTTCGATACAGCATCAAAGCCTGTGTCGGGGCCCAGCTGTTTAAACATTTTTGTGTTGTTGTTGCGAATACAGCCAAAGTGTATTTGCATTACCCAGCCAAGCTGCCTGTATTTTTTTGCAAGGCTTACAAGTATTGCCGTTTTATATGCATCTGCTTGTGTTTGCTCAACCTTTTTACCTGCCATTGCATTTTTAAATATTTCGTTTAACTCATCGTTTGTTTTTACTTCATATATGCAGTAATCAAGTGCATGGTCACTTATACAGCCGCCGTACTCGTTAAAATAATCTATTCTGGTATTTAATGCATCGCATACATCTTCAACAGTGTTAAGCTGCTTTCCAACAATTTGCCCAAGCTTTTGTATATAGTCCACAAAGCCGTCTTTGTCTATGTTAATTGCTTTATCGGGCCTAAATGACGGCAAAACTTTTACCTCACATGTGCTGTCGGCTGCAATTTGCTTGTGCCATTTTAAGTCATCAATTGGGTCGTCTGTTGTTCCTATAATTTTTACATTGCTCTGTTTTATAAGGCCTCTCACACTCATGTCATCGTCTTTTAAGCGTTTATTGCACTCATCAAATATTTCTTTGCAAGTTTCATCGTTTAGCTGTTTTGTAATGCCAAAGTATGTTTTTAGCTCTAGGTAAGTCCAATGATAAAGTGGGTTTCCTATTGCCTGTGGCAATGTGTTTGCCCATTTTTCAAATGTTTTATACGGGTCGGTATCTTTGCTTCCTGTTATGTCTTTTTCTGCAACGCCGTTGCAGCGCATTGCACGCCACTTATAGTGGTCTCCGCCAAGCCAAACTTGCGTAATGTTGTCATATTTTCTGTCGCTTGCTATCTCCTCTGGGTTTATATGGCAGTGGTAGTCAATAATTGGCATTTTAGCCGCATGGTTATGATACAAGTATTTCGCCGTATCGTTTTCAAGTAAAAAGTCTTCGTTTAAAAATGGTTTCATAGTATCCTCCGTTTTATAATATTGTTTAATTATTTTTTAACATGTAATCACATAAATTGCTTTGCATTACTACGCCTATTCTCACACTTTCACACGTGGCGCTTTGAGTAGTAAACCAATTTTTAATTATTTCAAGAGATTTTTTCATCTGCTCGTACGGGTCTTTCCAAATTGTTGCAAGCAATGTATTGTCTTCAAAAAACGGTATTAGTTCAAAAAAAACATCGCTGCCTATAAGGCAAGCATTTAAGTTAGTGTTTTTTGCCGCCTTACACATGCTTATAGTACTTCTTGCATTTATTGCATACGCACCGCAAGCAGGTATACTATTTTGTGTTCGACGTATTGCTGCTATTGCCTGCTTTGTGTTTTCTTGCTCGCTTTGCATGTTTAGCGGTATGTTTTCTGTTTCAACGGTTTTATTAAGCTTTTTTAGCATTTGCACAAAACCCTTAGCATTGTCTTTGTGCGTGTCAGACTCATTAATGTCGCCAAATATCAGCACCTTTGCCCGCTCGCCTTTAATTGCACATGCCATAAGTTCGCCGGCAAGCTCGCCCGCCCTTTTATTAGGAGCACTAACACTGCAAAGCCGTTGAGAGCCCGGGTTATCGCTGTTAACCGTTACAACAGGCACGCCTTTTATGTGTAATTTATTTATTAAAGCAGTAATTTTTTCGTCTTCGTAACAGTTTACCACAACAACTGCATTTATACTATTTGAGCTTTCTATTTCTTTAAGCGCCGATATCTGCGCTGCTTTTGTTAGGTTGCAAGCATGCGTTTTTATGTTAATTTTAAAGCTTTCAAGCTCTTTTGTTGCGTGCCTTATTGCAAGCCACATATCTCTATAAAAGTAGCTGTCGTGGTGGGCTTCGTTTGGTATTATAACAACCACATTCCTTTCGCCCCTACCAAGTATGCTTGCAGCCTCGTTTGTTTTGTAATTTAAACTTTGTGCTGCTTGGCACACTATTTGCCTTGTTCTCTCGCTTACACCGCTTTTTCTTCTAAGCGCTTTGTGAACCGATACAATGCTAATTCCCGTAATATTTGCTATATCTTGCAGCGTAGTGGGTTTGTTCATTTTAACAGCTCCGATACAATAAAATGCGCTAAACGTTTAACAAAACACTAAACTCGCTTACCTAATCGTTTACTTTAGTGCAATAATAACATTACAGCCTGTGTGCAATGTTATTATAGTTTAGCTAAACGTTTAGCTAAACTATAATAACAAGTATACTTTTTATTTAGTAAAATGTCAATTGTAAATATTGCATAAACTTTAAAGCTAAAATTTATTGACTAAATAAATAAAAATGGTAAAATAAACTTAACGTAGTTGTTATAAGCTATTAGTTTGCATTTTTGCACTACTATTTTAATATAAGAGAGTTGCTATTTAATTTGCTTACTTTAACTTATAACAATTTTATTAAAGGAGTGTGAAACCAAATGAATTCGATTTTTACAAGAAGAAGTGTTAGAAGTTTTGAGCAAAAGCCAATTGAAGATGAAAAAATTGATAAAATTATGAGAGCCGCTATGCAAGCACCGTCGGCAGCTAATTGTCAGCCATGGGAATTTTGTGTAATAAAAGGTGAAGAGCGCTTAAAACATCTGTCCACTTTCAGCCCATATTCATCTTGCCTTGCAGGCGCAAACGTTGGTATAGTTGTACTTGGAAACAAAGATAGAATGAAAGTTGAACAGATGTGGCACCAAGACCTTGGCGCATGCACACAAAATATTTTGCTTGAGGCAACAGAACTAGGCCTTGGCAGTGTATGGTTTGGCACAGCCCCGGACGGTGAAAAAATGAAATTTATACAAGATATGTTTGGCTTGAGCGAAAACTTAATGCCGTTTTGTGTTATTGGACTGGGTTATCCGAAAGATGAAAATGCAAACAAGTTTATAGATAGGTTTGATGCATCCCGTATAAAATATTTTACAAAGTAAAAATACTTGTATAAAAAAGTATTTGATAAAACGTAACAAAGCAGCCTTTATTTGTATTACTTTACAAATAAAGGCTGCTTGTTTTTGCATTTATTAATTTATGCGGCAATATATTTTAATAGTTACCGCCACTTTTTAGTGCTTTTTTTGCTTTAGACAAAACTATGCCAAACAATAAATACCCTGTGCTGGATAATAATCCGCTTATAACTGTTAGCCAGCTAACCGAAAGAGAAGACACCACTTGGTCCACACCTATTCCAAGCGCATCCGACATCATGTAAGCCATTTCGTATGCACCGGCCTCGATAGCGCCAATTGCCGTTATATTTGATAGCGAGCCTATTATTCCCAAAATTCCCGCAACATACAAAATTACGGTTAAAAATGTTACACCTTTAAGCACAACTGTATTTGTTTGTATTGATTTTTTAATGCTGTTTAATGCTTTTAACACTAAAAAGTAGCATACAATAGGTACAATCATAATTAATAAAAAAGCAATTACAAAAGCTATAATTATAGCAATCTCATCGCCACCCATTAAACTTGACAGTGCCGCATTTATAACTAACAACAAAATACTAACAATAAAAACTAGCAAAAACATACCCACGATGCTAACTATTACAGATGCTTTCATTAAAGTTATTCCTGTTGTTAGCGAATTTGAATTATTTCTACATGCGTTGTAGAAAATCCAAATACCTATTATAAAAAGCACACCGGGTACAAAGCCGGCAATGCCGGAAGCTATAAATCCACTAAATAAAACACCTGCCACAAGCCCTACTGTGGACAATATACAAGCAACTAAAAACAACGTACTTGAACCCGCTTGCCTGATGCATTGATTTACAAAACTCATACCGGGCATTGAACCGCCCATGCCAGGTGCACCATAAGCGGCGTTAGGATATGGTTGGTTATAACCCGGGTTTTGATAGCCTTGTGTAGGTGGCACACCCATACCTGGGGCATTTTGGTAACCCTGTGCCGGTGGCACACCCATACCGGGGCCGTTTTGGTAACCCTGTGCCGGTGGCACGCCCATACCGGGGGCATTTTGATAGCCTTGTACAGGTGGCCCGCCCATACCGGGACCGTTTTGGTAACCTTGTGCAGGTGGCACGCCCATGCCGGGGGCATTTTGATCGCCTTGTGCAGGCGGCATATTATTTGCATCGGGCTGAATTTGATATGCATTTGCTGTGTATGGTTCTTGTTGCATATTACCTACAAGAGGATTGCCGCAAGCGCCGCAAAATCCACTAACATCTTTGTTTTCAGTACCGCAATTTGCGCATTTTTTCATTGTAATTTCTCCTTTTATATAACTTTATCGCACTTGGCCATTGCCTTTAATGCAATATTTATAACTTGTCATTTCGCTAAGGCCCATAGGCCCCCTTGCTCCCAGTTTTTGTGTACTTACACCTATTTCACAACCAAGGCCAAACTCTCCGCCATCAGTAAATCTTGTAGAGGCATTTACATATACACATGCACTGTCTACAACATTTAAAAAGTTTTCGGCCGTTTTTTCATCCTCGGTTACAATTGCCTCGCTGTGGCTTGTCGAGTGTTCACTTATATGTTGCAAAGCCTCTTTATCATCGTCAACAATTTTTATCGCCAATACATAGTCCAAAAACTCTGTATCAAAGTCCTCAGCTTTAGCCTTTATACCATCTATAATTTTTGCGCTTTTTTCGCATAGTCTAAATTCTAGCTCGTGTACTTTTGGCATCTCTTGCTTTAACATAGGCAAAAATTTTTGTGCTATGTCTTTATGCACAAGGAAAACCTCTGCCGCATTGCAAACAGACGGCCTGCTTAGTTTTGCGTTAATTACTATACTCACAGCTTTATTTAAATCGGCGTATTTGTCAACGTATATGTGGCAAATACCCACACCTGTTTCTATGCAGGGCACTTTTGCATTATCCACACAAGAGCGTATTAGCCCAGGGCCTCCTCTTGGTATAAGCAAGTCTACATATCCCCTTGCCTGCATAAGCTCGTATGCGCTTTCTCTGCTTATATCTTCTACCAAATTAACAAGATACTTCGATTTACCGCATTTTTCTAGTGCGCTTTGCAAAGCATTTGTAATTGCCTTGTTTGTGTTAAAAGCCTCTTTGCCGCCCCTTAACACACACACGTTGCCACTTTTTAAACAAAGTGCTGCTGCATCTGCGGTAACGTTGGGCCTGCTTTCGTAAATAATGGCAATTACGCCCATAGGAACACGTTTTTTTGTAATAACCATGCCGTTTTCATGTGTTGTGCTGCCAATTTCTTCACCAATCGGATCTTTTAAATTAGCTACGTTTCTCAAAGCTTCTGCCATATCTTTTATGCGCTGTGGCGTTAACATTAGCCTATCAATCATCACCTGAGATATGTGCTGTTTAGCAGCATTTACATCTATACTGTTGGCATCTAAAATTTGTTGTTCACGCTCGCACAAACTGTTTGCCATTTGCAATAGTATCTCGTTTTTTTCTTTTTCGCTCAAAGTTGCACAAAGCAGTTTTGAGCTTTTTGCGTTTTCTAATATTTGCATTGTTGTCATACTAATTACCACCGTTGACATTTTTAATTGTTTATGTATTTAAAAATACATGTCGTTTTTTGCTTTACCTACACACAAAACTTTGTACCCACACTTTTGCCGTCTAAAATATCGTACAAACTTTTTGGGTTACTGCCGTTTGTAATTATTGTCGTTATTTGTGCCTCGGTTGCAATTTTTGCAGCGTCAATTTTAGTTTTCATGCCGCCCGTGCCAAGCGCACTACCTGCTCCCATCGCTCCATCAACTATATCTTGCGATATATCTTTTATCTCTTTTATAAGCGTTGCATCGCTATTATGGCGAGGGTCTTTTGTGTATACGCCGTCTATATCGGTTAACAAAATAAGCAAATCTGCCTTAACGCTAACGGCAACTATGGCGCTTAATGTATCGTTATCTCCAACTGCAATTTCCTGCGTTGCAACAGTGTCGTTCTCGTTTATTATCGGCAACACTCCAAGTTCCAACAGCCTACACAAAGTATTTTGCACATTTACACTGCGCTCTTTGTGCTGCAAATCTTCGCCTGTAAGCAATATTTGTGCCACTGTATGGTTATCTTCTTGAAAAAGCTTGTCGTACCTGTGCATAAGCTCGCACTGCCCAACTGCCGCCGCGGCCTGCTTTGTGGGTATATCGGTTGGCCGCTCGCTCATATTTAGTTTACCAACACCCATACCTATTGCACCCGATGTTACAAGCAAAACCTCGTGTCCTGCATTTTTTATGTCCGACAATACTGTGCAAAGCTTGTTAACAAGCCTTATATTTAAATTTCCTGTTTTATGTGTAAGTGTGGACGTTCCCACTTTTACAACTATTCGCATACTAATTACTCCGTTTTTCGTGCTTTGTTATTACTTTTTTTATTATAAAGCCGCAATTACTTCTATTTCACATAATACATTTTTGGGCAAAGTTTTAACGGCAACGCAACTTCTCGCCGGTTTCGATACAAAATATTTTTCATACACCGCATTAAATTTTGCAAAGTCTCCCATATCGGCCAAAAAGCATGTTGTTTTAATTACTTTGTCAAAATTTGTGCCTGCCTCCAGCAAAATTTGCTCGGCGTTTAAAATGCATTGCAATGCCTGAGCCTCTATTGTTTCTTCAACAATTTCGCCTGTTTTAGGGTTTATTGGTATTTGCCCCGATGTGTAAAGTGTTTGGTTGTAACACATAGCCTGAGAGTACGGACCTATCGCTGCAGGTGCCTTTTCTGTATTAATACATTTAATTTCCATTGTAAAATTCCTTCCTGCCGCTTTGTGGGTTAATATAGTGTTTAATTTTGCGGCACATAACCTTTTTTTATTGTATTTTATATTTAAAATTGTATTTAAAATAAAACGCCTGTTTTCATAATAATATTTTTTGCTGTTTCTTTAGTAATCAAAACACCTTCGCTTACAACTCTTCCCTCTACCGCCAAAGACGGCGATTGCATTGTACCAAAACTTGCCATTTCGCTGATACTTGTTACTCTTACAAGCTCGTCTTTAATCTTAAGTTCTTCCATTGCCTGTTTTACATTTTTTGCACATTGATCGTTGCGTTCACTATATGGGCCAAGCAGTGCAAATTTTGGTTTTCGCTTGTAACTCTCTGCCGATTGTGCCTTTTGCGTTGTTTGTGCCGTTTGTGTATTTTTTTTACTTTTGTTAAATAAACCACCGAGCATATTAGCGCCTCCTTTGACAATAAGTTAGTGTTTATTACATATTTTTTTTACTATGTTTTACTTTCATCTTCACTCAAAGGTTCTTTGCACGTAATAAAAAGTTCGTCAAGCTGCTTTGCATCTACTTTTTGCGGTGCATCGCTCATAAGTTCGCCCGAGTTTTGCACTTTTGGGAAGGCTATAACATCGCGAATAGACTGCTTTTTGCACATCAGCATACAAAGTCTGTCAAATCCAAACGCCATACCGCCGTGAGGAGGTGCTCCGTATTTGTATGCCTCGCACAAAAATCCAAAACTCTCTTTTGCGTAATCTTTGTCAAGCCCCAATGCGTCAAACATGCGCTGCTGTAAATCCGGGTTATTAATACGTATGCTTCCGCCGCCTATTTCACAGCCGTTTAATATCATGTCGTACGCTCTTGCACGCATATTTTCGGGCTGTGTTTCAAGCTTTTCAATATCATCTTCAAGCGGCATTGTAAACGGGTGATGTTTTGCAACAAGCCTATCATTTTCCTCGTCTTTTTCAAACAGCGGAAACTCAGTAACCCACAAAAACGAAAATTCTTCTTCATTAATTAAGTTGCATTTTTGTGCAACAGCAAGCCTTACTTGCCCAAGTGCTGTAAGTGCTCTTTCACTGTTTGTATCGGCAACAATAAGCAAAACATCGCCCTTTTGTGCATTTGTTTTTGCGTAAAATTCCGCTTTTTCGCCCTCACTTAAAAACTTTTCAAAACTGCTCGATGTTGCATCCTCACCAATTCTTGTAAAGGCAAGGCCCTTTGCACCATATGTTTTTGCAACGTCGGTAAGTTTGTCTATCTCTTTTCTTGTAAG
>CAYJLZ010000001.1:26489-33818 GCA_964371265.1 uncultured Bacteroides sp. | reverse complement strand
CTTTTGCATTTATACAGCGCACACTGCCGCCGCCCTCTAAGGCCAATTTAAACACTGCAAATTCGCTGTTTTTAAATATATCGCTAACATTAATAAGCTCTAATTCAAAACGCATGTCAGGTTTATCGCTGCCAAAACGCTCCATCGCCTGCTCGTATGGCAACTGCAAAAACGGCGTCTTAACATCAATATTTAAAATTTGTTTAAATATACGCTTTACAAGCCCCTCGTTAGTTTGCATTATGTCGTCTTCGTTTACAAACGACATCTCCATGTCTATCTGCTCATCCCTAAAGCATCGTGCAATTTGGTAGTACCTGTCAAACCCCGAAAGCATTAGTATTTGTTTGTAAAGCTGGGGTGACTGCGGCAGTGCAAAAAAATTGCCCGGCATAACCCTACTTGGCACAAGGTAATCTCTTGCACCCTCGGGTGTAGACTTTATTAGCATTGGTGTTTCAATTTCAATAAAATTGTTTTCGTCGTAATAATCTCTTACTGCTTTTGCAATTTTGCTGCGCATTACTATGGGTTTGTGAACCTCTGGCCTGCGCAAATCGAGGTAGCGATATTTTAATTTAAGCTCGTCTTTAACCTTAATTTCATCTCTAATCTCAAACGGAGTTGTTTCGGCCGTACTTAATATTTGCATCTCTGTTACAAAAAGCTCAACGTCTCCCGTTTTAATCTTATCTGTTTTTGCGCTTCTCTCTTGCAAGTTTCCCTTTGCAATTACAACGTATTCGCTCTTTAGCTCCTCTGCCTTTGCAAACACACCTTTATCAGATGTATCGTTAAATATCAACTGCAAAATACCGCTGGTATCCCTTAAATCGGCAAATATTACGCCGCCTTTATCTCGGCATTTTGCAACATTTCCCGCAACTATAATTTCTTTTCCCACATCTTGCATGCTTAAATTGTTGCAATAGTGGTTTGCACGCATATTTTGTAAAAATTCCATAAATTTCCCCGTTCTTTTGGCTATACCTATAACACCTTATTATTTTTTACTTACTACTTATTTTTACATAAAATTTAAATTTTTTCAACTGTTATTCGCAATTTTTCTGCACTCAAGGTAATATCTTTTTTCTTTCGCACTGCCCATGCTAAAAGTTTTGCGCGGCAATACCCCACCAAGCACAACACCTTTAAAAATGTCGCTCTTTTCAAAGTCGGGCAGTATTATGCCTATTGCTCCGCCTTTTGCAAGGTGTGCTGTCTCATCTTTTCCATGTATATAATCAACATTTACTAGTTTGTTGCTCTTACAATAATCGTCTAAAAATGCCTCAACAGTGCCTACCGCCAGCGGGTATGGAGAATTTTGCATGTTTATGTAGTATGTATTTTCTCTGTGCAAAACACTTATACTCTGCACATCTTCACCAGTTTTTTTGCTGGTTCCCTCAGTAATGTTTATACCTTTTTCATGTGCAAATTTTTTAAATGCATTTAAAAATTCATCATCACTTGCATTAAATATTGCTCTGTGTATTGGTTCAATTTCAATAGCGTCGCTGTGAATATTCACAAGCTCAATTAGGCAATACCTTGCAGGATGGTTTTGCGCCTCTTTTTCGGTAATATTCGCCTTAATATTTTGCCAGTGCGCCTTTGCTGTTGCCAGCGAATGATTACCGTCTCCAACTGCCATTGTAAGGGGCGTTTCGCCTTTTGCCTGTGGGTATTTTGCCTCAAATATTT
Source organism: uncultured Bacteroides sp. (assembly GCA_964371265.1). Taxonomy (GTDB): domain Bacteria; phylum Bacillota; class Clostridia; order Oscillospirales; family Ruminococcaceae; genus Ruthenibacterium. The sequence continues at coordinate 32,108 of CAYJLZ010000001.1, read as the reverse complement.
GCCTGCTACCAAGATTTTGCACTGCATCTTCAATTGCGCTTAAATATTTTTCATCTGTAACAGCATATCCCTTTACACTTCCGCCTTCAAGCATTAATTGTGTATCATACACACAGTCAAACTCTCTCAAGTTATCTTCAAGCGGCTGTAAAACTGTATTGTCTTTATCGTCTATTAACATTAATATATGGGGTGTTTCCAGCTGTGCGTTTTTTCTTATTTCCAATCGCGGAGGTATGCGAGAAACAACCGTGTTTTCACTTGGCCTTATTGCAGGCATGTCGCCTTTTTCATAGCTGTACTGCTCTAGGTCTACCACACCTACAATACCGCACAGCGGCTGTGTTTTACCCTCAAAATATCGTTTTTTATATACAAAACCTTCTACTTTTTCAGTTAGTACATTGTTTAAATAATTTGTCATTGTTAAATTAATTTTTGCAATGCGTTCTTTAACGTTATCGTCCTCTAAATACACCTCAGGTAGTGTTATGTGTATTGTGCTATCTTCATTTTCGCACAGCTGCTGTACTTTTTGCCAGTACTGCAAATTACTTGTAAACTGATCGCACGCGAGTGTTGGCCACAGCTGCATATTAACTTTTTTGTTTGGCAATAAAATTTGCGCTCTTTTAAAAATTTTATCCATATTTCTCCCCATCTCTTGCTTATAAATAACATAAATTTAAATGTGCCGCTAGTGTTTAACATATTTTAATTTACAACAGGTTTTGCGCTTATGTTATCGTTTTGCAATTTATTAAGTTCTTTATAATATAAAATTAATAGCGGTATGCTAACTGCAAAAGTAATAATGTCGGCAACAGGCTGTGCAATTTGCACCCCTAGTAGCCCAATTGCAGCGGGCAATGTAAAAATTATTGGTATAAAAAATATTAGCTGACGTGACAAACTTAAAAAAGTTGCCATTTTTGTTTTACCTGTGCATTGTGATGCCATTGTTAGCATAAGTGTAATACCAAACGTTGGCAATACAATGCACTGCGCTCTAAATGCAAGCACACCAATTGTTAAAACCGCAATGTCGTCGGATATAAAAATACCAATTATACTTTCGGCAAACACAATGCCAAGTGCGCTAACTACCACCATTATAATTGTTCCAAGTCCACTTGCAAATTTAAGCGCCTGTTTTACTCTATCAAACATTTTTGCACCAAAACTATAACTAACAACGGGCTGCATACCTTGGCCTAAACCTAAAAGCACACTGTAAAGCAGTATAAATATTCTCGAATTTACGCCCATACCCGCAAGTGCGGCATCTCCGTAAGCTTTTGCCTGCCAGTTAATGCTCATTGTTGCAATGCTAGAGGCAACCTGCCTACAAAAGGACGGAAATCCGGTTTTGAGTATTTCAAAATAAGTACCAAGCTTAAACGTAATATATTTAACGTGCAATTGCACAGTGCTTTTACCCGATACAAACATAAACAGCAGTATTAAAAAACTTGTAAACTGGCTTATTGCAGTAGCTATTGCAGCACCAATTATACCCATATTAAGCACATAAATAAAAATTGGATCTAAAATAATATTAAGAACGCCACCAAACGCAATACCTACCATGCTCAATGACGCCTTACCCATTCCCCTAAGCGTGTTGTTCATTAAAAAGCTGGAACACATAAACGGAGCAGCTGTCATTACATAAAATGTATACTGCATTGCGTACGGCTCAATTGTAGGAGTAGATCCGAGCAATTGAACAATCGGACGTGTAAATACCATACAAACCGCACCAAAAATTGCACCGAAAACAAACGCCATAAAAAAGCCTGTCGATACTATTTGCGATGCCCTCTTGTTTTGTTTTGCGCCAAGAAACCTAGCCACAAGCAATCCGCTGCCCATGCTTATCATAAAACCAATTGCCTGCAATATATTCATAAGAGAAAACACTACGCTTACAGCACCCGTTGCACTTGTGCCCAGCTGCGATACGAAAAAAGTGTCGGCAGTATTGTATATAGATACAATAAGCATACTAACTATGGCCGGTGCCGCAAGTTTAAGCATCAAATTAGGTACGGGTGTTTGTGTCATTTTAATAAAGTGCTTTTTAGATTTCTGCTCTTCAATATCGTCTGCTTGTGCTAAAGCTTCATTGCCGTCTATTACATCATTTTCGCCCATCAGCCCTCACCTTGCAATTCTTTTATTTGCGGATATTTATCGGCAAAACAAACACCATTGTAATTATAACTTGCAAGGTTTTGTATTTGCTTACCTGTTTTTTTTGCCTGCTTTAATATTGTTACCTCATATGTGTTTCTAAGTTCGCTTGCCATTTGCATAACATCGGCAAAGTCTTGTTCATCGGAATAAAGCAGTGCAATACGCTGTTTTGCACCGGGCACTTTAAAGTTGTTGTCTATCAAAATACTTATCATTCGCTCAAATCCAATTGAAAACCCAACTGCCGGTACAGGTGTTTTTAAAAATTTTCCAATCATATCGTCATATCTTCCACCGCCACCTATTGCTCCTTTAAACTCGGGGCTTGTAACTTCAAATACTACGCCCGTGTAATAGCCCTGCCCCCTAACAAGCTGTGGGCTGTAAACCGTTTTGTATTTGCCTTTGCTTATTTTATCAGTAGTGTCAATTATATCTTTTAAATCATCTGCATATTTCTTGTCATCTTCACTTAAAAGCTCTTTTACCGTTTCAAGTGTAAAATCGCCTTTTTGCAAAAACTCACATAGCGCATTTGCCGCTGTTTCACTCATTTGTTTTTCACAAAACTCAGCATGTATTCCATCTACGCCTATTTTTTCAAGTTTGTCAAACGTAATGCAGGCGCTTTGTATGTCTTCGCTTTTAAAGCCAAAACTAATTAGCATACCCCTTAAAATTCGCCTGTCGTTTACAACAATTGTTAGGTTATTAAACCCAACTTCGCACAGTGCTCTTGCCGTTGTGTCAATAAGTTCTGTTTCGGCATTAATACTGCTATCACCCACTATGTCTATGTCGCACTGAACAAATTCCCTCATGCGGCCTTTTTGCGGGCGCTCAGCTCTGTACACTCTGTCTGTTTGTATTACTTTAAACGGGTTTGGCAATTTGTCTTTATTTGCTGCGTAATAACGAGAAAGCGGCAGTGTTAAATCGTACCTAAGGCCCATGTCGGCCACATCGTTTTCTGTAACTTTTTCACTTTCAAGCGCCTTTTCAAGTTTGTCGCCTCTTTTTAATATCTTAAAAATTAAGTTTAAATTTTCTCCGCCATCGCTCTTGTCTAAATTTTCCATATCCTCTATTATCGGCGTTGAAATTCTAACATAACCGCTCGATTTATATACAGCTATTATTTTATTTTGCACAAAATCTCTTATTTGCATCTCCTCAGGCAAAAAATCTTTTGTGCCCTTTAACGGCTGAATTTTCATTTAAAAATATCCCCTTTAATAAATTTATCAACTATATTTTATATATTATTTGCACTTTAGTATTATACCACAAAATTTAAACACATAAAAGCAATTGCACCTAATTTGTGTTATAATAGTACGTATACTTAAAATTTATTAGCTTTTTGTGCTGTTTATAAGGCAAAATGCACTTAATTTAGTTTGTGTGGTGAAATTTTTGGACAAGGTAATTTTACATTGCGATTGCAACAGTTTTTATGCCTCGGTAGAGCTGCTAAGCCACCCCGAGCTTGCTAATTTACCCGTTGCAGTATGCGGTAACCCCAAAATGCGCCACGGTATAATACTGGCAAAAAACGAACAAGCAAAAAAATATGGCATAAAAACAGCACAAACAGTGCACAGCGCGCTTAAACTTTGCCCAAATTTAAACCTACTTGCGCCGCACCACAGCAGTTACTCACATTACAGTAAAATTATAAACAGCATTTACGCACAATTTACCGCCCTTGTAGAACCTTTTGGTATAGATGAGAGCTGGCTTGACATAACAGGGTCTTGGCATTTGTTTGGCAAAAGCCCTGTTGAAGTAGCGCACCTGATAAAAAACACTGTTTTTGAAAAAACAGGCCTTACAATATCGGTAGGCGTTAGTTTTAATAAAATATTTGCAAAACTTGGTAGCGACTATGAAAAACCCAATGCAGTAACCGTGTTTGACAAACAAAGTTACAAAAATAAAGTATGGCCAATGGACGTTGGCAGTTTGTTATATGTTGGAAAAAGCACAAAAAAAACTTTACTTGGCATGGGCATAAAAAACATAGGCCAGCTTGCAGGTGCAAGTGCAGCCGATTTAAAAAGTAAACTTGGAAAACTTGGCCCGGAGTTAAATAATTTTGCGCTGGGGCTTGACGAGAGTTTAGTACAGCCTTACAATAAAAAGCAGCAAGTAAAAAGTGTTGGCAACGGATTAACCTTTAGCCGAAACCTTGTTGGATACGACGACTATAAAGCGGCGCTGTACAATTTGGCAGACGAAGTTGCAAGTAGGCTTAGAAAAAACAACCTTTTTGCGTTTTGTGTGCAAGTAACAATAAAAAACACCGATTTGAAAAGTTTTACACGGCAAAAACAACTGCATAACCCTACATGTGTTGCTAAAGATTTAGCAAGCACCGCACTTGAAATTATGAGCGAAAACTGGGATTTTACAAAGCCTGTGCGCATGCTTACATTAACAGCGCAAAATTTAACCGATGATTTAAGTGCTCATCAGCTATCTTTATATACTGCCAAGGATGCTGATAACCAAAAAAGAGAAAGCTTAGAACGCAGCCTTGATGTTATTCGCCAAAAGTACGGTAAGCGTTCAATAAGCTCACTTCGCAGCGTTAAAAACGATATGGGTTTGCACGGCATAGGTTTTGACGATATTGATAACAGCGACAATAACGATTGACATTAAATTTATTATTAAATACAATAGTATTTATTGTATAAAAAACCAAAAACAAATATGCACTTTTTGATGTTATTTAAACAGGCGCCTAGCTTTTAACTAACAAACGACAACATTTTTTATAATTGCATATACGAAACGGAGATTAATATGAACATTTTAGTTGTAGGTAGCGGTGGCCGAGAACACGCCATTGTAAGAAAACTTGCGCAGTCAAAGCAAAAACCAACACTGTTTTGTGCACCCGGCAATGCAGGCATTTCTTACGATGCACAGTGTGTAAACATAGCGGCCACAGACATACAAGCAATGGTAACTTGGGCGGTAGAAAACAGCATTGAATACGCTGTAATTGCGCCCGACGACCCACTTGTTTTGGGCATGGTAGACGCATTTGAAGAAAAAGGTATACCTTGTTTTGGCCCAAGTAAGGCGGCGGCAATAATTGAGGGTAGCAAGGTTTTTTCAAAAAACTTAATGAAAAAATATAACATACCAACTGCCGACTACAATGTGTTTGAAAATGATAAAGATGCACTAATTTTTTTAAACAACAATAGCACATATCCCGTTGTTGTAAAGGCTGACGGATTAGCGCTTGGCAAGGGCGTTTTAATTTGCGAGAGCAAAGCAGATGCAATTAACGCCGTAAATGAAATAATGACTGATAAAAAGTTTGGCAGCGCAGGTAACAGTATTGTAATTGAAGAGTTTTTACAAGGGCCCGAAGTAAGCGTTTTGGCCTTTACCGATGGCGAG
>CAYJLZ010000001.1:11421-26479 GCA_964371265.1 uncultured Bacteroides sp. | reverse complement strand
CGAGACAGTTGTGCCAATGGTTAGCAGCATGGACCATAAGCGTGCATACAACGACGACAAAGGCCTTAACACAGGTGGCATGGGTACAATTGCGCCAAACCCCTTTTACACAAGCGAAATTGAAGCTGAATGCATGAAAAAAATATTTATACCCACTATAAATGCCATGAAAAGTGAGGGCAGAACATTTAAGGGCTGTTTGTATTTTGGGCTTATGCTTACAAAAAACGGCGCAAAAGTTATAGAGTATAACTGCCGCTTTGGCGACCCCGAAACCCAGGTTGTTCTTCCGCTTTTAAAAACAGATTTACTTAGCGTAATGCTCGCTGTAACAAGCGGCACGCTTGCCAATTTAAACGTAGAATTTGAAAACAAAAGTGCCGCTTGTGTTATACTGGCAAGCGGCGGTTACCCACAAAATTACGAAAAAGGCAAGCAAATTAATGGACTAAAACACGGTCAACTGGAAAGTGCAAACGACAGCTGTGATGTGCAAATATTTCACGCTGGTACAGCGTTTAGCAGCAATAGCGAGGACAATACAAAACAGTTAGTAACTGCAGGCGGGCGTGTGCTTGGAGTTACCGCAGTTGAAAACAATTTACAAAGTGCTGTTAGCTCAGCTTACAGTGCTTGTAAAAAAATAAACTTTAACAATATCCATATGCGCAACGACATTGGGCAAAAAGCATTGAGTGAATTGCGATAAAAACATTTGCTTTGCTGCCCGCACATAACAAAAACCTGAATTAGATACGTGAGGCTAAGCAGTGCATACAAAAACATAAACAAGCAAATTTCGAATACGATTTCGATATTTAGAAATGTTTGTTAAACGCCTTTTCTGTCAATAAAACACTTATTGCCATCAAACGTTTTCTTGCATTTCAAACGCTTAAAAAATAAACGCTTTTATTTTAAGAGGAGATAAAAAATGGTTCATCGCATTTATGTTGAAAAGAAACAAGAATTTGCAGTAGAGGCAAAGGGCATTTTGCACGAAATACGCCATATGTTGCGCATAAAAAGCGTTGTGGGCGTGCGCATTATTAACAGGTACGACGTGGAGGGAATATCAGAGCAACTTTTTAAAGACTGCATAGACACCGTTTTTAGCGAACCTGCACTCGACGACGTTTACAACACACTTGAAGATGCAATAAACGCAAAGAGCATAAGCGAAAAACACAGCACTTTTGCCACCGAGTACTTGCCGGGTCAATTCGATTTGCGTGCGGCAAGCGCTGCGCAGTGCATACAGCTTATAAGCCAGCAACAATTGCCAAGCGTATTAAGCGCACGAGTATTTTTAATATACGGTAATGTATTAAAAGGCGAGCTTGAGCAAATTATAAACTATACAATTAACCCCGTAGAGGCAAGGCAAGCAGAGCTTGATGTTAGACAAACTTTAAATGTAGAGTACGAAATACCTACTACTGTTGAGACCCTGCATGGATTTATAGACATGACAGACGAACAACTTTATAAGTTTGCACAAAACTACGGCCTTGCAATGGACGAGGGTGACATTGTTTTTTGTAAAAACTATTTTAAAAGCGAAAATCGCAACCCAACAATTACCGAAATTAAAATGATAGATACGTACTGGAGCGACCACTGCCGGCACACAACTTTTGGCACAGTGCTTACAGACGTTAAAATAGACGATGAAACTATTAAAAACAGCTACGAGCGATATTTAAAACTGCGCAGCGAGGTGCATAAAGGCAAACTGGAGCACAAACCTATTTGCCTTATGGACATGGGCACGATAGGTGCAAAATACCTAAAACAAAACGGTATACTTAAAAATTTGGATGAGAGCGATGAAATAAATGCATGCAGTGTTGAAATAAAAGTAGATGTAAACGGCAAGGACGAGGACTGGCTGTTACTTTTTAAGAACGAAACGCACAACCACCCAACCGAAATTGAACCATTTGGCGGCGCAGCAACTTGCATAGGCGGTGCAATTAGAGACCCACTTGCAAACAGAGGTTACGTTTACCAAGCAATGCGTGTTACAGGTGCAGGCAATCCGCTTGTTAGCGTAAAAAACACAACGCCCGGTAAATTATCTCAGCGCAAACTAGTGCAAACTGCGGCCGCGGGGTACTCTAGCTATGGTAATCAAATAGGCCTTGCCACAGGTATGGTAGATGAAATTTACCACAAAAGCTACATTGCAAAGCGTATGGAGATAGGCGCAGTTGTAGGCGCAGTGCCAAAGAGCGCCGTGCGCAGACAAGAGCCTGCCGAGGGCGACGTTGTTATACTTTTGGGCGGCAAAACCGGGCGCGACGGATGTGGCGGTGCAACAGGTTCTTCAAAGGCACACAGCAGTGAAAGCCTAGCGCAGTGTGGCGCCGAAGTGCAAAAAGGTAATGCTCCCGAAGAGCGCAAACTTCAGCGTTTGTTTAGAAATAAAGACGCAACGCTGTTAATTAAGCGCTGCAACGACTTTGGCGCAGGTGGTGTTAGCGTTGCAATAGGAGAACTTGCCGACGGCCTAATTATCGAGCTTGACAAAGTGCCTAAAAAATACGACGGCCTTGACGGCACAGAACTTGCTATAAGCGAGAGCCAAGAGCGCATGGCGGTTGTTGTAGAGGCAAAAGATGCTGAAAAATTTATGCAAATTGCAAACAGCGAAAATTTGCAGGCAACGCAAGTTGCAACAATAACAAACGAAAACCGCCTTGTAATGATGTGGTGCGGTAAAAAAATATGCGATATTGACAGAAACTTTTTAAACAGCAACGGCGCAAATAAATATATGAGTGCACATGTTACTAACATGCAAAATATTGATTTGAGCAAAGACACTCTTACCGACTACGGTGATGTTTACGACAATGTTGTTGCAGGCGAAGAAACCGTTAATTATGTAAACGCAAATAGCAAAAATACCCTAGAAGAAAACCTTACAAGCTTAATGGGTAATTTAAACGTGTGTAGTAAAAAAGGCCTTGCCGAACGCTTTGATTCCACAATTGGCAGCGGCACAGTTTTAATGCCGTTTGGAGGCAAAAACCAGCTTACGCAAACACAGGCAATGGTAGCAAAATTGCCGGTTTTGAATGCAACTACACAAACTTGCAGTGCCATGGCTTGGGGCTACAACCCAAACATAGCTATAAAAAACACATATGTTGGCGCATATATTGCCGTGCTTGAGAGTATAAGCAAAATTGTTGCCACAGGTTTTAACATTAAAAATACGTATTTAACTTTTCAAGAGTATTTTGAACGACTAAAAGCTGATCCTACTCGCTGGGGCAAGCCGGTGGGCGCACTTCTTGGCGCACTTGATGCACAACTAGACTTTGGCGTTGGCGCAATTGGTGGAAAAGACAGTATGAGCGGTAGTTTTGAACAGCTTGATGTTGCACCAACGCTTGTAAGTTTTGCTGTGTCGCACGGCGATGTTGAAGATGTAATATCTCCCGAATTTAAGGCAGCAAACAGCGAAGTTGTTTTTGTTATGCCGTCACAAGTAAACAAAAATGGTAATAATTTGCCCAACGTGAAAAGCCAGCTTGATGTTTTTGATATTGTTTATAATTTAATACAAAGTAAAAAAATTATAAGTGCATTTACACCCACTGCCGGCGGCGTTGCCGAGGGGCTTGTTAAAATGTGTATGGGCAACAAAATTGGCTTTAGCGCAAGTTCAACTACACAGTTTAACAATATTTTCAGCTCTTGCTACGGCGGTTTTATATTAGAGCTTGCAAACGGTTTTACTTTTGAAGATTTTAGCAATTTTACAAAGAATAAAAATGATGACGTTATTTGCAAATTACTAGGCAATACAAGTGCGGAATACACTTTTATAGCATTTGAACAGTGTGTAAATTTAGCTGACATTCAAAAAACTTACGAGCAAAAACTGGGCGCTGTTTTACCGTACCTTGACAATCACATGTTGCAAGACGATAAAGACAGCGAATTTAGCACAGCTATTTACAACATACAATCATCAAAATTTGATACACCAAAGTACACAGGCCCTGCAATATCTAACGGCAAAATTGCAAAACCACGTGTACTAATACCTGTTTTTCCCGGTACAAATTGCGAGTACGACTCGGCAGCGGCAATGCAAAATGCAGGAGCAATAAGCGATATTTTTGTTATAAACAACTTAACCCAAAACGATGTTGAAGAGAGTGTAAAACAGATTGTAAAAAGAATTGAAAACAGCCAAATAATATTTTTACCCGGCGGTTTTTCGGGCGGAGATGAACCCGAGGGCAGCGCAAAACTTATTGCGGCGTTTTTGCGCAATCCTCAAATAACAAATGCCGTTCACGAGCTTTTATACAAGCGTGACGGCTTAATGATAGGTATTTGCAACGGTTTTCAGGCACTAATTAAGCTTGGGCTTTTACCGTTTGGCAAAATTGTAAAAACAAACGAAACCTCCCCAACTCTTACATTTAACAAAATAGGCAGGCACCAAAGTATGCTTGTACACACAAAAATAGTTAACAATTCATCACCTTGGCTTGCGCAAACAAGTATTGGCGATGTACATACAGTTGCTATTTCTCATGGTGAGGGCAGATTTGTTGCAAACAGTACTGCATTAAATACGCTTATTAAAAATGGGCAAGTTGCCACACAGTATGTTGACAAAAACGGCGATGCTACAATGAATTTAAGATATAATCCAAACGGTAGCATTCTTGCCATAGAGGGCATTACAAGCCCTGACGGCAGGATACTTGGTAAAATGGGCCACAGCGAAAGATTTGGCAAGCACCTTTACAAAAATGTGTGCGGCAATAAAATACAGCCTATTTTTACAGCAGGTGTAAACTATTTTAAATAGTGTAAACAGTAGTTATCGTTAGCAAATTTATCCATTTTTTGCTATACAAGGATAGCAAACAAAACACACAATGCCAAAATGTGAATTTTAACCATTCTGTATTGTGTAAATATTGCCAAAACCGGCCGGATAAACGCTATTGTCGACAGTATCTTTATAAAATACATTAATATTTAACATGTAACTATTGAAATTTTACTGAAATATGTTAAAATATATTAAGGATTTATTCCACATTGTTGCCAAAACCGCACATGGCGGCAACAATGCAATTTTCATATTTGTGCGGAGAAAAGAGTGTTTATTATGGCTTATGTAATTAGTGACGAGTGCATCTCTTGTGGTGCATGTGCAGGTTCATGTCCCGTTTCGGCTATCAGCGAAGGCGATAGCAAATACGAAATAGATGCTGGCGCATGTATTGATTGCGGTTCTTGCGAAGGCGCATGTCCCGTAAGTGCTATAAGCGCAGGTTAATTATAACTTGTTGCACTTTTGGCATGTATATGCCACTGCATATTAATGCATTTTGTGGGGGGCGGTTTTTTGCCGTTCCCCTAAATTTGTATTATTTTACCGAAAGCGAGTTTTTAGCAATGCCTAAAACGCCAAGTAAAACCGAAATTTTAACACATGGCACACATGTTCATGTAAGCAAAACGCATAAATTTGGTGCCGACGCACTTATTCTTGCTAACTTTTGCGGTGCAAAGCGTATGCAAAATGTTTGCGATTTAGGCACAGGTTGTGGCATAATACCGTTGCGCCTTTTTGACAGAGGCCACAGAGGGCTTTGCGTTGCAATAGACATAGCAAACGCTGCAATTGATTTGTTAAACGTAAGTGTGCAGCAAAACAATGCCGATAACATTAAGCCTATTTGCGCCGATATAAAAGACATTTTACCTAAAAAGTATTTAACCGATAATTTACAGGCAAGCGATACGTTTCAACAAAGTAATAATGCAAACAGCTACATAACAAAACAGCCTTATATTAGTAACACAAATTTCGACGTTATCACGTGTAATCCCCCTTATTTTACATCGGGTTTTGTAAGCCCTGTTGCCGAGCGTGCAAGTGCGAGGCACGAGCAAAGTTTAAACATGTTTTACGTATGCAAGGCCGCCGCATTTTTGCTTAAAGACGGAGGTAAGTTGTGCATATGCCAGCGCCCCGAACGCCTTGCCGATGTTATTTGCGAGATGAAAGCGTCTAATATTGAGCCAAAGCGCTTGCAGTTTGTATGTACATCGCACAAAAAAAAGCCGTGGCTTATACTAATAGAGGGGCAAAAAAACAGGGCGAGCGGGCTTGTAGTTTTGCCGCCGCTTATTACCGAAAACGCTGATGGCACACGCCCAAGCCCCCAAATGCGCGAAATTTACGAAAATTAGTTTACAAAATATAAAACTAATTTTTGATTAAAACCCAATTGAAACGGAGTATACTATGAGTGAGAGCAACGCTAAATTTGGCACTTTATATATTGTTGCAACCCCTATTGGCAATTTGTCGGACTTGAGCGAAAGGGCAAAAAGCACTTTTGAAAGTGTAGATTTTATTGCCGCAGAGGATACTCGTGTAAGCATAAAACTTCTTAATCATTTGGGAATAAAAAAACAGCTTATAAGTTATTACGAGCATAACTTATTACAGCGTGGAGAGTTAATTTTAAACCGTATTACAGCCGGAGAAAGTTGTGCCCTTTGCAGTGATGCCGGCACACCCGCAATAAGCGACCCCGGTGAAGTTATTGTAAAACAGGCGCACGCACTTGGCATAAAAGTAGTGCCCATACCCGGCGCATGTGCGGCAATAACGGCGCTTTGTGCAAGCGGTCAAGTTACAGGCTCGTTTGTATTCGAGGGCTTTTTACCCACAAACAGGCGCACAAAAAAACAGCGCTTAACCCAGCTTCAAACCGAACATCGAACTGTTATTTTGTACGAGTCTCCGCACAAATTATTAACCACTTTAAAAGATTTATGTGACTTTTTAGGCACACAGCGCAGTATTACAATTTGCAGAGAGCTTACAAAAATATACGAAGAAATTTGTATTACTACAACAGGTGACGCTTTTAATTTGTACAGCGAAAAAAAGCCTAAAGGTGAATTTGTTATTATTATTGCGGCACAGGAAGAAAGCCGGAGCAATGAGGAAGAATATACAGTACAGCAAGCAGCTATGATTGCTGGCGAATTTATAAAAAGCGGAGATAGCGCAAGCAACGCCGCAAAAAAAGCCGCTAAAAAAACGGGTTTACCCAAAAGTGAAATTTATAAAATGATGCAAAACTTATAGAAGATTTTAAGTATTAAAAACAATATATAATAGCAGGGTTTAGTTTATGATAAAAGTAATAGTTATATCGGATACACACGGGCATACAAGCAGCGTTTATGACATTATTGAAAAAGAAAGCGATGCTAGCGCACTGATTTTTTTGGGAGATGGCATTAACGATATTAGCAATGCAGAGCTTTTGTACCCTAATTTAAAATTTTATAAGGTAGATGGCAACTGCGATTTTATGCGAGTGGGTGTATACAAAGCTGTTTGTGTTTTTGAGGGTGTAAAAGTTCTTATTACTCATGGGCACAACTTTCATGTGAAGCGCAGTTACAGCGAAATTGCAAAAGAAGCAAAACTGCAAGGTGCAAACATTGCTATGTTTGGCCACACCCATTGCCCAATTTGCGAAGTTAAAGGCGATATCACGCTATTTAACCCCGGATCGGTAGAGGGCAACAGAAGTAGCTTTAAAGGGCGTGGATACGGTATATTTATTGCCGACGATAAAAAATATACTCTTGAACATTTTATTTTGTAATAATTGACTATTATAAAAAATAGCTACTTACTTAGCATAAACTTAAAATAGGTTTTACAAGGTTGCACATATTATTGCCTAACAAAATAAGAAACACCGCTGTATATACAGCGGTGTACTTGGGGTATTTTTGTGTGAGGAGGAATCATGTACAAAGAACAAGATTGCGGCGTCTTATTCTCTGTACTTGTAATTTTACTATAATTGTTGGCAAATTGTGTTAATTACTTGTGAATATTTTGTAAATACACAAACGTTTTTTGTTATTCGTCTGTTAGCTTACTTTTAATAGCGTCTATTGTTTTTTCAATATCAACGTTTTTATCCTGTATAAAAATAGATTTATTTATATGGTCTTTAAACGTTTTTGTTGTGTAAAATTCAATTGTTCTTGGCAGTGCTATCGATGCTTTGTCGTTTGTAAACACAACCGCACTTGTTACGGTTGTGTTTTTTATTTTGCTAGCAAAAAGCGCCTCTCTAATAGCTCTCACGCCTTTTGTAGCTTTTGTTATAGGGTTTTCAAAATAAACTTTTTCATTTTTATGTATTTGCACCCATTGTGCATCTTTTTCAGTTCCATATATTTCGCCGCCGTAGCCATAGCACTCAACGCACAACACACCAAAAGCACCTACCACAACAAAATCAAATTCTGCTGTTTTATCGTCAATTTTTATTCTTACATCTTGTAATACCTTATAAGAATTTACCATAGCAAACCTCTTTGCAATTCCTAGTGGCTTTGCTACTTCGCTGCTTTTTGTCAAATTTTTGCCTGTTTGGCTTGCCTTCGGTTTTTCTTTTTTTAATATAAAATATATACCTGCCATTGCAGCTACCGATATTACTAGAACTATTACTTCCATAGAAAACAAAACAAATCCCCCAATTACTATTTAATAAAATTTAAAACCTGAGACAGGTTTGTAACAACATGTGCGCCAGTAGCTTTTAAAATTTGCTCGTTTTGGTGGCCGCCTGCGTACAACACACACATAACTCCCAGCTGGTTTGCAACCTCAAAATCGTGCGTAGTATCTCCAACATAAATTGCATCAGTGCCATCAAAGTTTGTATCTTTCATCCACTGTTTTGCCATTTCAACTTTGCTCTTTGCATACACGTCATCAAGGCCCAAAACAGTATCAAAATACTGTGTTATACCGTAAAAATCAAGTTGTTCTTCAAGTGTAGCTTTTTCCGAAGCCGAAAGTATAATTTGCCTAATGTTTTTTTGCTTTAACTGCTCTAGCACTTCTATAATGTTTTTGTGCAAAGCGCACGATGTATACTGCTTTGTGTACATTTCGGCATAATCTTTTGCAAGCATGTCAAAAGGATGGTCATCAAAATTAAAGCCTGCATCTTTGTAATATTTTTCTATTGGAAAACAAAAAACATCTTTATAGTGCTCAATATCCCTCATTGGTTTATAGCCAAAATTTATAAGCTGTTTGTTTGTAAGCTCGTACGACATATTCGTATCGTCTAGTATTGTACCGTTAAAATCCCAAATTACAGTCATATTAAATCCTTTTACTTATTTGTGTTACTTTTTCTTTTGTCGTACTGGGGCTTTTTTTTGCGCTTTTTTACCGAGAACCCAAAATCACCTATTTTTCTACCTAAAGCAAAGTACTCTCCGTGGGCAAATGCGCACAGCGATGCCTTTGCTAGGCAAAGCTTGCCTTTTTCGTTAATTAGCTCTTCGCTTACATAAACCGAGCTTATGTCGGCTATAAACATATCGTGTGTGCCAAGCTCCACTATGTCGGTAACTTTGCACAAAAGGCTTACGGGGCTTTGCTCTATTATAGGGCAGTTTACACCCTCTACTTCCAGCGGCGTAAGTTTTGCGCTTTCAAATTTGTTTTCATCTCTTCCGCTTTTCACTCCGCAATAATCTATTGCACGCACTATTTTACTCGTGGGCAAGTTTATCACAAATTCTTTGCTATTTTTAATAATATCGTAGCTATAACGTTCTTTTCGTATAGATACATACGTTTTTGGCGGCTGAGAATTTATTATGCCCGTCCATGCAATTGTAAGCACGTTTGGGCTGTCCATTGTGCCGCAACTTACAAGAACCGGTGGCACCGGAGCAAGTAGTGTTGTGCCTTTCCATTTAACTTTACTCATCTTTTCACCTTTTAACCTTCACTATATTTAATAAATTTTTAAATAATCAAAAACTCTTGGCTAATGTTAGCCTTTAAAACTTCGCTTATATATTCCATGCTAAATGCCGAACTTCTCGCCCTAACTCCGTGTGCATTTGCAAGCTCACTTGTATAATCCTCAAATAAATACACCCTAACATTTGTGTAATTTGCATCGTAATGCGTTATAACAGGCCTAAGTTTTGGGTTTGTAACTTTTGCTGTAACTGTGCCGTCTATATCGGTTGTTTTTTCAAACGTACACTCAATTATTGCACCTATCATAGTATCGGCCACAGCCTGTGTACTTATAAAATTACCAAGCGAATACGCAACAAAAACATCCCTGCCGTCCTCGGTTTTAATAATTTCGGCGTTTTGAACCACATGTGGGTGCGTGCCTATAATCAAATCGGCGCCCCAGTTTGCCATTTGTTGTGCCAGGTCCTTTTGTGCCTGTGTGTGCGAATGGCTGTTCTCTACACCCCAGTGGTTGCTAATTACAACAATGTCTGAGTTTTGCTTTGCCGTTTCAATTTGCTTTTGTATAATGTCTGTTTGAGATGTGTATATTACATGATACGGTGTGTTTTCAGGCACACTTAGCCCATTAGTCGATTCAGTGTATGCAAGATATGCAATTGTAATATCGTTAATTGTTTGATATGTTATGTTTGAATAATACTCATCTTGCGATTTGTATAACCCATGCACTTTTACATCATCCGGCATAGTATTCCAAAAGTTCATTGTGGCATCAAGGCCTGCTGTGCCTTTGTCGTAACTGTGGTTGTTAGACAGGCTAAAAACCCTAAATCCAACATCGTACAAATCGTACCCCATTTGACCGGGTGTTGAAAACATTGGATAAGACGACGGCGCAAACTCATCGTTAACAAGTGTTTCTTGGTTTAACCAGTTAACATCAAAGTTGCTATAATAATCTCTAACATTGTCGTAGCAATACGAAAAATCATATCCCCCACCGCCGTGCCTTGCCGCCGCTTGTAAATATATGCCGTCGTGTATTAAGTTGTCCCCCGTTGCTGTAAATTTAACTGTTGTTGTAATAGCCTTTGGCTGTGGCGGCGCAATACTTTGTGCAAGCTCTATTTTACTAACAGCTGCTTGGTTTGCATCGCTTTGTGCACATGACGTAATTGTAATAGCGCAAAGCAAAAGCATTAAAAGCAATTTTTTCATATTTCCTCCGCATATAATATGCATATTTTATATTAGGTAATTAAACAATGCCTATTGCACTGTAATATAACAAAACAATTCCTAAAACTATCATTCAACTTGCCGATAGCAAAATTATAATTTTTACACCTTAAAAATTTATTGTTTCATTAACTATTTCAAAAGTAATAAACCTATAATAAACATCACCGGAAAATTATACTCACAATTGAGCATACATTGTATAAAATCGGCAAAAAATAATACCTGTTTAAACGCATATTAACAATATGCTAACTTATATAATATTACAAATAAATGTAAAATGTCAAATTTAACAATCTTTTTTCTTGACAAATAGCACCGTTAGGCAATAGAATTATAATGGCGACAAATTTTATAATAATATTTTAAGGAGAGTGCGCGTATGGATAACCCCCTGCCCCAAAGTAGAAACACAATAAAAAAACAAGCACATACGCACACTTTTTACTTTTAACTGTAATGCCGTTTTAGTTAAACATAAGTGTGTAATAGTGCAGAAAGCGGTAAAAATGATAAAAATATATTACTCTGACAATGGCAAACTTACACAAACCGATAAAATAGTTCCCGGTGCATGGGTTAATTTATTTGCACCCGGAGAAGAAGAGCTGAACTTTGTGTGCGAACAACTTAATACAGATGCCGCATTACTTCGTGCAGCACTTGATGAAGAAGAGCGCAGCCGTATTGATTTTGAAGATGCGCACATGTTAATACTTGTAGATACACCCATAATTGAAAATAAAAAGGATAAGGGACACGGTGTTGTTTACTCCACCTTGCCGTTTGGCATTATTTTAACCGAAGAAAACATAATTACCATTTGTTTAAAAGAGAGCGCACTCTCTTTATCGTTTAGCGGTGGCTTTGTTAAAAATTTTAATACAAAAAAACGTAACAGAATGACATTGCAATTATTACACCGCAATTCAACACTTTTTTTAAACCACTTGCGTGAAGTTGATAAAGAGAGCCAGCGCGTAGAAAACGAACTTCATCTTTCGATGAAAAACAAAGAACTGATACAAATGCTCGGGCTTGAAAAAAGCCTTGTTTATTTTTCAACTTCGCTTAAAGGCAACGAAATAGTGCTTGAAAAATTGCTTAGAATGGAATTTGTTAAAAACTACCCCGACGACACCGAACTTCTTGAAGATGTTATAATTGAAAACAAACAGGCAATTGAAATGAGCAACATTTACCGCAACATTTTAAGCGGAACGATGGATGCTTTTGCAAGTATAATTTCAAACAACCTTAACATGGTTATGAAATTGCTTGCCGCTTTAACAATTATACTTACGGTTCCCACAATTGTTTTTGGCTTATTTGGTACAAATGTAATTTTGCCGTTTCAAAGCTCGTCGTTTGGGTTTTATATTGTTATTGGCATAGCCATTTTGTTAACTGTTTTTTCAGTTGCCATTATGAAAATTAAAAAGTGGCTTTAACTTAAAGTTATTAATGCCGACGAAATAAATTTCGTCGGCATTTTTGCGCGCTAATTATTTGTTTTAATATACTGTTGCCGGTGCTATTTTGTCATAGTTATCGTCGTATGTTATTTCGTAAGAGTCCATAATATTTTGAACGTCCTCGCTAATTTTAGCCTCTGTTTGTGTTCCAACCGACAAGTCTACCAAATTGTCGCTAACATACTGCTCATCAATAGGCAAACGGCGCAAAATGTGGTATCCGTACGTTGTGGCAACTATATCGCTTATTTCGTCATATTCAAGCTCATATGCCGCCTGTTCAAACTCTTCTACCATTGTACCAAACGTAAATGTATATCCCTCTAGCGGCTGGCCCTCGTCCTCGTTATACTCTAGCATAAGCTCTTCAAAGTCTTCTCCGGCTTGTGCCTTGCCTAAAATTTCCTCTGCAAGGGCAAGTTCTTCTGCATGCTCTTCTGCAGTCGAATCTTTATAAAGCACAAGTATATGCTGAATGTGAACAAACTCTTCGTTTATTTCGTCTTTAAGTTCATCTCCGTAGCCCTGCTCTATTATTTTAGTAAGCAATGTGGCATTTTCAAGCAATAATTTATATATATCAAGCGACATGTTTTGAGATATCATCCACTCTTCAAGCGCATCCTCACCGCCAAGCTGTTCTGTTGCAGCGGCAATGTCGGCGTCCATCATGTCTATTTCTTCTTGTGTAAGCACTATATCAAAATCATCTGCCATTTGCTTTATTGCAAATATCGACTTAATATTATCTTCTGTTGCAAGGTTTATACTTTCTACTATTTCGCTCATCTGGTCCGGCGCAAGGCCAATAGCAGTAAGATCTTCCTCGCTCATTTGCCATATGCTTGTATCGCCTCCGTCAATTGCGGCTCTGTTGCTCAAATAAAAAAATCTAAACAAATCAAAATCAATTTCATTGTCACCAACCGACATTACATTTGTAAACTCTATTTCTTCACCATCTACAAAAACGCCCGGCTCGTGTGCCGGTATTGTCGATGGCACTAGTTCTTCTTCAGTATCTGTTTGCGCTGTATCCTCTTGTTGTGTTTGGCTTGTAGCCTCGCTTTGTGCTAAAGACGACGGCGCTGCTTGTTGAGAACAAGATGCTAGCATTGCAACAGCAATAGTGGCACACATTGCAATACATACTATTTTCATTAACTTTTTCATATATCCTCCGATAAATATCATTATTATTGCCCTTTTTGGGGACAGATTACATTATACATTATTTTTGTGTTAAAATGTTAAAATTAATAAAATATTAATAAAATTTTTAAATGTTACTGTTTTACTCTTAATTCTTGATTGAAAAAAACATTAATTAAGCGTATAATTAAATTTACAGTTAAAATTATAAATAAACTTGTGCAACTGATAAAATAGGTGCCTAAGTAAATATTTATAAATTGAAGAAAGGTAATAAAATTGCATATGCAAATTCTTTTTGAGTGCACAAACACACTTACAACACAGCAAAAGTTAAAATTAATAGAAAACACGACAATTAGGCGCAAACGCTGGCTTTATTTTGCAATACTTTTACTAGGTATTGCACTTATTGCCTTAGCTGCAACACCGCCCGTAAATTACAGTAACTTAGCAGTAAACGGCGCTTGTACAGTTATTATTGCCTACGGGTTAGTTAGCCTGCCCATAAAAAATTTGCGCCATTTAAATAAATTTAACGAGAGCACATACGGCACAGATGACCCTGTTGTACACCTAAAATTTGGCGAATACATTGAGCAAAATACATCGGGAGCAAGTGGAATATTAAATTATAGTGATGTTTTAAAAGTATATATTTTTGATGACATGATAGCGCTACTTGTTGCCAATAATTCATATGTAGTTGTAGTAGATACAAATTTTACAAAGGGAAATTACGACCAGCTTAAGGAGTTTATAGCCGCACAATGTAAAAATGCTCAATATTATGAAACAAGCAAATTTATATTGCCAATTGCAAAAAAAATTGACAAGGAGATGTTTGCCAATGAATATTAGCTTGTCAGATATGGCCATTAAACAGGGCACCGGTAAAGACATTGAACAAACATTAAAATTATACAGCGACTCTAGAGAGTATTTTAAAGCAACCAAAATAGAACAATGGCAAGTATTGACAGAGCCACCAAACGAAAATAGTTTGGCAAACGACAAAAGCATTGGTGCATGGTTTGTTGTTAAAAACACTAAAACAAACACGGTACTTGCCACATTTATGACAAAAGTTATGACAGATATTTCGTACGAAAAAAAACTAATTACGGGAAACTGGCTTGTAAACGGCAAAAAGTATGGTGTGCTTCACAGAGTTGCCGTATTAAGTAGCTCAAAAGGAATGGGAATAGGCAAACTTATTGTGGATTTTGCCAAAGAGCAAACAAGGAAAAACGATGGGGCTTCTTTAAGGTGCGACACACATAAAAACAATAGCAGTATGCTTAAAATGATGGCAAAAAACGGTTTTATTAAGTGTGGCGACATGATTTTGCCAAATGGCCAG
>CAYJLZ010000001.1:8714-11411 GCA_964371265.1 uncultured Bacteroides sp. | reverse complement strand
GCATTGCATTTGAAATTGTTTTATAACTTTTATGATATTTATTGCCATAAAATGACACGAAACGCTACTAGGTTTTGGTAGTATGTAAATAATCCACACGAAAGGTTAGGTTTGTATTATGCCCGAGGCGTACACCCATATACGAATAGCAAGAGGCGCACAAAAGGTAAGCGATGTTAAAATAGAAGATCAAAACGCATATGAAATGGGCGCAAACGGCCCGGACCCATTTTTTTGCGGCGGCATTTTTCCGCATAAAAGTAAGGTTAACATGCAAAAATTGAGCGGTACATTGCACAGCGAAAAGTGCGGATTATTTTTACTTTGTTTGCTTTACGGCGCAAAAACGCCAACGCAGCGAAGTTATGCGCTGGGTTTTGTTATGCACTACGCCACCGATTGCGTTATGCACCCATACGTTAATAGTCAAACGCTGCCGGACGGACAATTTAACATAAATGCAGGCCATGCCTTTTGCGAATCGGCAATGGACAGCTTTTTTCACGAACTTGATTTTGGAACAAAAAATGTTGAGCACAACAGCACAAGTCCTACGCTATCTGCAAAGCAACTTGCGCAAATAAGTGTGCTTTTAAAGCGTGCCATTTGGTATACATATAAGCTCGACTTGCCCCTAACCGATATTACTGACAGTTTTAACATGTTTAAAACAGGGCATAAAATAAATGTGTCGCCAAGGGGAGGCAAAAAAATTGTAGCACGTATTATAGATAAGGTTTTGGGCACCAATGGCGCACTGGAAGGGCATATGTCGCCTTGTAAGTATCCCGATGGCGGTTTTTGCAAAACGTGGGTACACCCCAATACAGGTAAGGTAATAAACGCAGGGCCTCACGCACTGTGTATGCAAAGTGTAAAACTAGGTAGCATGTATTTAAAGGCGGCCGCCCTTGTGTTTACCGGCAAAATTTCACAAAGGCAAATTAGCACAATAATTGGCAATAACAGTTATAATACAGGTTTGCCAATACAGCAAAACCAAACTGCCACAAACAACTAAAATAAATTTTTATATTATTTATTTAAACAAAAAGCCAATACATTTAATTGCATCTGTGCATAAATGTATTGGCTTTTTAATGCTATAATTTGCCTTGTTATAATTTGCCGTTATTTGCAAAAACTTTTTGCACAATGCATTTGCAAATGGCGCAAATGTTTAACTTACATGGCGGTTTCTATCATATAGTACACATAACTGCCACTTAACGAAATTGCACATATTACTGTTAAAGCTGCTAAAAATATACCGGCATAGTCGTACTTTAGGCTATTGTTTTTGCAAAGGCCAAATCCTATAAGTATTTCAATGCCCAATAAACAAAGTAACAGCGGAGCAAATTTAAAAAGGCTTATATATTTTAAACTTGGGTAAATTATACTTAAAAACATGGCAACACCGGTTGTTATAAGCGCAATTCCTGTTGTTATTGTGCCAACTCTTCTGCCCTGAGGTTTATTATTAACATTGCTTATAATCGATTTATCAATGTTTTTGTTTTCATCGCTCATTGTCATTTTTCCCTTTCTTTTTTGCATACTTTGCTTTATTGTTGTTCATCTGTTTCATTTGTGTTAGTTAACAAACTGTCGTCTGTGCTTACATTTGCTTTGTAGCTAATGTATTCGTCTTCAACGTGCTGTGTTTGTGCGGCATTATTTTTTTTAAGCAAAAACAGGCCAAGCCACACCAAAAGCCCCGAAATTACCGCTGTGTTTATTGCTTGAGTTATTCTGTAATAGTTTATAAATGGTATAAAGTCTATTAATAACGGTACTAGCGCATTGTTAAAAAACATAAGTGCTGCAAGGCCTATGCATGCATATCCTACTATTTTGTAATATTTCTTTGCTAAGTTGTCAAATCCATCTGCACCGGAAACAAGCTTTGAAAATATAAAATTATCCTGTATATGTTTTGTTTGTTCGCTTAGGTTGTTGCGCAAATTCCACGTGTCAAAAAACGAGTAAGCCCAAATAATAGGGGCAACAACTATAAAGTCGTATACATAATTTGTGCCAAACATAATTGCCAATGCAAAAAGTGTCATTATTGACACACCTCTTTTCATGTATCCTATATACATTTGACCCGCCCCCGGTACAAGTGAAAATATAAATGTTAAAAATGCGTTCTTTTTCATAGGTGTTATCCCCTTTTTAATATTTAGTGTTTATTATGTGTTATTAATTATTGCGTTTTAAATATGTTAAATAGAGTGCTTTCAAACGTTTGTGCAGCAGTTTGCAATATTGGCTGTCTTTGCTCTGTGTCGTTTTGTAATTCGTTGTAGCGCTGCTGGTACTGCTTTGTATTATTTTGTGCCAAATATTCGTTAATACCGCTAGTTATTTGCGTTATATCACCTAAAATACCACTGCCCCACAACATTAATGCAATACATGCGGCACTAATATAAATTGTATACTTATTTATTAGCGCCTTATAAATTTTACCGTGTATTTTTTTCATTACACTCTGTTTAACTCTTAAATTTGATTCAATTAATACATCTTGTGTTAACAGGCTTGTATATTTTTCTATGCATTCATCACAAAAGCTTAAATGCTCTGCCATTTCAAGGCGGTGCATTTCACTTGCACTAAGGTTAATTAAACTTTCAAAACCATGCCGGGATATATGCGAGTTGCTTTTAAAGTAATTATTATTCATGC
>CAYJLZ010000001.1:7454-8704 GCA_964371265.1 uncultured Bacteroides sp. | reverse complement strand
AACAGCTGTGTGTGAACCGTTTTTGGCGGCCTATTAAGCTGTGTTGCAATTTCGCTAACACTTTTGTGCTGTAAAAAATGCAGTGTTGCCACGTTTAAATACGGCTCTTTCATGCACAAAATAAAATTTTGTATACACTTATATTCCTCTTTTGCTAGTACAATATCTTCAAGCGTTATGCTCTGAGGTTTTTCAAACAAGTGTATATTTGCACTGTCTTGCACATCGTACTGCGTTACTTTTTTGTTGTAAGCACTTTTTAAATAATCCTTAGCTTTATTTGCTGCAATTCTTGCAAGCCACGGCTTATATTGGTGCTTTTCACATTCATTTTTATGTTTGTAGGCCGATAAAAACGTCTCTTGCGCTAAATCTTGCGCCGTTTGTATATCTTTTACAAACTGATAGCAAATGCTAAGTACATATTTTTCGTACTGTGTAACTATAAATTCAAATTCCTTCACGCTTACTTTAGACGTTTTAATCACCCCCTGTACTTAGTGCAAAGCGCAAGTTATGCGCACAATGCGTTATTTGTTTTTTAATTTTTGCCAATGCTTTCAGCCGCTGTTAAGCAATAAAAATCCGCATAAACCGTTTACAGTTATAAAACGATTTATGCGGTGGCTATTCTTCAATAAATAATAATAAATTTAATGCACAAGCACCATAAGCCCCAAACTGCTTAGTGTAAGCATTATTACGCCTGCTGTTATTACGCCCGCAAGCACCGATAACACACTTGGCCAAAATTTTAAATCAAGCAATGTAGCGCCAAGGCAACCTGTCCATGCACCTGTACCGGGAAGAGGTATTGCTACAAAAATAAATAGTCCCCAGTAAATGCCCTTGCCCGATTTCTCTTGAATTTTATTGCTTGCCTTAACACCTTTAGAATGTATAGCATTAAAAAACTTGCCTAGTTTTCCGGGCCATGTACAGCACCAAAGCAAAACTTTTTTTGCAAACAACAAAATTATAGGTACCGGCATCATGTTGCCAATAACTGCCACAAGTAAAATACTCCATGTGGGCTGCAGCTGCATACCAACACCAATAGGAACTGCACCTCTAAGCTCAATAAGCGGCACCATAGACACAAAAAATACCCAAAAATATTTTTTTACTAACTCTGCAAACATTTATAACTCCTTATTCTGCAGCTACTGTTTCTTCCTCGCTGCCTGTTGCCGATATTGAACTTAGCGCAAAATTGCCGTTTACATTGTACGCCCACCAGTCACTGTAAG
>CAYJLZ010000001.1:0-7444 GCA_964371265.1 uncultured Bacteroides sp. | reverse complement strand
TTCTATATTCTCCGCCCGAGGTTAAGTTTGTAAATGTATAAGTTTGATTCGTTCCGTCTGCCTCAAAGTGCGCTGTTTCAATGTACTCAGCTTGGTTTGGCCCTTTTTCCCACAGTGCTACTTTTACATCTCTGTAATCGGGGTTTGCGTCAACGCTCTCGCCGTTTGAGTCTGTTAGGTAAAAATTAGCATCTATTGTAAGCGAGTTTCCAACAATATAAAGGTATGTTGCCGATTTGTATGTTGACAAATATATTGTACCCACATATCTGTCAGAGCCCTCCGGCAATACACCAACTAGGCTGTTTGCAACTTCAGGCATTTCAAAATCGACAGGAAATTCAATGCTCTGTCCTCCGGGACTCGCCATTTTCATGTTTTCAATTTCGTCCGCATCCTCGTCGTACTCTATGCCCAGCAGTGAGTTTAAACTTAAATCGCAAGCTGTAAACATTACTGCCATACAAATTACAAGCACTAGGCTTAATACCAATTTCAAATATTTAAATTTCATACGTTTTCTCCTTAAACATCTTTTACATTTAACTTATGTTTGTTTTAATTATTAAGCTCTGATAGCAAAGCCTCTTTTTCAAGTGTTTGATACTCGTTAGAGTTATCGAATAAATTTTGGTACCTAAACAGGGCAAATCCTCCCACATTTGGCTTATTTTCAAGTGTGTTAACCATTTTTGCAAGGTTGTTTCCGCTTTGCCACTCGCTTTGATCGCCGTATCCGCCGTCTCCATCCGGTATTCTAAATGCGCCAAGTCCCATTGCAAGCGCCACATCTTCGTGTCTAGGGTAGCTAAGCCACTCATCGGTTATATTGTCAAAGGCAAACCTATCAGATCCGCTCTGTGTTTCGTAGCTAAATCCCCAATACAGTTGCGGCATAATATAATCTACGTATCCCGGTGTTGCAAGCCACAGCTGAACATCGCTGTACTGCCCGTTGTAGTTATTATCGTTGTTTCCCTGTGGGCTAATGCCAAAAACACAGTTTGGGTTTGCCGCTTTTATTGCAGAGTATACGTTTTGCACAAGTGTATTTACGTTATCTCTTCGCCACTCCTCAAGGCTTTTTCCATTTGCAGTGGCATTGTAGTTCTCTTCATCAAACGATGCATCGGTTGTTGGATAAAAGTAGTCATCAAACTGTATTGCATCTACATCGTAATTGTTTACTATCTCTAGTGTTCCATCAATAATCATCTGCTGAACTTCGGGAATTGAAGGATCAAAATAAAGGCCGCCATTTACCTCTCGCACCCATTCGGGGTTTGTAAGTGCCGGGTTATTTGGTGCAAGCTCTCCCGGCATAGTATCCGACAAACTTACCCTGTACGGGTTAATCCACGCCTCAAAATAAAGGCCTCTTTCATGGGCGGCATCTATCATAATTTCAAGTGCATCATAGCCTACATCGCCGCCCTGTGTGCCTGTAAGCACATGGCTATACGGGTATATATCGCTTTTATATATAGCGTCGGAAAACGGCCTAACTTGAACTATAACCGTATTGAGCCCCAAGTTTACGCAATTATCGTATACTGTATTAACACTGCTTGTAAATGTTTGCTCGTTTGTCATATCAAACGCAGTCCAGTCAAGGTAACTTATCCACACCGCTCTATAATTTAACACACTGGTACCCTGCATAACTGTTGGTGTATCGTTTGTATTTGCATTATCACTAGCGCTATTTGGCACTTGCGTAAAATCTTCACTTTGGCTTTGGTCGTTTAAATTTTGTGCACAACTTGTAAGCATTATACAAAAAGCCAAAGCAATTGCAACTACAATTTTATTTTTTTTATGTACGTTTAATATCATCAATTTCTCCTAAACAGCCTTTTAAACAGCAAATTTTAACTAGCTTTATTTTACAATTATAATATATACGCAAAATAAGCTTTTATTATAACATTGCCATTTATTTTTTTGGCTGTGTGCCTAACAGTACAATCATAAAAACACACTGAATAGCGCTTACTGCCATTATAATACAAGCGCCCATAGGTAGAGAAAGCGGTATAAACGTACCTGCAACTTGTAAAACAGCTCCCGCAATTGCTACGTTTGCCATTGTTTTAACGTTTTCATCTTTTATTGCATGCGCACCATAAACATGCGCAAGCGCAAATATAGGAAAAGCACATGCACCGCAAACAGATGCAACTGCCGATATTAAAACACTTCCAAACCCGGTTGCAAACATATCAAACAAAATAAATACGCTGGCAATAAAAAAAAGTGATTTTTGATAATTTGCGTCGGTTCTTGCTATTATAAAAAGCATTGCACCTGCCATTCCGAGGCTCGAAATATTTACAAGTATTCCCAAAGTTACATTAAATATAAGCATAAGCCCCGCAATAAACATAAACAATGCCGAAACTGCTGCCAATGTATAGTATGTGCGTTTAGTAAAATGCATAAGTTACTCCGTTAAATTTGTAGCACAATAAGTATGCTCATAAAAATACTAAATAAGTATATCATAAATTAAAGCTCTTTACAAACAAAGTTATTGTAAAAGTTGTAATTGTAATTAAAATGTTAATTCATCTGTTAAAACATGCAGCGCCGTTACCTTATTTAGTTCAAAAAATTCATCGACACTGTGTGGATCACCCTCAATGCTTTCAACATCATTAACACTTATGGACGTATAAATATGCAGCCCACAGTTGTAAAGCAAGTTTGTGGCCTCTATATTTGTAAGGCCATAGTTACTTACTAAATCATCAGTTAAATCATCTGCAATTTCGCTTGCTAAGCGCCCACTGTTTTGGCTGTTGTAAATACTAATATCGCCCTCTTGCAAGCCTATTGGCATTGCCGAGGCATTAATGTACTCTTCTTGTGTTATATAGTTTTGCTGCCACATTTCGTACAAAACATAATTGCGCCTTGCAATATGTTCCTCGGGATTTGTTACGGGGTTGTATCCTGTTTGGTTTTTTGTAATACACGCAATACTTGCACATTGCTCCAGTGTAAGCTCGCTTACTTGCTTGTTAAATAGCTTTAAACTCTCCGCTTGCACTCCCACTGTACCATTAGTAAAACTAATTGAGTTCATATATCCCTCAAGTATTGTTTGCTTATCGTATGTAAAGTCCATTATAACCGCACGGTACATCTCTCGTATTTTTCTAAAGTATCCCTCAATGCCCCCTACGTTGTCGTCGTACGTTAAATTTTTTATAAGCTGCTGATTAAGTGTACTGGCGCCTTGTCGTATACCGTCTTCTCCCCCTATAAATGACCCTGTAAAAATATACTTTATCTCGTTAATAACCGCATATATGTTTCGGCTTATACTTATACCCATGTGGTTGTAAAAATCTTTGTCCTCAATTGCCACAAAAGCTTGTTGCAAATATTGCGGTGTATCTTCAATGTCCACCCAAGTTTTTTGTAGGTTTGTTTGTAAACTTGCTATTTCTTGCCATGCTCCGCTTTCATCTTGCGCATACAAAAAGGTTGTATCTCGTGTTTCAAGTGTAGATAAATTTAGCCATAAATGATCGTATTTTGTGGCATAACCCAAATAAACAAGCATACCTACAACAGCGCACATAATGCTTACAATTAAAGCTGTTAAAACTATTTTAAAGCCCTTTGTTTTTCTTTTTTTAAGTTTTGAGTTTAATGTTTTACTTTGTGTATCTTTTATGCTTTGCTCTACACTCATTTATTAAGCACCCCCTTTATTAACGATATGCAGCAATTTTATTTTCACTTTAACACTAGTTATCGTTTTTTTGCTTTTTTGTAAGCGAAGTAATTGTACCGTCTTCATCTTGCAATTTAACGCTTTCAAGGCCACTTCTCAGCGAAGCTTTCATCTCGCTTATATACTTTTGCCTAAGCTGTTTTTGCTCGCTCAACTCATCACTCGTAAGCCCACTGTCGGTTTTGCTTTTTGCAGCAAGAGCATTTATTCTATCTATTTCAATTTTAGTCATTATTATATTCTCCTTATTTCACATTTTAAGTAATTTATGTTATAATTAATGTTAAATAATTTAATGCTATTATATATTATACATGTTTTATTTGCTTTTTAAAAGGTTATTAATAGTATTTACCAATGTATTGTATAAATTGCATTAAAGCAATATTTTATGTGCACTAAAAATTCCCCATAGTGGGGCATAAATAGGAGTGAAAAATATTTATTACGTAATATCATTAATTACAGGCATACTAATTGCCATTATGATAACCGTAAATGGCGGATTAAACTCTGCAGTTGGGCTTTATAGCAGTACGGTAATAATACACATTGTTGGCCTTATTATTATGACAATTGTTATGATAATAAAAAAGACTCACCCTCTTAAAGTTAAACTGCCGTGGTACTTATATTTAAGCGGTGCACTTGGCGTACTTGCAACTGTTGGCAACAACTATGCATTTGCCCCTCTTGGTGTAAGTGCATTATTGTCTCTTGGCCTAATTGGTCAAATCAGTGCGGGCATTATTATCGATCAATTTGGCCTTTTTGGCATAAAACCTTTTAAAATGAAAAAAGCACGCGTATTATCGCTATTAATTATGGCTATTGGCGCTATTTTTATGATAAGGCAAGTTAACATTTTGGCAATGGTATTATCTTTTTTGGTTGGTGTTTTGCTTGTATTACAACGCGTTATAAATGCAAACGTTGCAACAAAAACAAACTTTATTGTAAGTACTGCCCAAACATATATTACAGGATTACCCATTGCCATAGTAGTACTATTTTTACTTGGCAGCGGCGAAAATTTAGTTACTAATTTTTACTTGCCTCAAAATATTTTACTTTACACAGGTGGATTATTTGGCATACTTACAATACTTTTTTCTTCTATATGCGTGTCTAAAATTCCATCTTACAAGTTATCGGTGCTTTTGTTTATAGGCCAAGTATTTTTTGGTGTTGTTATAGATAGCATTATAACGCAGCAAATTGTTGCCATAAATTTAATTGGCGGAGTTATAATAACTTTTGGGCTTTGTGTTGATACATTTATTAATACAAAGATGAATAATGAAAAAGTGTAAATTTATACTTATAAATAACACATTACATATATTTTACTTAAAAAACACAACTGTGTAAATACCGTATACTAAACAAAACCCGCTAGTGTGTAAAGTTTTACAAAATTTACACACTGCGGTATTTAATCTCGCAAATGCGAGTAATTTTTTGTAGCCGAACCGGACGCTCTGCCCGTGTAGAGTTCGGCATAAGTAGGTGGGGCTTTAATCCACTTTTTGCACATAATGGAAAAAAGGTTTCTCTTTCCCGTGCAAGCGGCCTTTTTCAAGGCATTTATCAAAGAGTATATTGTTCAAATTTTTTCGAGTCCTTTAATCAAACTCTTTGTGGCATCAACGGTTTGTTTCAACCGATAATATTATTTTACACCACACTTGTTAACACAGTTTGAATATATTATAAAAGCTTTTTCAATAAATTATATAAAATTTGTGTTGTTATTGTGGCAAAAACTAGAAAAGTAGATATATTTATGAACTACCATGTTGAAATGGAAAATATAATAAACAGCCTTACAAACACAAAGCCTAAGCTGCTATTACACAGTTGCTGCTCTGTGTGTTCTTCTCATGTTTTAAGCGTATTAAGCCAGTATTTTAATGTTACAATTAATTTTTATAACCCAAACATACACCCAAAACAAGAGTTTGACAAACGCTTTAACGACTTAACAAGTTTTATTGATAAGGCGCACAGCGGAAAAATTAAAATTGCTGAGCCAAGCTACAACTCGCAAGAATTTTACACAGCCACACAAGGCCTTTACAACGAGCCTGAGGGTGCAAAGCGGTGCGAAAAGTGCTTTAATTTGCGCCTTATGCAAACGGCAAGCCTTGCAAAAAAAGATAAATACGATTTTTTTAGTACCACGCTCACTGTAAGCCCCCACAAAAACGCTACAATTATTAACGAAGTTGGAAAAATGGCACAAAAAATGCACAATGTGCAATTTTTACCCGCCGATTTTAAAAAGAAAGACGGGTACAAGCACAGTGTGCAACTAGCAAATATTTACAATTTATACAGGCAAAATTATTGTGGGTGTGAGTTTTCGGTGCGAAAATAAATTTCAGCTTGAATTTCTATTGTTACTCTTTACTTTTTAGGTAAATGTTATCTTCCGTAACAACAATATCGGCAAAAACATCAAATTCATTTATCGGTATAGTATTTTCATCACTAATTAATTTTTGGCGACAAATGGCTATTTTGAGTGTGTTATTATCCGTTTTATAAAAAAACCTATCATAATATCCGCCTCCGTAACCAAGCCTTACCCCGTTTTTATCTGCTGTAAGGCAGGGTAAAATAGCAACGTCTATATTTTCTTTTTTAATTTCTAAAGTGTTTTGTATTGGTTCTTTTATATTAAACGCCCCGGTTTTAAGCTGCGTAAAACTTTGTATTTGCCTTGCCTGCATTATTCTATTGTCGTTGTCGGTGCACAGCGGTACGCATAGTATTTTTTTATCAATTAATACTTTTTGTAATATTATTTGTGTGTCTATTTCAAACTGCGTTCCCACAAAACAAAAAACCGTTTTTGCTCTTTTGTATTCAAGCATATTTATAATTCTAGTGCAAATTTTTTCGCTTGCATATTTATTGTATTCTAGTGGTAATTCGGCTATTTTTACTTTGCAGCTGTTTCTCAATAATTGTTTTTTCTCGGCAGTGCTTTTTTGCACTGCCGCATTTATTTTGTTGTTTGTATTACTTTTTAATAAATTTTCGGGTTGCAAGTTACTATTTTGCATTTTATTGCACCTTTTTACTCATATTGCGGCAATACTGCCGATTCGCTAAAATCCTCACTGTCCAGTGTTAAGTTTATGTTATAAAATGGGTCTTTTGTAAGGCTGTCGCCATAAAGTTGTTTTAGCCTTGCTCTCTCACCGTCAAATCTTGTTCGTTTTTTCTCATCTTTTTCATCTAGTCCACGGCTTTTACTCTCGTAATGGTAAAGCTGCGCATAAGGTGTGTACAAAATTCTATATCCTGCGTTTCTTACCCTCAAACAAAAGTCCACATCGTTAAATGCAACGGTAAACTGTTCGTCAAGCCCATTCATTTCTGTGTAAACGCTTGCCTTTACAAGCATACATGCTGCCGTTACGGCCGATAAATTTTGCACAGTTGATGTGCGAAACATGTATCCGCTGCTGTTTTGCTTTGCGTATTTATGGCTATGCCCTGCATATCCGCCAAGGCCCGTTATTACACCTGCATGTTGCAATGTACCATCGGGGTAAAGTAGTTTTGCCCCTACTATGCCAACGCCGTCTTGCACGCAAAGGCTCAGCATTTCTTCAAGCCATTCACCGTTAATTACCTCAATGTCGTTGTTAAGCAAAAGAAAATACTGCCCTTTTGCACTTTTTACCG